>JBICIE010000332.1:0-8802 GCA_043101635.1 Phycisphaerales bacterium JB039 | reverse complement strand
GGCGCCCTGGCCGGGACACAGCACGATGGCGGGTTCGGTCATGGGGGAGTGTAGGGTTCTGGGACCTTCGGCGGGCGGGCGCAGCGCGGCCGGCGGCCAGCGCCATTGCCCATCGCGAGGCGGATAACGCCGGCCGCGCTGCGCCCGCCCGCCGAAGGTCCCAGAACCCTACACTCCCCCATGACCGAACCCGCCATCGTGCTGTGTCCCGGCCAGGGCGCCCAGTTCGTGGGCATGGGGCGGGCCTGGCGCGACCGCTCGCCCGAGGCCGCGGCTGTCTTTGCCGAAGCGGACGGGATCCTCGGGGACTCGCTCGGGGCGCCGCTGAGCACGCTGTGCTTCGAGGGGCCCGAGGACCAGCTCAACCGCACCGACATCAGCCAGCCGGCGATCTACACCTGCTCGGTGGCCTGCTGGCGCGGGCTGCTGGCTTCCGAGGGTGTCAGCGAGAACGACATCCGGCTGGCCGCGACCGCCGGGCTGAGCCTCGGCGAGTACACGGCCCTGTACATCGCCGGCGCCATGAGCTTCGAGGCGGGCCTGCGGATCGTGGCCCTGCGCGGCCGGGCCATGCAGGATGCCGCGGAGGCGGCGCCCAGCGGCATGGTCGCGATCATCGGGGCTGAGGATGAGGCCGCGATGGCCATCTGCGACCAGGCCCGGGGCGCCGATGTGCTCGTGGGTGCCAACTTCAACGCCCCGGGGCAGGTGGTGCTCTCGGGCTCGCTGCCGGCGTGCGACCGGGCCGCGAAGATCGCGATCGACAAGGGCCTGCGGGCGACGAAGCTGCCGGTCGCCGGCGCCTTCCACAGCCCGATCATGCGGCCCGCCGCCGACCGGCTGGCTGAGGCCCTCGCCAAAGCCGAGATCCGGGCCCCGCGCTGCCCGGTCTACAGCAATGTCACAGCGCAGGCCCACACGCCCCAGCCGGAACAGATCAAGGCCCGGCTCGTCGAACAGCTCATGGCCCCGGTGCGCTGGGCCGCCGAGTGCCGGAACATGGCTGGGGACTTGAGCGGATCGGGAGCGTCAGCGGGAGCCCCAGCAGGATCATGGCTCGAGCTTGCCCCGGGCAAGACGCTGTCGGGCCTTATGCGCCGGATCGATCGATCCGTGAAGGTGGAGAACCACGATGAACCCAAGGACTAAGACCACAAGCGCTGCGGCCATCACCATCCGGGTAGTCGCCCTCGGGGCTGTCGCCGCCGGCGCCATCGGCCTGCCGGCGACCATGACCGCGTGCAGCGAGGCGCCCCCGCCTCCGCCGCCGCCCCCGCCGCCTCCTCCCCCGCCGCCCCCGCCGCCGGAGCCGGTGGACACGGTGGCGCTGCTGCAGGAGATGAAGGCGGACCCGCGCGTGAAGTTCCCGGAGCAGGCTGCGCCGTACGAGGATGACATCGGCCTGGCCCGCGCGGTGGTGCGCCTGGCCGATGCGATCGCCACCGCCGATGACAGCGCGCTGCAGGGCATGCTGACGCCGAGCGCCCAGGAGACGCTGGATCAGCTCACGCTCACCGGCGAGTGGTTCAGCGCGACCGAGGACATCGAGCAGGTGCGCGTGATCTTCGTCTCGGCGAACCAGCCGCCGCCGGGCGCCGGCGCGTTCGATCTTGGCAGCTCTGCCGACATGGGCGCGGCCGTCGAGGACATGATGGCGCAGATGCCCCCGGAGGTGATGGCGGCCTTCACGGAGCTGATGACCGTGATGGCGCAGTACGGCGGCGATGAAGCGCGGCTCGAGCAGGAGATGTCCGAGGCGCTCACCGCCGTGCTCAACGATGATCCGCAGCTCGCCGGCGACATCCAGGCGGCCCTCGGGCTGTCGGGTGAGCCGACGGCGGAGAACATCCTCGCCCAGATGGGCGCCGGCGCCGGGGCCGAGGCCCAGGATGATCCGCAGACGATTGAAGCCATGCGCGGGCTCATGTCAGCGCTCGAGGATTCGCCGGCCGCAAGCGATGGCGTTCGGGCGATCGCGCGGGCGACAAAGAAGATGTTCGACGCCGCCGAGTCGATGGGCGACTCCGCGGCCGATGCGCTGGCTTCGGGCCCGACCGGCCCGACCGGGCCCAGCGGCTCGGTCGTGCTGGCGATCCAGGAGCCGGGCGGCTCGTACCTGCTCGGCTGGGGCGCCATCGAGGTCGGCGATGGAAGCTGGGTCTTCACCGGCGCCCCGACAGCGCCCGACACCCGCCCGCGGGCCTCGATGTGGGATGGCGTGGGCGGCGAGGCCTTCAGCCTCACGCTGGCGGGCTTCGGCTCGTGGGGCCAGGGCACGGAGGAGTTCGGATCCGAGCCCGGCTTTGCCCCACCGGAAGAAGAAGAGGATGATGAGGGCGGCCCGACCATCAAGCGCACGCCGCGCGGCCCGGTGACCATCCCCGGCGGCTGAGGGGTAGCCCGCCGGGTAGCCCCCCACTCCGTGGGGGGTCTTTCGTTCAGGGCGTGCCGTGGCAGAACAGTCGTGCGGCCGGGCCGATGAGCCCGGCCGCTTTGCTGCGCCGGGTGGGGTTCGTACCATCCGCCCTTTGGAGCCCCCGGAGGATCCCGTCATGGCCGACCAGCGCATCGCCATCGTCACCGGCGCCAGCCGCGGCATCGGACGCGCCATCGCCGAGCGGCTTGCCGCCGAGGGCCGCCACGTCGTGCTCATGAGCCGCTCGGAAGGCCCGCTCAATGACCTGAAGGGCTCGATCGAGGCGGCGGGAGGCGCGGCGAGCGTCAAGGCGGTGGATGTCGGCGACGGCGCCGCCCTCGGCGCGGCGATCGAAGGGATCGCAAGCGAGCACGGTCGCCTGGACATCCTCGTCAACAACGCCGGCATCACCCGCGACAACCTCATCATGCGCATGAGCGATGAGGAGTTCGATGAGGTGCTGCGGGTGAACCTGCGCTCCGCCTTCGTCGCCTGCCGCGCTGCCGCCCGCCCGATGATGAAGGGCCGCTTCGGGCGCATCGTGAACATCGCCAGCACCTCCGGCGTCGTGGGCAACAGCGGGCAGGCGAACTACGCCGCGGCCAAGGCGGGGCTGATCGGCCTGACCAAGACGCTGGCGAGAGAACTCGGGGGCAAGGGCGTCACCGCCAACGTGATCGCCCCGGGCTTCATCGAGACCGACATGACCGCCGGGCTTCCCGATGACATCAAGGAAGGCGTGCAGAAGATGATGGCGGTGCGCCGGCTCGGGACGCCCGCCGACATCGCCGCGGCGGTCGCGTACGTCAGCAGCGACGAGGCGGGGTACCTGACCGGGCAGACCATCTGCGTCGATGGCGGGCTGACGATGGTGTAGGCGCCGCCGCGAGGTGCGAAGGCAAGGTAGTAGGGCCGGCAGCAGGCGGGAGGGCGCCGATCGACTCGACAGGGCGAAGCGCGCAGCGCCAGGCGGAGGACAGCGCATCGGGCGCTCCCGGGCTCCTCGCGCGCGCGCTCGGGGCAACCTCCATTCGCTACCGCGTCGGCCTTGCCGCGGCGGTCGTCGCCCTCGTCGCCTGCGCCGCCGTCACGGCGATCGGGTATCTCGTGGAGCGCCAGAGCGTGATCGCCGGCATCGACACGCGCCTGCTGGCCGCCGCCGCGGCGGTCCCCGAGATGCTCCCGCCGCGCTACCACGAGCGCATCTTCGCCGGCGAGCCGATCCCCGAGCCCGAGTATCTCGCCCTGATCGGGAGCCTCAACGACTTCGTCGCGCGGGCCCGCCTGCCGTTCGTTTACACCTACATCGAGCGTGATGGCCAGCTCTACCTGACCAGCGCCAATCAGACGGCGCGCATGATCGAGTCCGATCGCGTCCGCCCGCAGGTGATGCCCGAGTCCGATCCGCCGCCGGGCGTGCGCGAGTCGATCGCCGACGGGCAGGCGCGGTATGTCACCTACACCACGCGGGCCGGCTCCTTCCGCTCGATTCTCCTGCCCGTCGAGCTTGCCGGCGGCCGGCGCTACATCGTCGGCGCCGATGTGACGCTCGATTTCATGCAGGCGTCGCTGCTGCAGCGGCTGGTGCAGTCGAGCCTCGTCGGCCTGATCGTGACGGTCGCGGTGGGGGCGGCGGGCGCCTGGCTTGCCGGTCGCATCGCGCGCCCGGTGGCACAGCTCGCCGGCGCGATCGATGCGCTCGGCGCCAGCGATGGCGATTTCGGCGCCGGCCCCGCCGACGCCGAACTGGAGCGGCTCGCCGGCGCACGATCCGACGAGACCGGTCGGCTCGCGTCGTCCATGCTCGCCATGCAGCAGCGCCTGCGCCGGCACCTGGCCGAACTCGAACAGCTCACGCGCGAGCAGCAGCGAATCCAGACGCAACTGGAGATCGCCCGGCGCATCCAGCGGGCTCTGCTGCCGCGCACGGCGCCCGATCTGGCCTGCCTGGAGGTCATGGGCTGGAGCCAGCCGGCCGACAGCGTCGGCGGCGACTTCTACGACTGGATCATCGCGCCGCGCGAGGGGCTGGAGGCGATCGTGATGCTGGCCGACGCCACCGGCCATGGCGTCGGCGCCGCCCTGACGGCCGCGACATGCCGGGCCCATGCGCGCGACCTGCTGCGCCGCACCGGGCCGTCGCTGGCCGAGGGCCTCTCGGCCCTCAGCGATGTGATGCTCGAGCAGGTCTCCGAGGGCCACTTCATCACGCTGTTCGCCGCGGCGATCCGGGGCGATCGCGTCGCCATGGCCTCCGCCGGGCAGGGGCCGATCCTGCTGTGGCGGGCTGCTGAGGATCGCATCGAGCGCATCGACGCCACCGGCCCGCCCCTGGGCGTCGTGCCCCAGGTCGGCTATGCGCCCGACCAGGTGGTGGCGCTGGCGCCGGGTGATGCGCTGCTCGTGGTCTCCGATGGCGTCTTCGAGGCGGCGCGGCCCGATGGCGAGCAGTTCGGACGCGCCCGCATGGAAGAGGCGCTGCGCGACTCGGCCCGCTTCGGCGCCGAGGGGCTGATCGCCGGCCTGCGGACGAGGGTGGCCGCCTTCACCGGCAGCGCAGCCCGAGCCGATGACATGACGATCATCGCGGTGCGCGCGCGGTAGGCGCCGCCGCCGTCCCGCTGCCGCGCGCCTCCTGTCTGCACTCGGCCAGCAGGGCCTCCAGTTGCTCACGGGTGAGATCGTCGCGGGTCGGCGTCATGTCGAGCGCTTCCATCTGTGCAAGCGTCGCGAGACAGGCGCTCAGCCACTCGGCTGCCCTGGCCCGCAAGGCGGCTGCCGCGGCGTCATCCTCGGCCGCCTCGCCCTGTGCAAGCAGTGAGAGCCCGATGCCTCGCTGCGCGCTTGCCAGCGCTGTCCAGGGCCGCACGTCGCTCGTGCTCGACGCATGAATGCGCTCGGCCATGTCGATGGCCATCTGATACTCGGCCTGTGCGTCCTCGTAGCGATGCAGCAGGCGAAGGCTGTGCGCCACGCGCTCCTGCGGCAGGAGCGCGCCGGTGGCGTAGAAGAGATTGTCCGGATTCTCCGCCGAGAGGGCCACCATGATCTGCCGCGCCGCTCTGTGATGTTCAAGCGCTTCGGCAGGCCGATCGGTCTCGAGAATCCCGGCGATCTTGTGCTCGGCGACGGCAAGGTCGTAGCGGGCGCGGGCTTCGGTGGGGCTGGTGGCCTCGATATCGGAGAGGATCGCGTGCGCGCTGCGGGCTTCGCTCAGCGCGGCCTCGTAGTTCCCTGCGGCCCGATGGACGTCGGACAGGCGGTGATGCGCCAGCGCCAGATCGCGCTGGGCGCGGGTATCCTGGGGCGCGGCGGCCGCGGCGGCGGCGCGTATCGCCATCGACCGCTCGTAGTAGGGCAGCGACTCGTCATCGCGCCCCATGCGACCGAGCGCCCGGCCCACTTCGTTGAGCGCGATGGTCACGCGTCGGCGCATGGCGTCGGTCGGCTCCAGTTCCGCGACCCGCTCGGCGAGGGCCAGGCACGCCTCGAAGTGCCGGAGCGCCTCCTCGAGCCGCCCCATGTCGAGCAGTGCGCTGCCGGTGCGGCCTTCGGCGAGCGAGAGGGTGTCCAGCACATCGACATCCTCCGGCCGACGGGTCCGCTCCCGTTCCAGGCCGCTGCGTGCGGCTTCGAAACGCGCCAAGGCGTCGCCCGGCCGCTCACTGGAGGTGAGCGTCTCGCCGATGGCGATGTGCGTGAGCATCAGCTTCACCTGCCGGTCCGCGGCGGGATCGAGTTGTGCTGCCCGGCGGCGCAGTTCCACGCTCTGGTCGTAGCTCGCCAGCGCCGCTTCCACATCGCCCAGGTTCGCCCGGCGCGGGTTGCCCTGGATGTCACCGATGCGGAAGTAGGCCTCGGCAAGCTCCTCCAGCAGGTGCGGGTCGTCCTGGGCTTCCGCCGCCAGCGAGTCGAGGTATGTCAGCCCCGTCTCGACCAGCCGCCGGCGCGCCTCGATCGAGCCCGCCAGCGGCGCGATCATGTCGTGCATGTCGAAGAGGAACACGTTCGCCAGGGCTCGCACCTGGTCGAAGCGGGCCTCGGCCCGGCCCTGCGCCGCCTCCGCCCGGGCCCGCTGGGCGTCGGCCCGCACCGCGAACACGACGCTCACGATCGCGGCCAGCACCAGCGTGGCCGCGATGGCGCCGGTTGCCGCCACCAGCCCGCGCTGCCGGCGCGCAAACTTGCGAAGCTGATAGAAGGTCGTCGGCGCCCGCGCGACGATCGGCTCGTCGCGCAGGGCCCGGCGCAGGTCGCCGGCGAGGCTCGCGGCCGACTGGTACCGGCGCTGGGGGTCCTTCTCCAGCGCCGCAGCGACGATGATCTCCAGGTCGCCGCGCAGGCGCCGGTCCAGCGCGCCGAGCTTCGGCGGCTCGACCTGCTGGATCAGCCGCAGCGCTTCGGGGATCGACTTTGCGGCCACGTCCAGCGGCGGGCGCCCCGCCAGCAGTTCATACGCAATGGCGCCGAGCGCGTAGATGTCGGCCCGGACATCGATCGCCTCCGGGTCGCCCGCCGCCTGCTCGGGACTCATGTACGCGAGCGTGCCGATCACCTGCCCGGGCAGTGTCTGCAGCGTCGCCGCGCCGTCCGGCGCCGTGATGCGCGCGATGCCGAAGTCCAGCACCCGGGCCCGACCCGACTCGTCCACGAGGATGTTCGACGGCTTCAGGTCGCGGTGGATCACACCGCGCTGGTGCGCGTGCTGCACCGCGTCGCAGATCGCCGCCAGCAGTTCGATGCGCGCCTCGAGGTCCAGGCCCAGGCGCGCAGCGCCGGCCGTCAGCGGCTCGCCGCGGACGAGTTCCATCGCGAAGAACGGGGCGCCGGACGCCCCGTCGATCCCCGTCTCGTACACCGCCGCAATCCCGGGATGCTGGACGCGCGCCAGCGCCGCGGCCTCGTGCTCCAGCCGCCGGCGCAGCGATGCCGACGCCGCCCCGCTGCGGACCACCTTGAGCGCCACGGTGCGCTGGGGGCGCTGCTGCGTCGCCTCGTACACCAGCCCCATCGCGCCGGCGCCGATCTGGCGCACGATGGTGTATTGCCCGACCCGGGCGCCGGGGGCCATGGCGCCGCTGTCGGCCAGCGCATCGTCGCCCTCATCGTGGCTCAGCAGGCCCTCGACCTCCGCCCGCAGCGCAGCGTCGCCATCGCACGACTCGGCGAGCATGCCGGCGCGCTCGCCGGCCGGCGCATCGCAGATGCGCAGGAAGATCTCCTTGGCGCGCTGGTACAGGTCAGTCTGCATCATCGGACTCGTGTGTGTTTGCCAGTTCGCGCCGCAGCCAGGCCCGGGCCGTACGCCAGTCGTTGCGGGCCGTGCGCTGCGAGATGCCCAGCGTTGCCGCGGCCTCGGCCTCGGTCAGCCCGCCGAAGAATCGCAGTTCGACGACCTTTGCCGCACGCTCGTCGATGGCGGCGAACTTCGTCAGGGCCTCCTCCAGATCAAGCGGATCGATCGGCTCGGCCGCCTGCTGGAAGGCCGCGCCATCCAGCGTCAGGCGCCCCCAGCCGCCGCCGCGCTTCTGCCGCCCGCGCCGCTTTGCCTCGTCGGCAATCACCCGCCGCACCATCTCCGCCCCGATCGCGAAGAAATGCGTCCGGCCCCGCCAGTCCACCCGCGACTGATCGATCATGCGCAGATACGCCTCATGCACGATCGCGGTGGGCTGGCAGGTCCAGTCCGCCGGCCCCAGCCGGTCCGCCGCGAGCCCGCGGAGATTGTCATAGACCAGCGGGGCAAGACTGGACGCGGCAGCGCCCTTCCCGCCGGTCGAGTCCAGCAGGAGCATGGTTGCGTCAGGCCCTTCGGGCGGCTGGCTGATGGCTGATGCCTCGCGTGAGAGATGGGAGACAAAATCCCGCGGTGGTTGCCGGATCCCGGCTCCATTGTCGCGTTTCGGGCGGCAAACGCAAGCGCGGCCGCCCCGGAGGCGGCCTCAGACGCGATGGAGGCAGGAAATGCGGCACTATCGGAACAACAACATGGCGGCGATCCTGGCGGCGGCAGGCCTGGCGGCCCCGGCCGCGGCCGACGAGTTCGTACTGAATACCACCACCGGGGAGGCCCCGGCGGCGATCAACGGCGTCCCTGTTCGCTACGACGCGGGCGTGTTCATCGTGGAGGGCGATCTGGTCCTCAACGACGCCGACACGCTCCGCGTCATCGGCGATTCGGCAGGCGTGGTGCGGGTTCTGAACAACCTCCGCATGACGCCCCTCGCCATCATCGACGCGGCGGGTCACGGCCGCACGGCCGGGCCGGGCGGCGGGGGCGGCGGGGCGGGCGCCACCAACGGCGGCGCGGGGGGGCTGGGCGGAGCGGGCGGCGTATTCGGCCTTCGCGGCACTGGCGGGATAGGCGGCGCTCTGGGATCGCCGGG
>JBICIE010000331.1:0-17028 GCA_043101635.1 Phycisphaerales bacterium JB039 | reverse complement strand
CGAAGAAGAGGCCAAGCGGGTCACGATGATTCCATGTATTGGATCCGATGTACTGGTAGAGATTCGTGCCATCAGCATACAGATCATCGATACTCAGGCCCGCTGCGTCGACGGAGATCCGCGTGCCAAGCTTCGCGAAGCCTATCAGTAACTGACCCGTCTTATGTGGATCGGATTGCACGAACCGCCCAGCGTCGGCGAGTACGCCCGATTCCGGTTGTGGTAGATGGCGCGGGCGTACGGGACCAGCCGCGGCGACTCGGGCCCGCCGACGCCGGTGACGACGCCGACATCCAGCCGGTCCACGAACAGCCCCTTGTGCCCCAGATGCGGCAGCGCCATCGCGTGCAGGTGATCAGCGCTGAGCACCGCGCCGTAGGCGTCGTAGGTCCACTGGCCGACGACCCGGGCCTCGTCATTCGGCCCGCCGAGGTCGCACAGCGCCACCAGGTCGCCGCCGGCGTCCATGATGGCCCAGAACTCATCCCCCCAGCGGTTGTACTGGACGAGGAGCTCATCGAACCCGTTATCTCCGGGTCCCCAGACGTACTCGCGCTCCAGGTACTCGACGGCCGAGCCGCCGCCGATCTGCCCGTTCTCGCCCTCCGACTCCTCCCCGTTGTTGCTGCCCTGAACCGGATCGCGGATCTGGTTATCCACTACCAGCCTGCGCCCCATTCTCTACGCGCAAGGCGGAAAGCCACCTCGGGGACTCGAACCCCGGACCTGAGCTTTACGAAAGCTCCGCTCTACCGACTGAGCTAAGGTGGCGTGAGCCCGCCGTATCGGCGGCGGCTGGCGGGTTGTCCACTCTCGCGCTCCCCGCCGGGAACCCGGCCGGCGCCGTCCCGGCCTCGGCCCGGCGCCGGGCCTCGTCCGCCCCGCCCGACTCCGGCCCCGCCCGACCGCTACCGTCGGCCACCCGATGGCCCTCCGCTGGCGCATGCTCCTGCTCCTCGCCGCGGCCGAGTCGCTCGCGATGGCCCTGTGGTTCAGCGCCACGGCCGTCTCGCCGCAGCTTGCCGAGCGCTTCGACCTCTCCGGCGCCGGGCAGGCCTGGCTGACGATCTCGGTGCAGCTCGGCTTCGTCGCCGGGGCGCTGGCCAGCGCCCTGCTGAATCTCGCCGATCGCTTTCGGGCCGACCGGGTCCTCGCCAGCAGCGCCCTGGCCGGCGCCGCCTTGAACGGGCTGATCGCGCTCGATATCGCCCCCTTCGCCGTCGCCCTCGCGCTGCGGTTCGCCACCGGCGCCTGCCTGGCCGGGGTCTACCCGACTGGCATGAAGCTGATGGCCACGTGGTTCGACCGCGGGCGCGGCATGGCCATCGGCGCCCTGGTCGGCGCCCTGACAGTCGGATCCGCCTCGCCGCACCTGTTCGCGGCGATCGGATCCGCCAGCCGCGCGGCAAGCCCCGACTGGCGGATCACCCTCTGGATCTCCTCCGTCTCAGCGCTCGCCGCCGCGCTGATCGCGTGGACGATGGTGCGCCCCGGCCCGCTGCTCCCCGCGGCCCGGTCGTTCTCCTGGCGTCACGCCGGCGTGGTGTTCTGGTCACCCGCGGTGCGCCTGGCCAACCTGGGCTATCTCGGGCACATGTGGGAGTTGTACGCGATGTGGGCCTGGGCCCCCATTGTCGTCGGCGCATCGTTGCGCAGCGCCGGGTTGGGCGATGCCGCGGGTCGGGCCGCCGGGTTCGCCATCATCGCCGTCGGCGGGGCCAGCGCTGTGCTGGCCGGCGCCGTGGCCGACCGCATTGGACGCACGACCGTCACCATCTGGAGCATGGCCATATCCGGCGCCTGCGCCCTGTGCGCCGGGCTGCTGTTCGATCACCCGCTGGCGCTGCTGGCCGTGTGCCTGCTCTGGGGCGCCTTCATCGTCGCCGACAGCGCCCAGTTCAGCGCCGCCATCAGCGAACTGGCCGATCCCGAGCACGTCGGCACCGCGCTGACCATGCAGACCTGCCTCGGCTTCGGGCTCACCTGGGGGACGATCCGCCTCACTCCCGAAGCCGCCGAACGCTGGGGCTGGGACGTTGCCTTCTCGCTGCTGGCCATCGGGCCCGCCCTCGGCGTCATCGCCATGGCGCGGCTGCGCCATCGCCCCGAAGCGGCACAGATGGCCGCCGGACGACGCTGACGGGGCTACCGGTTCCCGCCCTCAGCGCCCTTGCCGTATCCCGTCTCGGTGTAGTTTTTCATGTGCTCGACCGGGAAGCCTTCCGGCGCCATGCGCCCGTTGATGTACGCCCCGCCCGGCAGCGGCGCGTACAACTCGATGGCGATCTGGCTGATCGGCATCGGCGCGCCGGCAATCTTGTTCTCCTGCGACATCACCAGCGACGCGATGACCAGCACCGGCGTGTCCTCGGCCACATGCTCCAGCGGCGTGTGCGCCGCCGGATCTCCGCCGAGCATCCGCATCATCGCGATGTGCGTCGGGTGGTTGTAGTACCGGCGCACCGCCTCGCGGTCCTCGAACCAGGCCATGATCACGCTCTTGCCGCTGGATGTCTGGGCCATCTCCACCCCCAGGCAGCCCTCGGTCTGCTTCAGCCCCGCAACCAGCATCTGCCCGAGGTCCACTGCGGGGCTCTGGCGGGGCTGGTTGCCTTCCGGCTGATTGCCCTGCGGCTGCGTCAGGCCGAGCGCCGCGGCGCCGGCCAGAGCCAGAAAACCGACAACAAGCGCGCTGCGTCGAATCGCCATGAGTGCTCCCTTCTCTGAAGTTCCCCGGATTGTACTGGCGCCGGCGGGCGCACCGCCGCCCTGGCCGGTGGCAGGCCTCGCCGAACCTCAATCGAACAGATCCGGCCCCGGACCCCGTTCACGCAGCGCCAGCGGCCGATCCAGCAGTTCGCGCAGCACGATCGCCTCGCGCAGTTGCTGAACCGTCATGCCCGGGCCCACGCGCGGAACGACCCGCGCCCGTGCCGCGGGTGGTTCGGCCCGGCGCACGCCGATTTCCTGCGTCGACACCAGCGTCGGCGTCTCGATCAGTGTCTGCGGCGCAATCTCCGGTGGCGCCTGCCGCTTCCGCTCGCGCTCGGCGCCAGGTTGCCGTCCAGCAGGACGGGGCGCCGCCGGCCGGCGCGCCGGTGGCGCCGGACGCTGACGCGCCGGCCCCGGACGCTGGGTCGTCGGCGCCGGCCCTGGGCGCTGGGTCGTCGGCGCCGGGCGCGGGCGCGCCGTCGCCTGCTGCTGACGCCGCTGCTGCTCGAGCCGCTGGCGCATGCGCTCCTGCATCTCGCGCTGGCGCCGGACCGCCTCCTCCTGCCTTGCCGTCGCCGGCGCCGGCATGGTGGTCTGAGGCGCCTGCATGGTCGTCTGCAGGATCTCGACGCGCCCGGTCCGCAGCGCCTCCAGTCGGCGCCGCTCCATCTCCGCCATCCGCCGCCGCTCCTCCCGCTGCTTCTCCGCCCAGCGCACCACGGCGCCGATCGCCGGGATGATCGCCACGGCGATGAAGAACAGGAGCTGGAGGTTGTTCGCCAGGAACTGCAGGAAGTTGCCCATTGGTCAATCCTATCGGTCGGCCGCCCCCGAGGTCCGGGCCGACGCCGCCTCCCCTTGGGCCGCCAGGGCCACCGAGCCATCACTCGCCAGCAGCCGCTCGAAGCGCACGCCGAAAATGGCGCGCAGACGGTCCTCCCGCAGCGTCTCCGCCGCCGGGCCGGCCGCCGCCGGCCGCCCGTCGGCGTCCAGCAGCAGGGCCCGGTCCGCCCACGTCGCCGCCAGCGAGAGGTCGTGCAGCACCAGCGCCACGGCCGCCCCTGCCCGGGCCCGCTCGCGCAGAAGCTGCAGCGACTCCAGGGCCCGCCGCGGATCCATCGCGCTCAGGGGCTCGTCGGCCAGCAGCACCGCGCCCTCCGCCCGGCGCGCCAACTGCGCCAGGGCCCGCGCCAGCGCCGCCCGCTGCTGTTGCCCCACGCTCAGTTCCCCGAACCGCCAGCCGGCCCGGTCCATCAATCCCACGCGCTCCAGCGCCGAGTCCACCGCGCCATCCTGATCGTCGCCCGCCGCGTGCAGCCCCAGTCGCACGTACTGGTACAGCGTGTAGCCGAACCCCAGCGTCGGGCGCTGGGCGAGATAGGCCAGCCGGGCCGCCCGCTTCGGCGGCGGGATCGACTGCACATCGCGCCCGTCCAGCGTCACCCGCCCCGACTGCGGACGCAGCGCGCCCAGCAGCACCCGCAGCAGCGTGCTCTTCCCGCAGCCGTTCGGCCCCACCACCACCGTGATCGCGCCCGGCCCGATCTCGCACGACACGCCCCGCAGCACCGGCTGGTCCGCGGCGTAGCCGAAGTGCAGGTTCTCCGCGGCGAGCGTCACAACGGAGCGTAGGGACCAACCCGATCCCGCCTGCGACCACGCGAGCGACGCCCTACCCTCCCGGGCCCGCGTCAGGAGCCCTCGCACATGACCAGGACCACCACTGTCGCCGTCACCGGAGCCACCGGATTCGTCGGGCGCGCCCTCACCCGGGCCCTGCTCCAGCGCGGCCACGCCGTCCGAGCCCTGACCCGCTCGGCCGACAAGGCCGCCTCGGTCCTCCCGCCTGCGGCGGGTGAACTGGAGATCGTGGTCGGCGACGCGCTCGGCCAGGGCGTGATCGACCGCCTCGTCGATGGCGCCGGCGCCGTGATCAACCTGCTCGGCATCATCCGCGAGAAGCGCGGCCAGCGCTTCCAGGGGGTCCACGTCGAGGCGACCCGCCGCTGCCTCGAGGCCGCCACCCGCGCCGGCGCGGGCCGCTACATCCAGATGTCCGCCCTCGGCGTCAGCGATGAGGGGATCTGCGAATACCAGAAGACCAAGTGGGCCGCCGAAGAGCTCGTCCGCAAGAGTGGCCTCGACTGGACCATCTTCCGCCCCAGCCTCATCCACGGCCCCGAGGGCGAATTCACCGAGATGATGATCAGTTGGGCCCGCGGCAAGATCGCCCCGTGGAAGTTCATGCCCTACTTCGGCCGCCCCGAAACCGACATCAGCGTGCCCGCCGGTCCGACGCGCTACATCGACCCCGAGGCCCAGCCCGTCTACGTCGAGGATGTCGCCGCCTACTTCGCCGACGCGCTGACCAACGACGACGCCATCGGCGAGATCTACAACCTCGTCGGCCCAGAGCGCCTCGCCTGGCCCGACATGCTGCGCACGGTGCGCGACACCATCCCCGGCGGCTTCGACCACATCGAGCCGCTGCGCATCCCCGCCGACATCGCCGCCTTCAACGCCCGCGCTGCCGAACTGCTCGGCGTCGGCGCCCTGCTCCCCTTCGACGCCGGCATGGCGAAGATGGGCGCCCAGGACTCCGTCGCCGGCCTCGAAAAGGCCCGCGCCGACTTCGACATCGAACCATCCGGCTTCACCACCGCCCTGCGCGCCTACGCGCAGACGGTCTGAGAATCTGCCCGCTGCTACGGCAACGGAGCTGTCACCGTGTAAGTGATGCGCACAGCGTACAGCGTCAGGGCCTTGTCCGCTGGTTCCGCATCGAACTTGCAGAACAGGAAATAGAAGTTGGCGGCATTATCGATCATCGGCGAGTCAATCGTGGCGTCGCTCTGCTGCTGGAAGCCCGTAGCGCCGACGCTCAGGATGCTCGCCATCTGAACCGATGGGCCGCCGGGCGAACTGAAGCCAGTGCCGTGCAGGCGCACTTCGATGTTGGCATTGGAATCGTCGTACATGGTCGCCGCCATCTCGGTGACGACCGCTCCGTGCGGCAACTGGACCGGCGCCCACGCCTGCGCAGTGCCACTCCCGGATCGCGCGAGACCGGGAATCGTCCCGCCGGCGAGCGTCGTGGGGGCAGCGCCGAGCGCTTCGAACGCTGGCGCCGGGATCGTCAGCGTGCGCACCGTCGGCGCCAGCGTCACAGCGCCATCAAAGCGGGCCGTTCCCGCCACGTGCAGCATCGCCGCTGGCGATGCGGTGCCGACGCCCACGTTGCCCTGCGTGTACACCGCATCCAGACCGATGAGTTCGAATGGCGATGCGCCCGCCGGGCCTGCCGGGCCTGCCGGCCCCTCGGGACCCACCGGACCAGCCGGACCCTGATCCCCCTGCGGACCCTGCGGCCCGACCGGCCCCGTATCACCAGTATCGCCCTTCGGCCCCGCTGGACCGATCGGCCCGGGATCACCCTGCGGCCCCGCGGGCCCCACTGGACCGGCCGGACCTTCAGGTCCCTGGAGGCCCTGCGGACCCTGAGGCCCGATCGGCCCGGCATCGCCGGTGTCGCCCTTCGGACCCGCCGGCCCAATCGGGCCCGGGTCGCCCTGGGGACCTGACGGCCCCGCCGGACCCTCGGGCCCCTGAAGGCCCTGAGGACCCTGCGGCCCAATCGGGCCCGGATCGCCGGTGTCGCCCTTCGGACCCGCCGGACCGACCGGACCGGTATCGCCGGTGTCGCCCTTCAGACCCGGGTCACCCTGCGGCCCCGCCGGACCCGCTGGACCGGCCGGACCCTCAGGTCCCTGAAGCCCCTGCGGACCCTGAGGCCCGATCGGCCCGGGATCGCCGGTATCGCCCTTCGGCCCCGTCGGGCCGATCGGGCCCGGGTCGCCCTGCGGCCCAGCCGGGCCTGTCGGGCCTGTCGGGCCGGCAGGACCTTCGGGTCCCTGCAGCCCTTGCGGCCCCTGCGGCCCAATCGGCCCCGGGTCGCCGGTATCGCCCTTCGGCCCCGTCGGGCCGATCGGGCCAGGGTCACCCTGTGGACCCGCCGGCCCCACCGGACCGGCCGGACCATCGGGGCCGTGCAATCCCTGCGGGCCTTGCGGCCCGACCGGGCCGGCGTCACCGGTGTCGCCCTTCGGGCCCGCCGGCCCGATCGGACCCGGGTCGCCCTGCGAACCCGCGGGACCCACCGGACCCGCCGGACCCTCGGGGCCTTGCATTCCCTGCGGCCCTTGAGGTCCGACCGGCCCGGTGTCGCCCGTGTCGCCCTTCGGGCCTGGATCACCTTGAGGACCCGCCGGACCGGCCGGACCATCGGGGCCCTGCGGGCCCTGCGGACCGATTGGCCCGGCGTCGCCGGTGTCACCCTTCGGTCCCGCCGGACCGCTCGGCCCCGGGTCGCCCTGCGGACCCGTGGGACCGACCGGACCCTCGGGGCCCTGCAGTCCCTGCGGGCCTTGAGGCCCGACCGGACCGGTGTCGCCCGTGTCGCCCTTCGGGCCCGGGTCACCTTGTGGACCCGCGGGACCCGGGAGCCCCTGCGGGCCCTGTGGCCCCAGCGGCCCCGGATCCCCTTGCGGTCCCGCTGGGCCGACCGGGCCCTCCGGCCCCTCCAGGCCCTGCGGGCCGGGCGGGCCTTCGGGTCCCTGCGGCCCCTCATTGCCTGCCAGCGCAAACGCCGCGATCGGGGCGGGCGCGATCCGCTGGCGCGGTGACAGCGTCACGAACGCGCCGCCGGGCTCAGCGACATCGATCTCCAGCCAGCGGGCATCGGCCCCGAACGCGCCGGGCCCGAAATCGAGTTCAACGCTGAAGCGCCCGTTCGCCAGCGCCGCGCCCAGCAGTTCCAGTTCCGGGCCCACCTGGGCTCCAGCCAGCGGGTCGTCGAAGAGCCGGAACCGCAGGTCAACGGGCCCGGGCGCTGGCGCGCCAGCCTGGCGCAGTTCGCCCTGATAGGTGATCGCTGGATCCACCGGGGCCGCCATCGCGACAGGCCCAAGGGCGAGCGCGACCGCTCCAGCCAACAGCTTCAGTCTTCGACGCATTGCGTAACCCCCGCATACGTATCCGCCATCCAGTGGCTCAGGAAATGGCGCTCCCCCCTGGGAACACCGGGCGGGCGCCAAGCTACCGGGGGATCCCGCGGCGTGTCAAGCCGCCCCCGGAATCGGGGGGTGGCGCGGCGCGCGGCAGGCGCAGGCGTCATGGCAAACTGGGCAAAGCGGCACGCCGGGGAAACATGCACTAAAATGTACATGGCGCCCCATCCAGCCGGCGCCTGAGGAGAGAGCCATGGCAAGGTTGATCGTTCCCGCCGCGGCCGGGATGCTCGCCGCGGTGTCGTGCAGTGCGCTCGGGCAGGACTGGTCCAACTCCGGCGGCAACGCCGGGCGCAACGGGCTGACCGAGGCGCTCGGCCCGGATGCGGCGGATGTGCTGTGGACCGGGGGGCGGCGCTCGATCATCGCGTGGCAGCCGGTGACCGACGGCTCGACGGTGTACATGGTGCGCCAGACCGGCTTCCCGCCGGAGCCGGCCAGCGATGAATCGCCAGTAGTCGCGATGGATCTGCGCACGGGTGATGAGCTGTGGTTCCGCGACATCCCGTTCGAAGATGGCGACTGGACGACGTGGGTCGCCGGCGCGCACGGGGGGATGGTGTTCGCCAGCCGCGCCGGCAACGGGTCGACTTCGTTTGCGCCGGTGTATGCGCTGGATGGAGCAACCGGCGACACGGTCTGGATCAGCGATGATGAGGTCAGCGCCGGGGCGTACGACGGCGTGGTGTTCGCGCCGGATGGGGACCTGATCATCGGCGACTTCCGGAAGGTCACGCGCATCGACTTCGAGACGGGCGCAACCGTCTGGAGCGTGGACCGGTCGTGCTCGGTGAGCAGCAGTTGCGGGGCGGCGCGCTCGGCTGAGGCCATCTACATTGCGGATGCGGCGCCCGGCGGGCATGTGATCAAGCGGCTGAACATGGCGACCGGGGCGTTCGAGTACGAGAGCCCGGTGATGGCGGGCTTCACGCTGCAGAACACGCCGATGGTCGGGCCGGACGGGACCATTTTTCTCAGCCGCACGCAGAACAACCCGTCGGTGGACTTCTTCTTTGCGTTCGAGGATGCCGGCGGCGTGATCAATGAACTGTGGAACACGCCGGCGGGATGGACGACGACCAGTGAGTTCTGTGTGGGGCCGGACGGGAGTATCTACATGGTCGGCCCGGCGCTGACGATCGAGCGGCGCGATGGGGGGAGCGGGGCGCTGCTGGATGAGTCGGATCTGGTTGCGGCGGACTTTCTCAGCCCGCGCATGGGCGCCGACGCCGAGGGGCGGATCTTCTTCTCCAACGGGTCGTTCGATGACGGGCGGTTCTACTCTTTCGACGCGGACCTGACAGCGCGATGGGATGTGCCGGTGCGCAACATCAACATCGGCGCGCCGGCGATCGCCAGTGACGGGACGCTGATCATCTGCGGCGTGAGCAGCGATGTGCGCGCGTACCGGACCGACCGCTGCCGCGTCGACCTGGACGGGGACGGCGAACTGACATTCTTCGACTTCCTCGAGTTCCAGAACCTGTTCGCGGCGGGCGATCTGCGAGCCGACTTCGACGGGGATGGCGCGCTGACGTTCTTCGACTTCCTGGCGTTCCAGAACGAGTTCGCGGCGGGTTGCCCGTGAATTGAGGCTACCACGCGCCGGCGAAGACAGGAAAGGCAGAACGCAGAGGGCGCAGAGATGCGCAGAGTGACGCAGAGGGGCCGCGTGGCATCGCCCTTCCGGGCGATGTTCCGGATCGGGCTGGATGGAAGGATGAAGTCAGAAGGATGAAGGAACAGTAAGAGTGGCCGGTCCGGGCGACGGGCTCGGTATCCGGTCATCCGTGTCTTTGTTCATCCTTCATCCTTCATCCTCTCGAACCCGCACTCGGGGCACGGGCCATCGATGCCGGCGAGGTCGTAGTTGCACGTCGGGCAGCGGCCGCGGCGGGCGCGGAGGCGGCGGCGCAGCCGCCGGGCCATCAGCGGCGCGCCGAGCAGCGCCGCGATCAGAGCTGCGTAGCACACGGTGTTGACGGCAAAGCCGGGCAAGAGCGGATCGCTCGGCCCGCGCCCAGCCGTCGCGTAGAACCAACCACGCTCGAGAATCCACCGCGGCAGGCGCACCCCGTCGGAGTACGGCCCGCCGACCGCCGGTGGCGTGTTCGCCAGCATCCCGGGCGCAATCGGGATGCCGGGGAGCCGCTCCCGCCTCGTGGTCAGGCCGAGCGACCGCATCGGCCATCCGGCTTCGATCGTCAGCATCGTGGTGATCCCGTCCGCCTGGTTGTCCCAGTGGCGCACGCAGCCGAACGCCGGGCGCAGGGGTCGAGCCGCGCGCCGACCGGCGCACACCCACGCCACCGCGATGTTCCCTGCTGCGCCGGCGAGCAGCAGGAGGGCGCAGGTCAGCAGCGTGCGGCGCCAGCGCTTCATGAGCGCAGGATACGGGATTGGGGGTGGTGGTCGCAAGGCGGTTCGGGCGGCGCCTTCGCCCGTTTCACGGGCTCTGGGTTCTTGGGGGCGCGCGACCCCGGGCTCTGCTCGTCCGCTTTGCGGACTCGCGGCGCCCGGGGCAAGGAACTGGTCGCCCGCGTTGCGGGCTGCATGCCACTGGCGCCTGTGCAACGGCGGATGGCGCGACGAGAGGTGGTCGTCGGGAGGTGGTCGCCGGGAGGATGGAGTCTTGCCCCACTCCAATGCGGCGCGGCGGAGCCGGTCTTCGGCCCTTGGCCGAACGCGGGCTGGAAGCCCGCGCCCCCGGGGTTGAGAGGGGAGGGCGCGGGCTGTGGCACACCTTGTCGGGCCGAGGGCCGAGAATGTCGGGGCGGTCTGTGCGGGTTGCGCCGGTCGAGCCGTGTGCGACGGCTGCGCCGGGGAGCGAAACGGGGCGGAGCGTCAATTGGGGGCGGCTGCGGGTCGATCAACGTGATCGACCCCGGAGAGCGATCATGTCCCAACCAGCGCGAGCGTCCACGCCGCTGTCAAGCCTGAAGGTCACGACGCCGTCGATGGTGGTGAGCCTGTCGCGCAACGGGATCGTGTCGGTACACGATGTGCTGACGCGTCCGCTGGACGAAGTGGCGTATCTGCTGGACAGCTACGACGAGGCCGAGGCGCTGATCGTGGCGGCCCAGGAGTTTCTCGAAGGGCGCGGGCAGGACTCGGGCTCGAAGGCGCCGACGCCGAAGCCCACGCCCAAGGAGCCGAGGCCCGAGAACCGGGCGCCGGCGCCGGTCCGGCCGATTGCCCGCACGCCGCGCCGGCCGCGCAAGGAAGCAGGCCCCAGGAACCCCGATATGAACCAGTCCACCAATCCGTTCGCCGACGCGATCTCGATGGTCATGGCCGCTTCCGGGCCGGTGGCGACAAGCGCCAGCGAGAAGGCCCACCGGCTGACAACGGCCGCCATCGTGCTGACGTGTTCGGGGGAAGAGGCGATGGCGATCGCATCGGTGATCGTGGAGCCGATTCACCTGGAGATCGAGCCGATGGACCGGCAGCAGGTGCGGGAGCGGTTCGGGGATGGCGCTGCGAACCTGCTGGACGAGGTGGACGCGCTGATGAGCGTGCCGATGACGCCGAGCGGGCGTCCGTCGCCGGCGTACAAGCGCACGGTCGAGGAGGCGTCTGAAGGGGCGCTGGTGGTGGCCGGGGCCCACGCGCTGACGGCAGCGCGGGCGGTGACGGCGCGCAGCCGCACTGACGGTGACGAAGCGTGGTCGGTCTTCCAGGGAGGGCGGTCGTTCGCGGCGTGGTACTTCAAGACGCTGGCGGAGGGGATCGGCGGCTCACTTCGGGGGATGGAGTACGCCGATCTTGCGGCGGAACTGAGCGCCGCGGTTGACGATGTTCTGGAGGAGGCCGAGGGAACCGCACAAGGGCGCAAGGCCGCCTGAGAACACACCAATGGACGCGGGAACGGAACACACAACCGGCAAGCATCCTCGCAGGGGGCGCATCGCCATCGAGATGGCGAGGTGCACACTGGGCGAGATCATGAACGTCTCGGCCAGCGGGCTGCGCGCGCGGTACCGAGGCGCCCGGGCCGCGATTCCGGGCAAGGGTCGGATGTTCCGCCTGCAAGTGCAGACGCTGGACGGGCTGGTGACTCTGCCGGCCTATGTCGCGTGGGTCAAGCGGACAGGCTTCCGGCGCTATGACGTCGGCGTTTCGTTCGGCGAGGCGGAACCGGATGCGCTGAGGAAGATCCAGCACATGGCGACGATGGGCGCACGCTCACGCGTCATCAACGGGGAAACGGGCGGCTCGCATCTGCGGGCCGGCTGAACCCGCCGGCCCAGTCGCTGATGATGCGCCCGGCGCGCTCGATGTCGCCGCGCGAGACATCGAGATGACAGACCGCGCGGATGCGGCGCGACCCCTCCGGGAGCGTGAGCACGCCGAGGGCCGCGAGTTCGGCGCAGGCGTGTCCGGCGCCGGGCAGATCGGGCGCGAGTTCGAAGTAGACCATGTTGGTCTGGATGCAGGCCGGATCAACCTGCAGACCCGGCGCATCTGCGAGGATCCCGGCAAGCCGGCGCGCGTTCGCGTGATCGTCTGCGAGCCGCTGGACATGGTGATCGAGGGCGTAGAGGGCGGCGCCGGCGAGGACGCCCGACTGGCGCATGGCGCCGCCGAGCATCTTGCGGAAGCGGCGCACCAGCGCGACGCAATCGGCCGAGCCGGCCAGGATCGAGCCGGCGGGGGCGCCAAGACCCTTGGAGAAGCAGCAACTGACGGTGTCGAACGGCGCAGCGATGCGGGCGAGCGACTCGCCGCTGGCGACATGGGCGTTCCAGATGCGGGCGCCATCGAGATGGGCCCGCAGGCCGAGGCGATGGGCCTCGCGCCCGACGGCCTCGAGCGTCTCGATGGGCCAGATGGCGCCGCCGCCGCGGTTGTGGGTGTTCTCGACGGCGACGACGCTGGTGCGAGGCTCGTGCTGGTCGGCGCCGCGGACCTCGGGTTCGATCGCGGCGGCCTGGAAGACGCCGGCGGGGCCATCAATGAGGCGGATGGAACAGCCGCACAGTGCGGCAAAGCCGCCGGTCTCGTACAGATAAATGTGGCTCTCGCGATGAGCGATGATCTCGTCGCCGGGCCGCGTGTGGGCCCGCAGGGCGCAGGCGTTGGCCATGGTCCCGGAGGGGACGAAGCAGGCGGCCGGCTTGCCGAGCAGGTCGGCGACGCGGTCTTCAAGGCGCCGGACGGTCGGGTCGTCGCCGAGGACATCGTCACCGAGGGGCGCTTCGGCCATGGCGCGAACCATGCCCGGCGTGGGGCGGGTGACGGTGTCGCTGCGCAGGTCGATCGGCGGGGTCATCGAGTGCTGCACTGTACGGCGCCAGAATGACAGCCCCGGCGGCGCCGGGCGCCGCCCTGACGTCGGGCGCCCTGATTCTGCGGCCCGGGAGACTGGCGCCGGGCTTGCACCGTGAAGGGCGCTGGCCCGGGAGGTCCGGGCCGGCCCCTGTCACCGGACTCTGGAGGACCGCCATGACGAACACGCTGAGCCGGCGCTCCCCGCTGAGCGTCTCCCCGCTGAGTGAGCTTTTCAACACCCTGTTCGAAGATGGCCCGACCTGGGGGATCGCCCGGGCCGAGCCGGACCTGCCGCTGGACATTTCGGAGACGGACGACGCGTACGTCATCCGCGCTTCGCTGCCCGGCTACAAGCGCGACGAGGTCAATGTCGAGGTGCACGAGGGCGTGCTGACCATCAGCGGCCAGCACACCGAAGAGCACGAGGAGACCGGCGAGCGGTATCACCGCCGCGAGCGGCGCTACGGCTCGGTCACGCGCCGGCTCCGCCTGCCCGACGATCTGGCCGACACCGAGCCGCAGGCGCATCTGACCGATGGCGTGCTGGAAGTGCGGCTGCCGAAGGCTGAGAAGACCCTGCCGAGGCGGATCGAGGTCAAGTAAGGCCCGCCTCCTTCACGAACCCCATTCCCCCCTCGGGCGAGGGTCGCGCATCGGCGCGGCCCTCGCTCTTCTATGCTCCGGCGCATGAGCCCTGCGCCCGAACAACTGCACGAGCAGGCCCGGCGGCTGATGAACGCCGGGGAGTATCACGCCGCGGCGGCGGCGTACCGGCAGATCGTAAAGGCCGAGCCGCGCAACGGGCTTGCGCTGGGGCAGCTCGGGGCGTGCCAGACGCAGCTCGGCGAGACGAAGGAGGCGCTGCGGAACCTCGCGAAGGCCGTGTCACTCTCGCCGCGCGTGCCGGAACTGCTGCACAATCTCGCGTTCGGGTATCGAGCGGCGGGGCGGCTGGAGGAGGCGATCGACGCGGCCCGGCGCGGGCTGAGGCTGCGCCCGGAGGATCCGCATCTGCGGGCGGCGCTGAGCGAGTTTCTGTGGACGGCCGGCGATCTGGATGCGGCGTGGACGACGATCGACGGGCGCATCGGGGCCGAGGCGCACCCGGCGCTGGCGCTGGCGTTTGCGCGCCTGTGCGCGAAGCGCGGCCGGGCCGATGAGGGCATCGCGACGCTGGAGCGGCTGACGGCCGAGGGCGGCGGCGGCCCGCTGCGCATGGAGATGCTGTTCCGCCTCGGGGACCTTCTGGACCGGCAGGGCGCCTATGACCGGGCGTTTGCGGCGTACAGCGCGGGCAACGCGCTGATCCGGTCGCACCACGATCCGGCGGCGTTTTCGGCGCAGATCGACGGGGTGATCGCGGCGTGGGATCCGGAGGCGGTGCGGAGCGCAGTGCGCAGCCGCGTCGCGTCGGAGACGCCGGCGCTGGTGCTGGGCATGCCGCGGTCGGGGACGACGCTGGTGGAGCAGATCATCGCGAGCCATCCGGAGGCGGCCGGGGCGGGTGAATTGCCGTTCTTCATCGACCGGGCCCGGGAGCTGGCGGGTGGGGCCGGCGGGATTCCGCCATGCCCGGCGCCGGGGCAATTGAGCAGCGGCGCGCTGGACCGGATCGGGCGCAGCTATCTCCGCGAGCTGGGCCGGGCCGACCCGAAGGCGCAGCGCATCACCGACAAGCAGCCGCTGAACTTCCTCTATCTGGGGCTGATCGCGCGGGCGGCGCCGGGCGCGCGGAACGTGCACTGCGTGCGCGATCCGCTGGATACGTGCCTGTCGTGCTTCTTCAAGGACTTTGCCGGGCACGTGGCGGCGATGGCTTCGCTGGAGAGCATCGGTCGCTTTTATCGCGACTACCGGCGCCTGATGGCGCACTGGCGAGCGTCGCTGGAGATCCCGGTGCTGGATGTCGTCTACGAGGATCTCGTGGCGGATGTGGAGGGACAGACGCGCCGGCTGCTGGAGTTCATCGGGCTGGCGTTCGACGAGCGGTGCCTGCGATTCCACGAGAACGCGCGGGTGGCGCTGACGGCGAGCGTCGAGCAGGTGCGCCAGCCGCTGTACCAGTCGTCCGTTGCGCGCTGGCGCAACTACGAGGAGCATCTGGGTCCGCTGCGAGCGGCCCTCGGTGACGTGGTCTAGGCGAGGCCGGCCGTCAGATGTCGGCGAGCATGTCGCCCGGGACATCGGCGCGCTTGACGCCGACGTAGGCGTGATACTCGAGCGGGGCGCCGGCGGTGGAGAGGCGATGGCGGTACGGCTCGTGGGTGCGCACATCCATGATCCCGTCGCGCTTCATGCGGCGCAGGAGCGTGGAGAAGCCGGACGGATCGCCCTCGTCGACGAAGTCGGACTTGATGGTAAAGGCGACCCAGCCGCCATCGGCGACCAGGTTGTAGGCGGCGGCAAAGGCCTCGGGCGGGATATCGCCGAAGCCGAGAGCCGCGACGCACGTCAGGCAGTTGAAGTCGTAGCGCTGCAGCTTGCGCTCGCTCTGAGGGGAGAGATCGGCCATGTCATCGACGATGTAGTCGTCGTAGAGGCCGGGCCGGTCGCGCCGGGCCGCCTCTTCGGCCTCGGGACAGATGTCGGCGCCGATGAAGGATCGAACGCCGCTCTTGGCGAGTTCCTCTGCGACGCAGCCGTTGCCGGCGCCGAGATCGAGCACGACGAGGTCTTCCGGGCTTGCGTCCTCTGTTTCCAGTTGGCGCACGAGGGCGTCGCGGATCTTGCCGGGGGAACTGGTCTTGAAGGCGTCGTAGACGACGCGCTCGTACAGGCCGGGAATCGCGAAGACTTCGCCGTAATCGTGCAGGCGGAAGCGTCGCCACCGGTTTCCGACGCGAGCGACGAACCACTCTTCATCCTGCTCCATGCACTCCGAAGGCGGCGGAACGGCGATCTCAATCGCCTCACGGGCCTCGTCGAGACTGGCGGTGTGGAGGTTCTGCAGACGAGTGGTATCGGGCATCGGCGAGCCATCCTCTCCGCGCTGCAAGAGACTTGCTGGTATCGCCGCTGGCACAGGAGCAGCGCGATTCAACCGCGCCTGCAGCAAGACACCCTAGCGCTGCGCCCGGCTCGATCCACCCTGTCGGCAGGGAATCTCCCGACAAAACCCGATCATTGGCTCTCAGGCGCGTTCAGGCCGCCGAATCTCCGCTTGCGCGAGGCGAAATCGCGGATTGCGGCGTGGAGATCGGCGTCGCCGAAATCCGGCCAGAGCACATCAGTGACGTGCAGTTCGGCGTAGCTGATCTGCCAGAGCAGGTAGTTGCTGATGCGCATCTCGCCGGCGGTGCGGATGAGCAGATCCGGATCGGGCAGTCCGGCGGTGTAGAGGGCGCCGGAGAAGGCCGTCTCGTCGATGTCATCGGGCGCAAGGTCGCCATCGCGCACGCGCCGGGCCAGGGCGCGGGCGGCGTCGACGATCTCGGCGCGGGCGCCGTAGTTCAGCGCCAGACAGAGCGTGGCGCGCGTGCAGTGTGCGGTTGCGCGCTCGACCGACTCGATGCCGGCGACAACCTCCGGCGGCAGGCCCGCGCGCCGGCCGATGACGCGGAAGCGAACACCCTCGCGGACCATCTCCTCGCGCTCGCCCTCGAGGTACATGACGCACAGCGCCATGAGGGCCTGGACCTCCTCGCTGGGACGCTTCCAGTTCTCCATGGAGAAGGAGTACAGCGTGAGGGCCTCGATGCCGAGGCGGCCGGCGCACTCAATGACCTGCCGCACCGTCGCGGCGCCGTTGCGATGGCCGACGATGCGCGGGAAGCCACGCTGCTCGGCCCAGCGGCCGTTGCCATCCATGATGATCGCGATGTGGCGGGGGAGCCGGCGGGGGTCGACATCCGGAAGCTCGGTGAGCGGGTCGGCCTTGGGGTTGCGGGCCTGGATGGCGGCGACCGCCGCGGCGATCTGCGGGTCGGCCGCGACGACGCGGCGCGGGCCGTGGGGCGATGTCGGGGCGTCGGTGGGCATC
>JBICIE010000330.1:0-12652 GCA_043101635.1 Phycisphaerales bacterium JB039 | reverse complement strand
ATTCGCCGCGGTCGCCCGGGGGATTCGCGCCGAGCCCGCCGAGGTGGCCCCCTGGCGGGCCATCGCCCCCCGCAGCGGGCTGGAAATGGCGATGTCGGGCATCGGCAAGGCCAACGCCGCAGCCGCCGCGGCCCGATGGGGGCCCGGCCCCGACCGGCCCGTCATCTGCCTCGGAGTCGCCGGAGCCCTCCCCGGAGGTGGCCTGGCGATCGCCGACGCCGTCATCGCCGCCTGCTGCCTGTTCGTCGACGAGGGCGTCCAGACCGACGAGTCCTTCCTGACCTGCGATGCGCTGGGCTTCGCCATCGGTCCCGAGCCGGGTCCGATACCCGTCGATCCCGCCCTGTGCGGCCGGCTGGGGCGCCTGGCCGAGCATCGCGGACCGATCGCCACCGTCTCGACGTGCAGCGGGACAGACGCCCTCGCCCGCCAGCGCGCCGACGCCGGCGCCATCGCCGAGGCGATGGAGGGCGCAGCAGCCGGCCTGGCGGCGTGGCGAGCCGGCGCGCCCTTCGCCGAGCTGCGGGTCATCAGCAACACCACCGGCCGGCGCAGCGCCCAGCGGTGGGACCTGGACCGCGCGCTGGAGCGCCTCTCGGACCTTGCCTCCAGGCTTCCCGAACTGCTGGCCTAGCAGGCGGGGTCCGCAAAGCCCGCGCCACCTGCGCCGGCTGGGCAGGCTGCGCCGTCTGCGCCCGCAGGCGCCGGCCCACCGGCCCGGGCCCCCCACCTGAGCGGGTGGATCAGCACGCCCCTTGGGCCGATGCTCCCCGAGATCGCAGACAGCCGGGACATCCACACCGGGTCTGGCTGCGCACGGCAGGAGGCGGCTCGTGAAAGGCATCAATCTGTCCAACCTGCGTGAGCTTGCCAATCTGCGCGAGCTGGCGCCGCCCGGACTGATCAAGAACGGCGCGACGCCGATCGGTGTCGATTTCGGGACCTCCGCCCTCAAGGCCGTGCAGCTCACCAGCGCTGAGTCCCCCGCCCTGGTCAGCGCGGCGTGCCTGGAGACGCCCGACGAACTGCGGGCCGAGCCCTCCAGGCGACTGGCCTGGCAGATGGCGCAGCTCCCGGACCTGGTCCGGGCCGCGGGCTTCAAGGGTCGGCGGGCGATCTGCGCCCTGCCCAGCGTCCTCACCGTGTGCAAGCACATGCGCTTCCCGCGGACCGAGGGCGTCACGATCGACGCCCACGTCAAGACCGCCGCGCCGGTGCAACTCGAGTGCGATCCCGCCGCCGTGGTCCTGCGCCACATCGAGGTCGGGGACCTCACGGCCGGAGCCGGCGCCGGCAAGACCGAAGTGATCTGCATGGCCGCCAGCCGCGAGCTGGTGCTGCGACTCATGAAGTCGATGCGCAACGCCCGCCTCGAGCCGGTCGGCATGCACAGCGAGTTCCAGGCCACCCTCAAGGCCGTCAGCCACATCGCCGTCGGCGCCGATGGCGAGGCGCGGCTGGTCCTGGACATCGGCGCCGGCGGCTCGAAGGTGATGATCGCCCACGGAGGCAAGATCGTCTTCGCCCGCCGCATCGACCTCGGCGGCCGCCATCTCGATGAGGCCATCGCCAGCCGCGGCGGCGCATCGCTGGCCGAGGCCCGCCAGCGCCGGCTGCGGATGACCAGCCTCACCAGCGCGCCGGCCATGGAAGGCAGCGCCGGATCCGGCGCCGGCTCCGGCGCCGGCATGGCCCTGCTGAACGCGGCCATGCGCAAGGAGGGCGCCCGCTCCGGCGCTGCCGTGGCCGACCGGCCCGACACGCTGGCCGAGCCGCTGGAGATCCTCACCGACGACATCAGCGCCTGTCTGCGGTATCACCGCTCGACCTTCCCGGACCAGCCCGTCGAGTCGCTGGTCTTCCTCGGCGGCGAGTCGCGCCACACACCCATGTGCCAGCACGTCGCCCGCGCCCTCGGGCTGCCGGCCCAGATCGCCGACCCCCTCTCCCGCGTGCGCCGGACCGGCTCGGAGCCGGTCGTCGGCGTCGACCTGGGTGGCCCGCAGCCGGGCTGGGCCCTCGCCATCGGTCTGTGCATGAGCCCAGCCGACCTGTAAACCGGAGCCGGTCCCATGTTCGCAATGCAATCCAGCAGCGGTTCTCCCGGCGGCTTCCTGCCCGACGACTACATCCACTCCCGGGCCGAGAAGCGGGCCAGCCTGCTCACGCTCGTGCTCTTCGGCGTCGTGATGTTCGGCGTCGCCGCCGCCTTCTTCGTCACCAATCGCCAGTGGATCGACGTCCGCAGCGAGCAGGAGGCGATCAACGCCGAGTACACCCGCGAGGCGCAGAAGATCGAACAGCTCAAGGCCCTGGAGCAGCAGAAGGCCGAGATGCTCGCCAAGGCGGAGATCACCACCGCCCTCATCGAGCGCATCCCGCGCAGCCTCCTGACCGCCGAGCTCGTCACCCGGATGCCCGAGAACATCACCCTGCTGAGCATGGAACTCAAGAGCAAGCGCGTCATGCAGCGCCCGACGCAGCCCGCCCCGGCCGCGCAGCAGACCGGGACGCTGACGCGCACCGGCCAGACCACCCAGCCGCCGGTTCCCGAGCAGACGCGCGTCACGGCGCCCAAGTACGAGTACAACCTCACCGTCGTCGGCGTCTCCCAGGAGAACAACGACATCGCCGACTACCTCGCCTCCCTCAAGAACAGCCCGCTGCTGGAGGGCGTCGACCTGACCTACATCAAGCCGACGCGCATCAGCGACATCGATCTGCGCAAATTCGAACTCATCGCCCGCCTGCGCCCGGACGCCGACGCCCGCTCCGTCGAGCCGGTCGCCGAGCTGCGCAAGGGTGAGAAGGTCTTCGACGACCCGGCGGGCGAAGAGAACGCCGGACCGGTCGAGGACGCGGTCACCGATGTTCCCGAAACCTCCGCAGGAGGGCGGTAAGCCATGAAGTTCGGTCTGCGAGAGTTCGTCCTGCTGCTCATCCTCATCGCCGTTCCCCTGGCAAGCTGGTACTTCGTGTTCCGGCCGCAGAACCAGGTGATCGCGCAGGCCAAGGCCGAGATCGGCCACAAGCGCGAGATGCTCGCCAAACTGCAGGAGGCCACCGCCCAGGCCGCCGACCTGGAGCAGGCCAACCGCGACATCGGCGAGAGCATCCAGGCCATCGAGGCCCGCCTGCCGACCAACAAGGAGATCGCCGACATCCTCCGACAGGTCTCCGACCTGGCGCTGGAGAGCGGGCTGGAGGCCCCCGTCATGGAGGCCAAGAAGCCGGTCAAGGCGGCCATGTACATGGAGCAGCCGCTGGACATGACCATCGAGGGCGACTTCCGCGGCTTCTACAACTTCCTGCTCGAACTCGAGAAGCTCCAGCGCATCACCAAGATCCCGGACTTCACGATCAAGCGCTCCGACCGCACTGATGGATACATGGAAGCGCAGTTCACCCTCAGCATCTACTTCCAGCAGGATGATGGAGGACTCGGCTCATGACCGACTTCAACATGCCCGAGGACGGGGCCCATGACGAGGCGGCCCAGTCACAGTCAATCATGACCCAGCTCAGCGGCGGCAGCGGCGGCGGCGACGACTTCGACGTTGCCACCGCCAGCGCCCCGAAGAAGACCCTGCCGCTCCAGGCCATGGCCGTCGGACTCGTGCTCATCGTCGCCGCCGGGGCCCTGTTCCTGATGCGACGCGAGGGGACCAAGGTGGGCATCGAGTGGGACAGCGCGCCCCTCGTCATCGTGCCGCCGGAGACCAAGGGCCAGAAGCTCGAGAACGAGGATGAGATCCTCGCGGCCCTCGCCGAGACGGGCCCGCCCGACCAGATCCCCGCCGAGAACATCAAGAACGACCCGTTCATTCTCGTCGACGGCCAGACCGAAACCCGCGCCGCCGGCCCTGTCACCGATCCGAGCAAGGCCGCCATCGAGCGACGCCGCGTCGAGATCCAGGCCGCCGTCGGGCGTGTCCACGTGCAGAGCATCATCCTGGGCCGGGTTCCTATCGCGAAGATCAACGGGAAGCTCCTGCGCGTCGGCGATGTCGTGGAGGAGTTCCTGCGCATCACCCGCATCGAAGATCGCACGGTCTTCCTGACGGTCGATGGCCAGGTCTTCGAAGTCACGATGGCCAACTGAGACGCCGAGGGGGGACCGTTGCCGAAGTACAACGTCGACGACATCCTCAGCCGCCTCAGCGGCGGCGCCGGAGGCGGATCGCCCGGGCCCGGGCAGGCCGACGCCGCGTCGACCCCGCCGGAAGGCGGCTCCGGGCTCAGCGCCGTCTTTGCGCCGACCTCCGGCGCCGACCCGCAGCAGGCCGCGCCCGCCGATCGGCAGACGCCCACCCGGCTCGGGCCGGAACTGGTCCGCGCCGGCGCCATCACCGAGGCCCAGCTTACCGCCGCCGAGAACGTCCTGAAGCAGAGCCCCGGCGCCCGCCTCGTCGAGGTGCTGCTGGAACAGGGCGCCGATGAGGCCGCCGTGCAGGAGGTCGTCGCCTGCATGGCCCGGCTGCCCTTCGAGCGCGTCGATCTGGACAAGGGGCTCGACGGCGGGTTCGACGGCGCCATGCTGCAGCGCCTCGGCGTCGACTTCTGCAAGGAGAACCTGGTCCTCCCCCTGCGGACCAGCGGAACCAGGGCCGTCATCGGCGTGGTGCGCCCCGACGATGTCTTCCTCCTCGATGAGGTCCGCGCCCGCCTGGGCGTTCCCGGCGTCAAACTGGTGATCGTGCCCGGCTTCGATGTGCGGGCCGCCCTCGAGATCGCCGGCGACGGCGCCGAGAGCGAGGCCGAGGATGTCGACCTGACCGAGATCCTCGAGCAGGTCGACGAGAGCGACGTTCAGGTCGAGAAGGGCGCCCACGAGGAGGTCGACCTCGAGAAACAGGCCGGCGAGAGCCCGGTCATCCGCTACGTCAACTACATCATTCAGACCGCCATCAAGGAGGGCGCCAGCGACATCCACATCGAGCCGGCCGACAAGAAGGTCAAGGTGCGTTTCCGCATCGACGGCGTCCTCTTCGAGATGATGAACCCGCCGGCGTCCATGTCCGCCGCGATCACCAGCCGCCTCAAGATCATGGCGAACCTGGACATCTCCGAGCGCCGCATCCCCCAGGACGGACGCATCCGCTGCACCGTCGCCGGACGCAAGCTCGACCTGCGCATGAGCACGCTGCCCAACACCTACGGCGAGAAGACCGTGCTCCGCATCCTCGACACCAAGAGCATCAATGTGCAGCTCGAGGATCTCGGCTTCGAGGAAGATACCCTGCGCATCTGGCGCGGCCTGGTCGAGGCGCCCCACGGCATCACGCTGGTCACCGGCCCCACCGGCTCGGGCAAGACCACCACGCTCTACTCCAGTCTCCGCACCCTCGACAAGAACAAGCTCAACATCTCCACCGTCGAGGATCCCGTCGAGTATCACCTCGACGGCATCACCCAGACGCAGACCCACGAGCGCATCGGCATGACCTTCGCCAAGGCCCTCAAGGCCCTGCTGCGCCAGGATCCCGATGTCATCATGCTCGGCGAGATCCGCGACATGGAGACGGCCCACACCGCCGTCCAGGCCGCCCTCACCGGTCACCTCGTGCTCAGCACGCTGCACACCAACGACGCCCCCTCCAGCATGACCCGCCTGGTTAACATCGGCCTCGAGCCCTTCCTCGTCGGCGCCGCCGTCAACGGCGTCCTGGCCCAGCGCCTCGTCCGCCGCATCTGCCAGAACTGCCGCAAGCCCGACCAGCCCTCCGAGGAGATGCAGGACTACCTCGAGATGCAGGGCATCCAAGCCTCCAGCCTCTTCGTCGGGTCCGGCTGCGACAAGTGCCGCAACACCGGCTACTCCGGACGAGTCGGCATCTACGAACTGCTCGCCGTCGACGATCACCTCCGCGATGTGATCGCCCGCAATCCCAACGTCAGCGAGTTCCGGCGCATGTGCATCGAGCGCGGCATGGTCTCGCTCCGCGCCGACGGCATGAAGAAGGTCTCCCAGGGCCTCACCACCGCCCAGGAGATCCTCCGCGTCACCGAAGCCGCCGTATAACGCCCCGGCGGAGCATAAGAGCTCGTGACCGCCCGTGAGGGGGGATTCACGCCCGCGTCACGCCCGCTTCAGGCCCCCGCGCCATCATGCCCGGTCGGCGGGTTGGCATCCGAACCCGCCCCAGGCAGGAGCGCTGACGCATGAAGATCCCACACTCCGGCACATCCCGACTTGCCGCGGCCTGTGGCGCCGCCGCCGCCATAGCGACCGTCGCGACCGCGCTCGCGCTGACCGCGAGCTGCAACACCATCGAAGGCGCCGGGGAGGATCTGGAGGCGGCCGGCGAGGAGATCGAGGACACCGCGGAAGACAGCAACTGAGCCGCCCCCGCCGAGCCCGCCGCAGTTGCGACTTGGACTCAGTCGATTGTCATCGGGAAGTCGATGTCGTCGGCCGTGTCCGGCTGCCCGTCACGACCGGGGCTGTGGATCGTGTAGGACCGCCCGTCCGCCCCCGCCTCGTACGTGTACCGGGCGCCCCACGAGTCGGTCAGCGTGTCCTCCTCCAGTGAAAGCTCATCCAGAGAGGCCGGCAGGGAGCCGGTCTCCTCGTAGTGCGCCCGCACCGCCCGCCGGATCTCGGCGAGGTCGAAGATCGACTGGACATCCCCGGCCCTGAGCACCAGGTCGATCGCCGAGAGCCCCACGGTCAGCACGATCACCGCGACGATCGCCACGATCCACAGCGAGCCCAGGGCCCCCAGCACCAGGCCGGCGATGGCGAAGCCCCGCGGCGGGCGGAACATCGCCACCGCCGACAGCAGCAGCCCCACCGGGGCCACCAGGCCGCAACTGAGCAGCCCCACCAGAGAGCAGATGAACCCCGCGATCCCCAGCCCGTTGCTCGGCGCCCGATGCTCCGCCATGGGGCCACTGTAGACGCCGATTCAGCCCCTGCAAAAAGCCGGCTGAGCGCGAGCCTCATACCCTGTCACATCTTTTCTTCGAGGAGGCTCAGCCATGACGACGCAGGTCAGCGCAACCGATTCCATTGAATCGATTCTGCAGGAGAACCGCCTCTTCGAACCACCCGCCGCAGCACGGGCCGGCGCGCCGCGCTGGCTCATCAGCTCGATGGACGACTACCATCGCATGTACGCCCGATCACTCGAGGATCCGGAGGGCTTCTGGGGCGAAATCGCCAGCGAGCTCCACTGGTTCCAGCCCCCCAGGCGCGTGCTGGAGTGGAAGGCGCCGGACGCCAGGTGGTTTGTCGGTGGCAAGACCAACGTCTGCTACAACTGCGTCGACCGGCAGGTCGACGCCGGCTTCGGCGACGAGGTCGCGCTGATCTGGGAAGGCGAGCCCATGCCCGGCGGCAAGCCCGAGATCCGCTCGCTGACGTACGCCGAACTCAAGGACCAGACCAGCCGCTTTGCCAGCGCACTGAAGCAGCTCGGCGTCAAGAAGGGCGATGTCGTCACCATTTACATGGGCATGGTCCCTGAGCTCGCCGTCGCCATGCTCGGCTGCGCCCGCATCGGCGCCGCGCACTCGGTCATCTTCGGCGGCTTCAGCGCCCAGGCGATCGTCGACCGCGTCCGCGACGCCTCCAGCAAGGTCATCATCACCTGTGACGGCGCGTGGCGACGCGGCAAGGTCGTCTCGCTCAAGGCCAACGTCGACGCCGCGTGCGCCGAACTCGAGGGCACGCCGGAGGCCGTCCAGCACGTCGTCGTGCTCAAGCGCTGCGCCAACAAAGTCGAGTTCAAGCCGCAGCGCGATAAGTGGTTCGCCGCGGCGCTCGCCGAAGCGCAGGGCGACTGCCCCTGCGAGCCAATGGACGCCGAGGACATGCTCTTCCTGCTGTACACCTCCGGCTCCACCGGCAAGCCCAAGGGCATCCAGCACACCACCGGCGGATACATGGTCTACACCTACCTGACCGCCAAATACGTCTTCAATCTCATCCCCGGCGCCGGCCAGGTCTACTGGTGCACTGCCGACATCGGCTGGATCACCGGCCACTCCTACATCGTCTACGGCCTGCTGCCCAACCGCGTCCCAACGCTCATGTACGAGGGCGCCCCCAACGCCCCCGCCGAGGACCGCTTCTGGGACATCATCGAGCGCCACAAGGTCACGCAGTTCTACACGGCGCCCACCGCTATCCGCGCCTTCATGAAGTGGGGCGACAGCCACCCCGCCAGGCACGACCTCTCCAGCCTCCAGGTGCTCGGCACCGTCGGCGAGCCGATCAACCCGGAGGCGTGGATGTGGTACCACCGCCTCATCGGCGGCGAGCGCTGCCCCATCGTCGACACCTGGTGGCAGACCGAGACCGGCGGCCAGCTCATCACGCCCCTGCCGGGCTGCACCCCCACCAAGCCCGGCTCCTGCACGCTCCCGTTCTTCGGCGTCGACGCGGCAGTCGTGAGCGAGAGCGGCGTCGAACAGCCACCCAACAGCGGCGGCCTGCTGTGCATCCGCAAACCGTGGCCCGCCATGCTCCGCGGCATCCACGGCGATCGCGATCGCTTCGTCGACACCTACTTCTCGCGGATCCGTGATCCCGAGTCCGGCGAGCCGTATTACTTCACCGGCGACGGCGCCCGGCGCGACGCCGACGGCTACGTCTGGATCATGGGGCGCGTCGACGATGTCATCAACGTCTCCGGCCACCGCCTCGGCACCATGGAGGTCGAGAGCTCGCTGGTGGCCCATGAGGCCGTCGTCGAGGCCGCGGTCGTCGGCATGCCTCACGAGATCAAGGGCACCGGCATCGCCGCCTTCGTCACCCTCGAGCCCAGCCAGGCGCCGGCCAGCAAGGCCGAGGCCGAGGAACTCAAGGAGAAGCTGCGGGCCCACGTTGGCGAGCAGATCGGCGCCATCGCCAAGCCCGATGTGATCCGCTTCACCGACGCCCTCCCCAAGACGCGCTCCGGCAAGATCATGCGCCGCCTGCTGCGCGCCATCGCCGCCGGCGACGAGAAGGTCCAGGACACCACCACGCTCGAGGACTTCTCCGTGCTCGCCAAGCTCCGCGAGAACGAAGAGAGCTGAGCCGATCCCCCAGCCGCGCCGCCGCCCGTCGACCACGGTCACGGGCGGTTTGCGCGCGCCACCATCCCGGGGATCAGCAACAGGTCCACCAGTTGTCCGACAAGCAGCAGCCCGAAGGTGAAGAACCACAGCAGGCCGGTGATCCACTTGCCCAGGTACATACGGTGAATCCCGAAGAAGCCGATCAGGCACGTCAGCCACAGGATGTACGCCAGCGATTTGTCCTTCACGGCAGTTCCTTGGGGGTTGCCCCTCTGCAATTGCCGGCGCCGGCTGCTGTGGCCGCTGCCGGTGTCCAGCGTACGCTTGGCGTCCAGCGGATTCACGCAGCCCATCGGCGCGGCGCCGATAGCTTCTGCAACCGCGACCCCGAGGCGCCATGCGATGGTTCTGCGCCATTCCGCCGCTCGCCGCGGCCTGCGCTGCGCAGGCCCAGCCCGGCGCTGCGCCGGCGGCCCCGGAGCCCGAGGCCTCCCGCGCCGCCTTCACCTCCTTCGCCCTCTACTGGGAGAACGACGGCGGCCTGCTCGCCAAGCCGTTCCACCCCTCCGACAAGCACTACACCAACGGGCTCAAGGCGGACTTCGGCTTCCAGAGCCGCGACATTGACCGCTGGGCCAGCGCTCTGCCGTCGCCGCTGGGGGCGCCGGAGGCCGGCAATGACGGCTTCCGCGCCGGCGCCGGCTTCGGGATCACCCAGCTCATCTTCACGCCCACCGACCTGGAGGCCACCGAGCCGATCCCCGACGACCAGCCGTACGCCGGGTACCTCGGCGTCAACCTCTTCCTGCAGCGGGCCGACCGCTGGAACCTCGAGCAGTTCGAACTCGACATCGGGCTGGTCGGCGAGTACTCGCTCGCGGAGGCCACCCAGAAGCAGGTGCACGCGGCCATCCCGGACCAGATCGACCCGCAGGGCTGGGACAATCAGCTCAGCCACGAGCTGATCATCAACTTCAACTACCGGCGGCGCTGGCGCCATGACCCGCTGGCGCTCGGGGCGCTGGGGTTTCAGGCCATTCCGCAGGTCGGCTTCGACGTCGGCAACATGCGCATCAGCGCGAATGCCGATCTGCTGGCCCGCGTCGGCTGGAACCTGCCGAACGACTTCGGGCCGGCCCGCATCGCGGATCTGCGGGATATCAGCGGCTCGTGGACGGGCGCCAGCGACTGGGGTTTCTACCTCTACGGGCGGGCGGGGGGGCAGGCGATTGCGCGGGACATCTTCCTGGATGGCAACACGTTCGCCGACAGCCTGAGCGTGACGCGCGAGCCATTCGTCGGCGAGTTGCAGGCGGGGCTGGTGGCGCGCTGGCGCATGATCGAGCTTGGCTATGCGGTGACGTGGACCAGCGAGCAGTTCGAGGAGCAGGAGGATCCGCACGCCTTCGGCGCGTGGACGCTGTCGGCCCACTGGGCGTTCTGAGCGCTACGCGAGGCTGGCTTCGGGGCGCAGGCGCGCCACCAGCACGCCCTCGCGCAGCGGGACCATGGTCGTGATGAAGTCGTCGCGCTTCGCGAGGTAGCGGTTGAAGGCGTCGACGGCATCCCGTTCGGGCGAGCTGCCGGGCGCCTCGGTGATCCACCAGGAGCCGCCGCCGAGGCAGTTGTCGGCGGCGATGATGGCCCCGGGGCGCAGCAGTGGCAGCAGGGCGTCGAAGTAGCCGCGGTACTCGGTCTTGATGGCGTCGAGAAAGACGAAGTCGACGCTCTCGGGGCCCCATTCGCCCATGATCGAGGGGATGACCTCCAGGGCCGGGGCCCGGCGGAGGCTGACGCGATCGGCGACGCCGGCGTCCTTGAAGGTCTGCTCGGCGAAGGCGGCGTGCTCGGGGTTGGGCTCGACGGTGATGAGCCGGCCGCCGCGGCGGAGCCCGCGCGCGATCCAGACGCCGGAGTAGCCCGCCAGCGTGCCGAACTCGAGGGCGTGGGCGGCCCCGCGCCCGTCGGCCCCGGCGAGCGACGTGAGCAGCGTGAGCAGGCGCCCGACATCGGCGCTGATGGCGATGTCGGGGAGGCCGGCGTCGGTGGCGCGGTCCATCAGTCCGGCGAGGTGGGCATCCTGCTGGCCGAAGACCTCGCGGATGTAGGCCTGTGTCTTCTGTGACATGTCCGGCGAGGCGTCCATGGCCCGCCCTCCGTTTTCAGGGGATGACTCCGAGCGCGTACAGCAGCAGTGCGCCAAGCACGATGACCCACGCCCCCTCAAACGCTGCTCGACCGGTCCGGCGCGGCTTGGCCTGCAGCGAGATGACCACGCTGTAGATGGCGTGCGCCAGCATCAGCCCGATCGCCGCGACGAAGATCCAGTGGAGCACAGCGCAGGATAGCGTGCCCGGGCAGCAGATTCGATGGCGGCGGTCCGGGGCGAGTTGAGCCCCCCGAATCGGGGGTGGCGCGAAATGTGGTGTGACCGTTGCGGATGGAGGCGGGGCACGGGCCTCCGGGGTGGGAGCTGGTCGGGCCGGTGGCGCGGAGGCGGCCGCTTCCGGTGAGCCTTTCAGGCTCGTGTTGGAGTGGGCGCAGGATGCGGCGCGGCTGGCGGAATCGGGCGCTTGGCGCGCTGTCGAGGCTTTGTAGGAGGAGGAGCCCGGCGCCGACCTCGCTTCGCGAGGCCACCTCTCCCCGCTGGCGCGGGGCGAGGGTGGGGAGTGGGCGGCGCTGGTCGTGTCGGGCGCGCCCGAAAGTGGCGAGGGCTGGAAGGAGGGGGAGGTCGGCGCGGAGCGCGGACGCAGGCGAGAACCCGGCGCGGAGCGGGAGCGGTGGAGTTGTGCGGAGAAGTTGTGGAGCACTTGTTTCTCTTCGGGGGTGGCGATGTACGTGCGGCGGGAGGCGCGGGGGTTGGGCGTGCGCGCGGAGGGGTTGAAGGAGGAGGAGGAGGAGGAGGAAGAGGAGGCGGGGTAGCCCCTCTCCGACCTCGCTGCGCGAGGCCACCTCTCCCCGCTGGCGCGGGGCGAGGGGGGGAATGCGAGGCGCGCGAGGTGGGCGAGGAAGGCGAGGGGGTTGAGGATGAGCGTGGCAGCGCGGAGGGCGCGCTGGGCGAGGCGGATGTGGTCGAGGGCGCCGAGGTCGGGGTCTGCTTCACAGATGGCGCGGCAGTCGGTGATGAGGGCGGCGAGGGTGCGGATGTGGAGCGCGGGTTCGGAGTTGCGTATGCGGCGCTGCTCTGCGGCGGCGATGCGCGCGAGGAGGGTCTGGATGTGGGGCTGGGCGAGATAGGCCTGGTAGCTGGGGAGGTCGAGGTTGTGGGCCGCGGCGATTTCGGCGGGGGTGGCGTGGGTGGTGGCCTGGGTGAAGAGGATGTGGTCGTGGAAGGCATCAGGCACTGGGCACTGGGCATCAGGAGGGGGACGTCGCGCGGCGGGGGCGATGGGCCGGCAGGTTGAAAACCTGCCCCACTCATCTTGATGGGACGGGCGCTCGGGGTGGGGAGTACCGATGTCGCGGGGCGACATCGGTGGCACGATGGGAGCACTGACGGCAGAGCCCGTCAGATGGGGATGAAGGCCTGCGACTCCCGACCGGGGCTACACACTCCGGTTGGTCGTCAATCCCATCAAGGAGTCGCAGGCATGGACAGGATACGGATCTGGGTCGGGTTGGACTATCACCAGAGGCGGACGCAGGT
>JBICIE010000329.1:0-4670 GCA_043101635.1 Phycisphaerales bacterium JB039 | reverse complement strand
CTGCAGGATCATCTGCTCCAGCGCAGCGGTGTAGCGCGGACCCCTGGAATCGCGGTAGGTCATCATCCGCGCCAGCGCCTCGTCGGGCACACTGCTCAAGAAGGCGTCGCGATCTGAGATGGTCTTCTGCCAGCGCTGCTCCAGATCGGCGACGGAGATGGCCTCATTCTCGGCAACCCACGGGGTATCGCCGCAGCCGAGCCAGCGCTGCAGCCACATGTGCTCGCCGGCCCAGATGTGCACGAGCGTCTTGCGCAGCGTGCCCACGCCCATCTCGAAAGGCTGGTCGAGTTGCTCCGCCGAAAGCCCCGCGGCTGCCTGCAGGATCATCCGGTTGGCCATGTCGTTGTAGGAGACGAGCGCCTGGATCGCACTGGCGTTCATGGTGGCGCTCCTTTGCTGGAGGCAAGTGACGGGTGGTGTACCCCCGGCTTTCGCAGATTCCGTGGTACCTGGCTTACGCGTGGGCGGGGGCGCGCCGCATCGTCTCGGCGCTCGGGGCCTGACCGGTCCGCATCATCTCGACGAAGGCGTCGAACAGGTACCCGGCGTCGTGCGGGCCGGGCGACGCCTCGGGATGGTGCTGCACGGCGAACACCGGCCGGCTGGTCAGCCGGAAGCCGGCGCAGGTCTGGTCGTTGAGGTTGATGTGCGTGATCTCGGCGCCCTCCGGCAGGCTGGCCGGATCGACCGCGAAGCCGTGATTCTGGCTGGTGATCTCGACAGCGCGGCTGAGGGTGTTGAGCACCGGCTGGTTGGCGCCGCGGTGGCCGAACTTGAGCTTGTAGGTTCTTGCCCCCAGGGCCAGGCTCAGGAGCTGGTGGCCCAGACAGATGCCGAAGGTCGGGACCGGCTCGCCGCTGGTGAGCAGGTCGCGCAGCGTCGCGATCGTCTGCTCGACCGCCGCGGGGTCGCCCGGGCCGTTGGAGACGAACAGCCCGTCCGCCTCGCCGCGGGCGAGCATGTCGCGGATCTGCGCCGCCGGGGTGTCGTGCGGAATGACCGTGACCTCGCAGCCGCGGTCGGTCAGGTTGCGCAGGATGTTGCGCTTGGCGCCGCAGTCCAGGGCCAGCACCCGGAATCGCGTCTCGCCCGGCGCCGGATGCGGCGGGGCCCACTCGCCCAGCGTCTCGGCCCAGGAACTCGAGGTCGAGCAGCCGACGCCCGGCACGAGATTCTGCCCGCTCATATCCGGGGCGCCCCGCGCGATCTCGACGAGCTGCGCATCGGTGATCGAGGCGTCATCGGTCAGGGCGCCGGGCATGGCCCCGCTGACGCGGATGCGCCGGGTCAGGGCCCGGGTGTCGATCCCGGTCAGCCCGAGGACGCCCTGCTGGCGCAGGTAGTCATCCAGATCGGTCGTGGCCCGGAAGTTCGAATGGCGCCGGGCCAGCTCCCGCACCACGAAGCCGGTGACCTGGACCTTGCCCGACTCGACATCCTCCTCATTGACCCCGTAGTTGCCGATGAGCGGGAAGGTGGCGGTGAGGATCTGGCCCGCGTAGGAGGGATCGGTCAGCGACTCCTGGTAGCCGCTCATGGCGGTGTTGAAGACGACCTCGCCGGTGACGGCCCCGCCGCGCCCGGTCGCGCCGAAGGCCGCGCCGCGGAAGATGGTCCCGTCGGCGAGGGCGAGGCGGGCAGGGGGGCGGGCGGGTCGATTGGGCTTCGGAGCGGGCATCTCACTCGATGATACGCCCGCCCCGAACAGCTGCTGATGCTCGCGAACGACAGGTTCACGCCCGCCGTCGCCGTCCCGCCCTACCCCGGGCAGCCCGCCGCGAACGCGTTCTGGAAGCACAGGAAGTCGAAGAAGTCGAGCGCGCCGGTCCCATCGCAGTCGGCGTACGGATCCGCCAGCGCAAAGGCGTCCTGGAAGCACAGGAAATCGAAGAAGTCCAGCGCGCCGGACCCATCGCAGTCGGCGTAGCAGGCCGGCTGGAGCCTGGCGACCAGCGCATCGAGCCGGCCGGCGCCGGGAACGCCAAAGAGCCGGTCGGCCGAACCGCTGATGAAGAGATTGCCGGCGCTGTCGATGATGACACTGGAAGCCGAACTGTCGCGGGCGCCGAGCGCGGGGGTCTCGAGCCAGATCTGGTCGCCGGAGGGGCCATACTTCGCCAGTTGCATCACGACGGCCCCCTCGTATCCCCACGATGGCCCGTAAGCGCCGGCGACATAGGCGCTGCCGGCGGCGTCCACCGCCACGCCCCGCCAGTACTCATCCTTGATGGAGGACGGGTCGTGCTGCTGCGACCACAGGAAGGCGCCCTGGGCGTCCGTCTTCAGCAGCAGGGCGGCGCACTGGTCGCCGGAAGAGAAGTAGATGTCGCCGACCAGGTAGATGTTGTCCGCGGCGTCAAGCGTCATGCCGCGGAGCAGGATCTCGGGGTATGGCGTCGCGACCGGGCGCACCCACCGCTCATCGCCGGCGGTCGTGTACTTCGCCAGCCAGGCGGTTCCGCCGAGCACCAGATCGCCAGCGCTGTCCAGCGCAAGGCCGCAGGCGACATCAGCGCCGGCGCCCCCGAACTGGCGCCCCCAGACCTCGGCGCCCTCGCTGTCGTACATCGCGACGAATGCGTCGATCGATCCGGCGCTCGTCCCGTAGAGATCGCCATCGGTGTGGCCGGAGAGATACACGTGATCTTCCGAGTCCACGACAATCGCCTTGGCCCAGTCACTGCCGGATGTGCCGAACTGCCGCCACCACAGCAGGTCGCCCGACGGGCTGTACTTCGCCAGGAGGACGTCCCAAGATCCATAGAGGCGCCCCTGGGTTGTGCCTGCGATGTAGATGTTGCCGGCGCTGTCGAGGGCGACATCCTCCGCGATATCGGAGCCCTCCGGCCCATCCTGTCGCGTCCAGAGCACCGCCCCCGCAGGCGTGCACTTCGCCACGAAGACATCGTCGGTGTAGATCGTCCACGGCACGTATCGATTGATCCTGCCGCAGATGATGATGTTGCCCTCGACATCGAGCGTCATGCTGTGGCTGTAGTCATCCTCCGCGGTCCCGATGAGCCTGGCCCACTGCAGTTCGTACGGCTCCTCCGCCGCGGCAGGCCCGGCGGGCGCAACCGCAACCCCGGCGGCGACCACGATCAAACCCATCACCCTCGCCAGATGTTCACCGTGTTGCATTATCTGCCTCCTTGCGCAGGTTATTGTGTTTCGAACGGTCACACATGGGCCTACCCCGGGCATCCCGCCGCAAACGCGTTCTGGAAGCACAGGAAGTCGAAGAGATCGAGCGAGCCGCTGTCATCGCAGTCGGCCCGCGCATCGCCCGCCGCGAACAGGTTCTGGAAGCACAGGAAATCGAAGAAGTCCGTGGCGCCGGAACCATCGCAATCCGCATAGCAGGCGGGCCGGAACCGGGCGACGAGCGCATCGACCCCGCCGGCGCCGGGAATGCCGAAGAGCCGATCGGCGAGCCCGCTGATGAACAGGTTGCCGGCGCTGTCGGCGTGCACGCCAGATGCGCTCGCGGTACGGGCGCCGAGCGTTGGCTCTGCGAGCCAGAGTTGATCGCCGGAGGGGCCATACTTCGACAGTTGCATCACAACGGGCCCCTCGTACCCCCACTCCGGGCCATAGGAGCCGGCGACATACGCGTTGCCGACCGTGTCCACCGTGACGGCGGACCACACTTCACCGGTGATGGAGGAATGGTCATACGAGCGCGACCAGAGCATGGCGCCTTCGGCGTCCGTCTTCATCAGCACGGCGCTGTACTCATCGCTGTACGGATAGAACACCTGGCCGGCGAAGTAGATGTTGCCCGTCGCATCAAGAGCAATGTCAAAGAACCACTGTTCGTCGGGTGTGTCGATGCGCCGGATCCACAACTCCTCTCCTGACGCTGTGAACCTCGCGAGCACCGCGCCGTCCCCGCCGGCGTGTCCCGCGACCACCACGTCGCCGGCGGCATCCAGCGCCAGGCCGGTCGCCCAGTTCTCGAAGCCGGCCGCGAACTGGCGCTCCCAGATGCGACCGCCTTCTGAGTCATACTTCGCAAGGAAAGCGTCAGAGCCCGCGGGGCCATCGGTGTCGCCGCAGAGGTACACATGATCTTCCGAGTCCACGATCACCGCGCTCGCATGATCGCTCGCGGATGTCCCGAACTGATGTCCCCACAGCAGATCGCCGGAGGGGCTGTACTTCGCCAGGAAGGCGTCCAGCGATCCGGCGTGCGGACCGAAGAGGCTGTCACGGGTTTCGCCGACGAGGTAGATATTACAGGCGCTGTCCGTAGCGACATCGCGTGCGGTATCGGCAGCCGTCGTGCCGTACTGACGCGACCAGAGCAACGTTCCTGAGGGCGTGTACTTCGCGAGAAGCACGTCGCCGTCAGCGCTTCCGCAGATGATGACATTGCCATCGGCATCGAGCGCGACACTGCGGCCGTAGTCATCGTCAGCGGTCCCGAGCAGCCTGGCCCACATCAGCTCACAGGGTTCCTCCGCCGCGGCAGGCGCTGCCGGCGCCACCGCAATCCCGGCGGCGATCACCGTCAGTCCCGCCAGGTGTTCACCGTGTTGCATGACCGGTCTCCTTACATGGTTTTCCATGTGAACGATGACACGTGCGCCTACCCGGGGCACCCCGCCGCAAACGCGTTCTGGAAGCACAGGAAGTCGAAGAAGTCCAGCACGCCAGTGCCGTCG
>JBICIE010000328.1:0-3800 GCA_043101635.1 Phycisphaerales bacterium JB039 | reverse complement strand
CTGCAGGCCAGCGCCAAGCGCACGCTCGGGTCCGCGGAGCTTGGGACTGGGCCCGCGCCGCTTCGGTTCACGGCCGAGGCGTGGGCGGCCCAGCGTCCGGATCGGGCGCCGGCGCCGGGGACGGATCGGTACCAGCCGGTTGCGGCTACCGGGCGCGTGCAGCGGCTGGAGATCCGCGGCGGCGCGGGGCCTGCCGCCGGCATGGTGCGCGACGCCCTCGTGTGGACGCCGCCCGGGTATGACGATCCGGCGAACGCGGACATCCGCTACGCGACGCTCTATCTCATGGACGGACAGAACCTGTTCGAGCGAAGCGGGGCGATCCCGGCGGAGTGGGGCGTTGACGAGACGGCGACGCGGTTGATCGAGGCGGGGCTGATCGAGCCGGTGATCATCGTCGGCGTGCCGCACGCCGGCAGCGCGAGGGCGGTGGAGTACCTGCCGGCGCCGGCGTACGGGGTGGAGGCGCCGGCGGGGGATGACTTTGTCGGTTTCTTGAGCGACACGGTGGTCCCACGTGTCGACCGGGCGTTTCGGACGCGGCCGGAGCGGACGGAGCGGTATATTGGCGGGGCTTCGCTCGGCGCGATCATCAGCCTGCATGCGGCAGCGCAGCGCAGCGATCTGTTCGGGGGTGTGCTGCTGGAGAGTCCTTCCACGCTGGGGCGGGCGCAGGCGGAGTGGCTTGCTGCGCTGAAGCAGCACGGCCGATGGCCGGATCGCGCCTACGTCGGCGTGGGCGACAACGAGGGGGATGGCGCAGGCAGGGGCCGTATTGTGCGCAGCGCGGAGCAGATTGCCGCGGCGCTCGAGGAGAGCGGCGCACAGATGCGACTGGTCATAGAGGCCGGCGCCGAGCACGATGAGCGGGCCTGGGCTCGCCGCTTTCCCGAGGCGATGCAGTTCCTGCTGGGGACTTCGGATCGATAGGCGCCGCGGGCGACCGAAAGATGAGGGAGGCGATGCGCATGCGACTGGTGACGGCATTCGTCCTGCAACTGGTGCTGGCGGCGCTGCTGGCGACGCCCGCGCTCGGGGGCCAGCTCGAGAGCAGAATGCTGGAACCCGGCGTGTACCGCCTCGACGCCAGCGCCGAGGCGCGGCGGATCGCAGCGCCGTCGCTGAGCTTTGTGCGCCCCGCCGAGCGCGAGACGCCGGGGGAGCCCACCGAAGCGCCGGTCGACGCCACGTTCGCCCAACTGGATGACGGCCGCTGGTCCGTGTCGATCGCCCTCGATGACTCGTTCGACCTGTACGGAACCGGCGAGGTGGCCGGGCCGCTGGAGCGCACGGGCCGGACGGTCGTCACCTGGAACACCGACGCCTACGGCTACGGCGATTCGTCGCTGTCGCTATACCAGTCGCACCCGTGGGTGCTGGCGGTGGATGAGGACGGCAGGTCGCTGGGGCTGCTCGCCGACACCACCTACCGGTGCGAGATCGACCTGACAGACGGCGTGCGGTTTACGGCAGAGGGCGAGCCGTTTCCGCTGATCGTGATCGACGGCCCGTCGCCGCAGGATGTGCTGGTCAGGCTGACCGACCTGACCGGGCGGATCGCCATGCCGCCGAAGTGGGCCATCGGCTATCACCAGTGCCGGTATTCGTACTACCCCGATGAGCGTGCGCTGGAAGTTGCCTCGGAGTTTCGTCAGCGCGACATCCCGTGCGATGTCATCTGGCTCGACATCCACTACATGGACGAGTACCGCGTCTTCACGTTCGACCCGGAGCGATTCCCGAATCCGGCGGGTTTGAACGCCTCGCTGCACGACATGGGCTTCCGGACCGTGTGGATGATCGATCCGGGCATCAAGGCCGAGCCGGGCTATGTAATCTACGACTCGGGCGCCGCGGGCGATCACTGGGTGCTGACGTCCGATGGCGAGCCGTACATCGGCGAGGTCTGGCCGGGACCGTGCGTCTTCCCCGACTACACGCGGGAGGAGACGCGCCGGTGGTGGGCCGGGCTCTACAGCGACTTCCTGGCGACCGGGATCGACGGCGTCTGGAACGACATGAACGAGCCGGCGGTCTTCAACGTCGAGTCCAAGACCATGCCGGAGGACAACGTGCACCGGGCCGACGCCGTGCTGGGCGGGCCTGACACACACGACCGGTATCACAACGTCTACGGCATGCTGATGGTCAAGGCGACGCGCGAGGGCGTGCTGTCGGCGCGGCCGGAGAAGCGACCGTTCGTGCTCTCCAGGGCCAGCTTCATCGGCGGACACCGTTACGGGGCGGCGTGGACGGGCGACAACCAGGCGACCTGGGAGCACCTGGAGATGTCGATCCCGATGACGCTGAACATGGGCCTGTCCGGCCAGCCGTTCGCGGGGCCGGATATCGGCGGCTTCATCGGCGACGGCGATGGGCAGATGTTCGCGCGGTGGATGGGCTTCGGCGCGCTGCTGCCATTTGCGCGCGGGCACACGGATGTGCGAAGCCGGGACAAGGAGCCGTGGGCCTTCGGGCCCGAAGTCGAGCAGACGTGCCGGCTGGCGATCCAGCGGCGCTACGAACTGCTCCCCTACTACTACACGCTGTTTCACGAGGCCGCAGAGACCGGGCTGCCGGTGGTGCGCCCGCTGTTCTTCGCCGACCTGACCGACCCGGCGCTGCGCACGGAGGATGACGCGTTTCTGATCGGCGCCGACCTGATCGCGGCGCCGAGCCTGACGCCGTCGCACGATCGCGTGTCGGTGCTGCCGGCCAGCGGCTGGGCGCCTGTGCGCCTGACCGGGGCCGATGATCCGGATCTGCCGCGGATGTTCATCCGGGATGGCGCGATCGTGCCGACGGGCCCGGTGATGGATTACGCCGATCAGTTGCCGCTTGATCCGCTCACGCTGCTGGTGCGTCTCGACGATGCGGGCCGGGCGTCCGGACGGCTGTACGAGGACGCCGGAGAGGGCTGGGGGCATCTCGAGGGCGACTACCTGCTGACGACGTACGAGGCGCAGCGCGAGGGCGACAACGTGATCGTGCGCATCGGCGCCGAGGAGGGCCGCCGGGATCGCGCGGATCGCGCCCTGCGCGTGCGGCTGATTCTCGACAACGGCGAGGAGATCGAGGCGGCCGGGCGCGATGGCGAGGCGCTGCGGATCCCGCTGCGCTGACGGGCTCAGTTGGCCCGCGTGTCCCGCGCGGCGAGGGTCAGCACATCGCGCTGCGTGCGCTGCTCGCCGGTCAATTCGCCGGTGATGCGCCCGCCGGCAAGCACGATGACGCGGTCGGCCAAGGCGAGCAGTTCCGGCATTTCGCTGGAGACCAGCAGCGTCGCGACGCCGCGGGCCGCGGCCGCCCGGATGAGCCGGTGCACCTCCGCCTTGGTGCCGACATCGATGCCGCGGGTGGGCTCATCGAGCAGCAGCACGCGGACATCCGGGCTCATCCAGCGGGCCAGCAGCAGCTTCTGCTGATTGCCGCCGGAGAGTTCATCGGGGTGCGAACGGGTGGTCGCGGTCTTGATCTGAAACTCGCCGACGCGCTGGCGCACCAGCTCGCGCTCGGCTGATTCCCGGCGCACGCCCAGCGGACCGGCGCACTGGCCCATCACCGGGGCCAGGATGTTCTCGTCGACGCCGAGGTTGAGAAACAGGCCCTCGAGCCGGCGGTCTTCCGGCACGAAGCCGACGCCGGCCCGGATGGCGGCCCGCGGGCTGCCGACCGGCAACTGGTCGCCATCGATGCGGATGTTGCCGCGGGCGCGGGAGTCAAGCCCGAAGATCGCCTCAAGCAGCTCCGACCTGCCCGCGCCGACCAGGCCACCGAGCCCGACGATCTCGCCGGGCGCC
>JBICIE010000327.1:0-5859 GCA_043101635.1 Phycisphaerales bacterium JB039 | reverse complement strand
GTCGAGCACGAGTCGGGCTCGTCGATGTGGAACGACGGGGCGGTGACCTATTTCTTTGACTGCGCTGCGCCCGCGAACGCCACCGTCCACCTGACTGTGCGGCGCGACCTGCGGACGCTGCCGGTGGTGATCGACCTGCCGCGGGTGGCGCTTCCCTGAGGTTGGCCGCACCGGACCCGGGCGGGCGCCGGGAGAACCTACACTCGGCTCCGGTGAACCGGATCGACGCCATATTTTCGGAACTGCGCGCGCAGGGGCGGCGCGCCCTGATGCCGTTCGTGTGCGCCGGGCGGCCGGCGCCGGGGCGCCTGGCTGAACTGCTGGAGGAACTGGAACGGAGCGGCGCGTCGATCGTGGAGATCGGGTTTGCGTTCAGCGACCCGATCGCGGACGGGCCGGTGATCGCCGCGGCGATGCACAAGGCGCTGGAGGCGGGAACGACACCGACGGGGACGCTGCGGGAGATCGAGGCGGCGCGCGGGCGGGTGCGGTGCGGGCTGGTGGGGATGCTGAGCGTTTCGATCGTGCAGCGGCTGGGGGGCCCGGGCGGGTTCTGCCGGTCGGCGGCGGGGGCCGGGCTGGACGGGCTGATCGTGCCCGACGCCCCGCTGGAGGAGGCCGAGGCCCTGGGCGCCGCGGCCCGGGAGGCCGGTCTGACGTTCAGCCTGCTGGTGTCGCCCACGACGCCGGAGGAGCGGGTGGGGCTGATCTGCGCGGCGTGCTCTGGGTTCGTCTACCTGCTGGCCCGGGCCGGGGTGACCGGGGAGCGGGCGGAGGCGCCGCAGGTGGCCGGAGCCGTCCGGCGGCTGCGGCAGGTGACGGACCTGCCGATTGCGTGCGGCTTCGGGATCACGACGGCGGAGCATGTGCGGGAAGTGGTGCGGCACGCGGACGCGGCGATCGTCGGCAGCGCGCTGGCCCGGCGCATGGAGGAGGCGGCCGGCTCCGGTTCGGACGCCATTGCCGGCGCGGGCGCTCTGGTGCGTGAATTAGCGACAGGGCTTGCGGTCTGAGCGCGGCGGCGGGGTCGCTTTCGGGGGCGTATCGCGCTACGTTTGCGCCCGTACGCGCCGGCAGAATCCCGTGACATATCGCACCGCCCGCCCATTCGAGGAGCCGCACGGATGACCACTCCCCGAGCCTCTGTCGCTGTTGAAGCGCCCGAGCCTCGCCCCGTCGAGTCGATCTTCGCCCAGGACGTCTTCACAGCCCGCCAGATGCAGCGACGGCTGCCGAAGATGGTGTACCGCAAGCTGCTGCGGACCATCGAGGATGGCGAGCCGCTGGACCCGGAGATCGCCGACGCGGTGGCGGTGGCGATGAAGGACTGGGCTGTCGAAGCGGGCGCGACGCATTACACGCACTGGTTCATGCCGCTGACGGGGCTGACGGCGGAGAAGCACGACACGTTCCTGATGCCGGACGGCCGGGGCGGGGCGCTGAGCGAGTTCACCGGCGACGCCCTGGTGCAGGGGGAGCCGGACGCCTCGAGCTTCCCTTCGGGCGGGCTGCGGGCGACCTTCGAGGCGCGCGGGTACACGGCGTGGGACGCGACGAGCCCGGTGTTCCTGGCCCGGGACGGGGACACGGTGACGCTGTGCATCCCGACGGCGTTCGTGAGTTGGACCGGGGAGGCGCTGGACAAGAAGACGCCGCTGCTGCGTTCGATGGAGGCGGTCAGCGAGCAGGCGATGCGGGTGCTCAAGGCTCTCGGCGCCGCCGACGGGGTCAAGCGGGTGGTGGCGACGCTGGGCGCCGAGCAGGAGTACTTCCTGGTCGACCGGGAGCTGCTGCGCCAGCGGCCGGACCTGCTGACGTGCCGGCGGACGCTGTTCGGGGCCCGGCCGCCGAAGGACCAGCAGCTCGAGGATCACTACTTCGGGTCGATCCCGTCGCGGGTGCTGGCTTACATGAACGAGACGGAGCGCGAGCTGGCCCGGATGGGGGTGCCGATCAAGACGCGCCACAACGAGGTGGCGCCGGCGCAGTACGAGATCGCGGCGCACTTCGAGACGGCCAACGTCGCCAGCGACCACCAGATGCTGGTGATGGAGACGCTGCAGCGGGTGGCGTATCGGCACGGGCTGGCGTGCATCCTGCACGAGAAGCCGTACGCCGGGATCAACGGCTCGGGCAAGCACCTGAACTGGTCGCTGGCGACGGACACGGGCGTGAACCTGCTGGATCCGCAGGAGGAAGCCCACACCAACACGGTGTTCCTGACGTTCCTGTGCGCGGTGATCCGGGCGGTGGACAAGCACGCGGCGCTGCTGCGGTCGTCGATCGCGTCTGCGGGCAACGACCACCGGCTGGGCGCCAACGAGGCGCCGCCGGCGATCCTGAGCATCTTCCTGGGCGACATGCTCATGGATGTGATTGAGCAGCTCGAGAACGGGGCGCCGAAGAGCACGAAGCGGTCGGCGGTGCTGGACATGGGGGCCCGGACGCTGCCGCAGATCCCCCGCCACGCGGGCGACCGCAACCGGACCAGCCCGTTCGCATTCACGGGCAACAAGTTCGAGTTCCGGGCGGTGGGCTCGACGGCGTCGATCGCGCTGCCGGCGATGACGCTGAACACGATCGTGGCCGACTCGCTGGCGGACCTGGCCGACGAACTGGAGCAGGCGACGCCGAAATCGGCCTCGCCGGAGCGGCGGCAGGAAGTGACGGCGGGCGTGCTGCGCCGGATCATCAAGGAGCACAAGCGGGTGGTCTTCCACGGGGACAACTACTCGAGCGCCTGGCACGAGGAGGCGGCGGAGCGCGGGCTGCCGAACCTGCAGAACTCGGTGGACGCGATCCCGCAGTTCGAGTCGAAGGACGCCCTTGCGGTGTTCAAGCGGCACAAGGTGCTGAGCAAGGCGGAGGTCGAGAGCCGGGCCGCGATCTATCTGGACAAGTACATCAAGCAGGTTCGGATCGAGGCGGAGACGATGGTGTCGATGGCCCGGACGATGATCCTGCCGGCCGCGGTGCGGGCCCAGACGGAACTGGCCGGGGCGGTGGTGGCGACCGAGTCGGCGGATGTGGACGCCAGCGACCTTCGCGAGGAGCTGGAGGCGATCGGGGGGCTGGTCGGGGCCCTGCGCCGGGCGATCAGCGATCTGGCCGATGGGCTGAACAAGGAGCCGGCCTCCGAGTTCAAGCACGCGGTGCACATCCGGGACGCGGTCCGGCCGGCGATGGAGCGTCTGCGGGAGGCGGCCGACGCGCTGGAGGCCCGGGTTCCGGCGGACTACTGGCCGATGCCGACGTATGTGGATCTGCTGCACATCAGTTGACAGCCCGGGCCTGCGCGGGCGCCTCGCCTACGATCCCCTCCCCGTCGCCGGCCGCCTGCCGGGGCGGTGGACCCACCGGAGCCCCGCCGCACAATGCCGAAGCAGGATGACAAGTTCACCATGGAGGCAGTCGTTGTCGAAGCGCTGCCGAACGCGATGTTCAAGGTGCGCCTGCCCAACGAGCAGCAGACGGAGGTGCTGGCGTACGTGTCGGGGAAGATGCGCAAGCACTACATCCGGATCCTGCCGGGCGACACGGTGACGGTGGAGATGAGCCCGTATGACCTGACACGGGCGCGGATCACCTTCCGCGGGCGCGGCTGACGGGGCTTTCGGCTTGTTCTTACAACTCGTAGGAGGCTCCGACAATTCGTCGGAGCTTTCGTGTGGCCATGCTGAATAACGGCTCATATCGGATCCGAGCGTGGTTTGGTGTTGACGCACGGGCGGCGCGGCGTCATACTGGGTTGAACTGGACGTGACTGCGGCAGTCGGCCTGGGGAGGCCAGCGCGTCAGGCCCAGCGACAACCTTGGAGCGTCCGGCCACAGACGGCCTGGCGCTGGTTTGCCCGGTATTCGCGTGGTTCGCCGGGCGTTCGACCACCGGCGTCGTGAGGCGTCGGTGGTCCATGGAGGATCGTGGGGAGCGCGTGTGGATGAAGCTCCCGGTCACAGGCGGCGCCGGCTAAGCGCCAGCGCGTCTGCTTGAGTTTGCGGCGACGTGATTTGTCGTCTCGAGCCAATCGCCGCGGCTCAGAAGTTCCCGGACTGTCGGCGGGCGCCGCGCGCGAGCGTTCCTCCGAGAGCCGGGCGAAGCAGGAGGGGCGTCGATGGTCGGCGCCTGAGTACGTTTTTCGTTTCCGTTTCCTGGGGAGGAAAACACGATGGAGAAGACTCTCGCATTTGCTCTGTGCGCCGCGGTTGGCGCAGCGGCCAGCGCTCACCCCTTTGGTGACAAGTGGCCGGCCCCGAAGGCGACGCCGGGCCCGATTACGGGCGTGGACAGCGCGCCGGAACTCAGTGAGGACTTCGAGGGGTATCCCCTCGGCGCAGGCGTCTCGACGATGGGCGGCTGGGAACTGTGGCCGGGCGGCGGTGACGCGCTCGTGACCGACGCGCAGGCGGCCAGCGGCACCCAGAGCGGTGACTGGGCCGTCCCATTCATCGACGTGGTGCACCAGTTCAGCGGTCTGAGCAGCGGCCAGTTGACCTTCAGCGCCATGACCTACATGGACAGCGCTGCGGTCGACATCGTCTACTACATGATCGCCCTGAACCAGTACGACGGCGGCGGCGCCGCCACGAACTGGTCGATGCAGGTGAAGTTCGATTCGTTCCTCGGCGAACTGGAAGCCCAGTTCCGTGGCGACTTCACTTCCATTATCTTTGACCAGTGGGTCGAGTTCCGGGCCGAGATCGACTTGGACGCCGACCTCTACGATCTGTATTACGATGGCGTGCTCTGGGCCGAGGATCTGGTCTGGACCGAAGCGGTCTCTGGTGGCGGCCTCCTGCAGTTCGCCGCGATCGACCTTTACACCGACGCTGCCGGGTCGGCCGGCTTCTGGCTGGACGACGTGGTCATCGAGTCTGCGGGCGGCGGCTGCTACGCCGACTGCGACGGCTCAGGAACCCTCGATTTCTTCGACTTCCTGTGCTTCCAGAACGCCTTTGCGACCGGCGACCCGTACGCCGACTGCGACGGCACCGGCACGCTGGACTTCTTTGACTTCCTGTGCTTCCAGAACGAGTTCGCGCTGGGTTGCCCCTGATGCGATCTGATGAGCCCTCCTTGAAGCGGTTCATTCCCTGAACCACAGCCCCGGCGGTTACCGCCGTCGGGGCTGTTTCTGTCTTCTCGCCGGCGAAAGCCGGCGTCGAACCACGCCCCAGCGAGGAGCGAGTCCCCCTGAGGGCGCATTGTGACCCGTTCACGTCGCCGACGGTCGGCGGCGGGCTTTGTCCACAATGTCCCAAGGGAGATACCTCGATGGAGAAGACACTCGCAATCGCTCTGTGCGCGGCAGTCGGCGCGGCGGCCAGCGCGGGCCCGATCGGCCCGGCGGGGACGGCGACGCAGGTCCAGCGTCAGCCGGCGCCCGGGCCGGGGACCAACGCGGTCGACAATGAGATGCTGGAGGACTTCGACTGCTACGCCCCCGGCGCGCTGATCACGGCGCAGCCGGGCTGGGAGTTCTGGCCGGGCGGGACGGTTTCGGCGCCGGTGGTCACGACCTACGCCGCCAGCGGGGCCAACAGCATGCACCTGGCGCAGACCGGCGCCGACATCGTGCATCAGTTCGAGTACACCGAAGGGCAACTGATCTTCAGTTGCATGACCTACATGGAGAGCAGCGCAACTGACGTGCAGGCGTACGTCATCGCGCTGAACTCCTGGGACGGCAGCGGCGCCACACCCGGCACGCTGTGGTCGATGCAGGTGAAGTTCGACTCGTTCCTGGGCGAACTGGAGTCGCAGTTCCGCAGCTTCTTCACGCCCATGATCTACGACCGCTGGGTCGAGCTGCGGGCCGAGATCGACCTGGACGCCGACCTGTGGGATCTGTACTACGACGG
>JBICIE010000326.1:0-6264 GCA_043101635.1 Phycisphaerales bacterium JB039 | reverse complement strand
AAGCGCCCGGCCCTGTTCGCCGGCGGCCAGTTCAACAGCGTCTCCGGCGGCGAGCCCCACACCCTGCGCACCATCGGGCGCTGGGATGGCGCGGCGTGGACCGATGTCGGGGGGTGGCTCAGCGGCGGCGTGATCAGCGCGATGGCCGTCTGGGATGAGGATGGCGCCGGGCCGAAGGGCGAACGGCTGTACGTCGGCGGCGCCTGCAACATCCTTCCCGATCTGACGCCGATCAACAACATCGCGAGCTGGGACGGCGCGCGGTGGCGCGATGTCGGCGGCGGCGTGACCGGCTTCGGCGCCGGCACAGGCGTCAGCGCGCTCGCCGCGTTCGATGAGGATGGCCCCGGGCCGAACCCGGGCGGGCTGTACGTCGGCGGGCTGTTCTACTACGCCGGCGGCGTGTACAGCAAGCACATCGCCCGCTGGGGCTGCCCGCTGCCGCCGGCGCCGCCCTGCCCCGCTGACTGTGATGGCGACAGCGAACTCACGTTCTTCGACTTCCTCTGCTTCCAGAACCAGTTCGCCTTCGGCGACTTGCGGGCCGACTGCGATGGGGATGGCGAACTCACCTTCTTCGACTTCCTGTGCTTCCAGAACCAGTTCAGCGCGGGCTGCTCCTGAGCTCTGCGCTGCTGGGGAGGCGTTCGGGTGGCGGCGCCTGGTGGGGTTTGCGATTGTGTTTGCGGGGGCGCTGCTGGTGTCGTGGGAGCATGCGCGGCAGGGTGAAGCGCGGCGCGCAAGAGAGAGGCTCCACGCGGTGCGTGGAGCCTCGTTCGATGCGCGAACACGGTTCGTGTTTACGGGCAGCCGACGTCGAAGCGGTTCTGGAAGCACAGGAAGTCGAAGAAGTCAAGTGCGCCCGAGGCGTCACAGTCGGCGTAGAAGTCGCCGGCGGCGAAGGCGCTCTGGAAGCAGAGGAAGTCGAAGAAGTCGAGCGCCCCGTTGCCATCGCAGTCGGCGTAGCAGCCGGCATCCACGATGGGGCCGGCCCGGACGGTGTCGAGTTCGTAGATGTTCTCCAGACCCTGCGTCCCGAACTCGGACAGACCGCCGGGGCCGGGGTTTGGCGAGCCGGCTTCCTCGCCGGTGTACTTGTCGTTCCAGAGGTAGTTCTGCGGGTCCTTGGGGCCGCCCTTGACGGCCTCCAGGTCGAAGTAGCCGAGGCGGCGCAGGTCATCGATTGTGAAGCCGACGGCCTTGTAGTCAAGGGCAAACTCGACGACGGTGTCATCGCCGGGGCGCAGGCGGGTCCAGAGCACGGTCGGGCCGCTGTCCAGGCGCCCGTCGGAGATGAAGACCTGGTCGTAGCCGTTCAGGCCGTCCTCCTCATCCGGGTTGTCCGTCTTGGTGACCAGCAGGCCGGTGGGACCGGAGTCGGCAGCGCCGCCCACATCGCCATCGGTGTCGCGATAGCCGAAGACACCGGTCGTGCCCCAGCGCGTCGGCGGGGAGGTCTTCAACTCCGGCTGATCCGACACGAGCAGGATGCCGTTGCGCCCGTCCGGATCGGCGCTGATGCGGAAGCCGTAGCGCTCCGCCATGCCGACTTCGATGCGGCTGCCGTCGCTGGTGACGTTGTCGCGCCCGTACAGGTCGATGGCGACGTACAGGTAGTCGAAGTCGAACCCGGCGCTGATGCGCTCGATATCGAGGTACTCGAAGTACTCCTTGGCGGCGTACCGCATGTCGACGAACTGGAACTCCTGGGTCAGCGGACGCTCGTACAGGTCCTGCTGGTAGATGTCGCAGCCGGGGTCGACATCCCACCACAGCGACCCGCCGGAGCGGAACTCGTTATCGCCGGTGACGCAGTCGTCGAAATGCACGCCGAAGGCCGGGGCCCCGGGCTGTGCCGCGGCGGCGCCGGCGAACAGGGCCAGTGCCGCGGCGCTGGCGAGGGTGCGGATCGGGCAGGGTTGCACGCGCATCGGATTACTCCTCTCTCGGTCGGTCCGGCGACGGGCGCAGCGGGCGCGCCCCAGGCTCGATCGCCGGAGTCGTGTGCGCCTTCGATCCTCCGGGTTCGCCGATGCACTGTCAAGGCAATTTCGTGGAGCAAGAACCGCGAGCGCGGCGGCCGATCGATGAAGGGCCCTTCACGAGGGGCGGCAACTTGTTGAATTCTTCGGCGCTCGGCGGGCGTCTCACGGGCGCATCGCCGACCGAGCGGCCGCGCCCAGCCGCGTTGGCTTGCCATCGAGGGGGGCGCCGGCCGCGCTCGCCTACGGGCTCTGGGGCGAGATCAGAATCAGCGAGTAGACGCCGGCGCGGAGGTAGTCGGCCTGATCGCGCTCGTAGGGTCGCTCAACGAGGGAGTCGCAGACTCGCAGGCGGCCATCGGCGGCCCGCGAAAGGCCGACCCAGTGGAACTCGCTGACCTTCGTCAAGGCGGCGGCGACGTGCCCGCGCTGGAGATGCTCGCTGAGGCGCGCCGGCGTCTCCGATGCGCCCGGGAAGAGCAGTTCGGTCTGGAAGCCGTCCTGGTGCAGGACGCGGAGCATGTCGGGATGGATCGTGCCGGCCGAGTCGGCGAGGAAGTTGCTGAAGGGCTTGTCCGTGCCGAGGCGGAAGCGCAGATCCTGTGCCTCGGCATCCAGGCCGTAGGCGCGGTAGATGGATGAGAGCGTGTGCAGGCCGCAGGTGTGGGGCTCGACCTGGCGCTCGGGGACGAGGAGCGCGGGGAAGGCGGTGGGGCGCCCGGTGACGGCGGCGGGGGCGTACTTGTCGACGTAGTACCAGGGCGGGCCGACGCAGAAGGCGAGGAGGAACACGGCGCCGAGCGTAAGTGTTGCGGCGAGGAGGAGCCGGCGTGGCCGGGTGAGAGCCATTGAAGGGATATTGGGCTTGGAGGCGTTCGCAGTTCCAGCGAAATCGATGGCGGGTCAACTCGCCGGGACAGTTGGCGCCGCATTCGGTGGCGCCAGCGGGCGCAGCCAGCGGGACCTGGCGCCGAACAGCGTCAGCAGCGTCGCGATGGCGATGGTTCCGGCGCGGCCGGCGTTGGCGGTCCATGTTCCAAGCGCGGTGTCATCGACGACGAAGAGGATCCATGGCGCATTCATCAGGGCGTGCAGGAAGATCGGGACCCAGAGGTTGAAGTTCCAGCGCAGGTAGAGCCAGGCGTACCACGCGCCGCCGACGGCGGTGATGGCGACGACGCCGAGGGCGCCGGCGAGGCTCTCGCGCCCGATGGCGCCGAAAAAGTGGACCGCGCCGAAGATGAGGCCCGTGACGATCGCCGCGGGCCAGAAGCCCCAGCGGGCCGTGCGCACGAGTTCGCCGAAGGCGAAGCCGCGGAAGAAGATCTCCTCGGCGAAGGGGGCGACGATGGCGCCCAACCAGAGGATGGCGAGCAGGCTGGCGATGGTCTCGTCGGGCGCGCTCAGGCGCCACGCGCCCGTGGCGGCGCTGGCGATGAACATGGGGAGGGCGCTGATGGCGGCAAAGAGGAGCGGGCGCAGGGGCGGGCGCGTGAGGCAGAAGTTGCTGATCGCCCGGCGCGGCGAGGTCCGCCGGAGCAGCCACACGCACACGAGGGCGACGATCGTCCAGATGATGAGTTGGTCGAGTCTGGCGAGTGGGGCACGGTACAGGTCGACGTAGCCAGGGATTCGACCGCGGTGGACGGCCAGGGCAAGGCCGAAGGTGAAGGCGGCGAGGATGGTGAGGGCAGGTCGCGCACTTGCGTCGGGAGCGCTCACACGACTTCACCGAATAGACTCAGTCGGTCGGCGCTGGTGATGCGGACCGGGACGATGCGGCCGATCAGGTCTTCGGGGCCGGTGTCAGTTGGGGCTTCGAGGAAGACGATCAAATCGCCGTCGGTGCGGCCGGAGAGTTGGACTGTGGGGGTGTGGAGCAATGGGGGGGCGCCGTCGGCGGGTTGGAAACCCGCCCCACCCATCGGTGAGGAGCCGTGAGGGGCGGCGCCGCCGACGGTCAGCGTGACGGCGCCGGCGCCTGCGACCGCTTCCGACGCTCGGATCTGGCCCTTGGTCATGCCGCGGCGCTTCAGTTCCTTCTGGCTGTAGCCCTCGACCATGACATCGAAGGTGCGACCGACCTGCTCCTGGCCGATCTCGTCGCTGATCCGGGCCTGCACGGCGAGCAGGTCGTTGTTGCGCTGGCGTTTGATGTACTCGGGGATGTCATCGGGAATGCGGTCGTACGCCACGGTCCCCGGGCGCGGCGAGTACTTGAAAATGAAGCAGTTCTTGTAGCGGGCTTTCTGGACGAGATCGACGGTGGCGGCGAAGTCGGCATCGGTCTCGCCGGGGAAGCCGACGATGATGTCGCCGGAGAGCGACAGCGGCCGGCCCCTATCCGGCTCGTCGAGGAAGGCTCGGGCCCGGTCGAGGAACTCGAAGTACTCGCCGACGGTGTAGCCGCGGTTCATGCGCTTCAGCATGGCGTCCGACCCGCTCTGGGCGGGGACGTGCAGGTAGCGGCAGATGCGCGGGCTGTCGCGCATGACTTCGAGGACATCATCGCCGAAGTCGCGGGGGTAGCTGGTGACGAAGCGCAGGCGCTGGATCTCGGGGACTTCCTCGTGGATGCGGCGCAGCAGGTCGGCGAAGGTCGTGACACTTGCGCCGGCGAGCGGGTCGCGCCGGTGGCCGCCCTTGAAGCTGCGCCCCTTCTGCGGCTGCTGCACACCGCCGACCGACACCATCGCCCCGTGCTCGTAGCGGTAGTGGTTGACGGTCTGGCCGAGGAGCGTGACCTCGATGACGCCCGCGTCGGCGAGGCGCCTGCACTCATCGACGATGTGGTCCGGCGGGCGGTGGGTCTCGGCGCCGCGGGTGAAGGGCACGACGCAGTAGGTGCAGAACTTGTTGCAGCCGCGGGTGATGCGGACATAGGCGGAGCGGCGGGCGCCTCCCGCGGGGTCGATGGGGCTGACAGCTCGGGAGAGGTCGAGCAGTTCCAGCGTGTCCTCTGCCGCGGCGAGGGTGGCGGTGCGGCGGGAGGTGTTGCCCTGGAGGGCAAGCTGCGCCGCGGAGATGGACGCGGCTGCGCGCCCATTGGGGGCGTCAGCCAGCATCGAGGCGCGCGTGCGGACGGCGTTGTCGAGGAGGCCGGGGAGCTTATCGAGTTCGCCGGGGCCGCACATGACATCGACGGCCGGGAAGCGGCGGATCATGTCGGCGCCATCGCGCTCGGCCATGCAGCCGAGGACGCCGACGACCAGGTCGGGGCGGCGGCGCTTGACGGCCTTCATCTCACCGAGGCGGCTCCAGACCTTCTGCTCGGCCTGCTCGCGGACGGAGCAGGTGTTGTAGAGGACGACATCCGCCTCGGTGGCGTCCGGTGTGAACTGGTAGCCGAGGGCGGCGAGCTGGCCGGCGACGAGCTCGGAATCCAGCTCGTTCATCTGGCAGCCGAAGGTTTCGAGATAGACGGAGCGGGCGGGCACGGGGGGAGTTTATGCGGGGGGGAAGGCAAAGAGCACAAAGCTCAAAGCACGGGGCGAAAGCACAAAGCAGCAAAGCAGAGCCGCAAAGCACAAAGCACAGAGCAGGAAGGCACGAGGCGCGAGGCGTGAGGGGCCGGCTGGGGGGTTGATCCGGGTCGTTCGGAGGCGTCCGGCCCTCCGATGTGTGCTTTGCGCTCTGTGCTTTCTTCAGCGCCGGCCGGGGCTGATCCGGGTCGTCTGGAGGCGGCGTCCGGTTCTCCGATGTGTGCTTTGCGCTTTGTGTTTTGTGCTTTGTATACTTCCGGCATGTGGCGCGGGATTCCGCTGGCGGACAAGTCGCTTGCCTGGTTTGGCCTTGCGATCGTGCTGATCGTGGTGGCGGCGATGAGCGTGCCATGGTTCCGGATGGCGGGGCTGGTGACGGCGGGGCAACTGGAGCAGTCGCGCCAGCTCGCGGCGATCTGGGTGCGGCTGGATGACGCCGCACTGGATGCGGGCGCCGCCCGCGCTTCGGGGCCGCGTGAGCACGCGGGGCTCACGGCCGAGCGGATGACACTGGCCGAGGCTCGGCGGGATGCCGAGGAGGATCCGCCGCTGCGCCGGGTGCTGCGGCGCTTTGAGCGCAGCAGGGCCGGCGCCGAACTGCAGACCGACCGGTGGAGCGGCGGGGCCCGGGAGTATCGCTACATCCGCGTGCTGGCGCCGGCGGATGGCGAGCCGGAGGTCATCTCGCTGACGCGGCGCAGCGCGGGCGCCGCGGGGCTGCTGCTGGTCAACGCGATCTACCTGTTCACTGCCGGGGCGGTGGTGCTGGCGGTGGCGGTGGGGGAGATCGGAAGAGCACA
>JBICIE010000325.1:0-16110 GCA_043101635.1 Phycisphaerales bacterium JB039 | reverse complement strand
CCGACGCGGGCGGCACCCCCGCGCCCCCTGTCGTGATGAAAAGGGCTGGAAGCCCGCGCCCCTGTCCTGCTGAAACGGGCTGGAAGCCCGCGCCCCCGTCCTGTGAAAAAGGCCCGCGCGGGCGGGCCTTTGAAGGTCTGTGGACTGGTGTGGCTGGAGCTGGCGATCAGGCCTGGTCGGCCGGCGCCTCGGGCTCAGCGGCGGCCTCGGTCTCGGTCGCTGCGGCTGCCGCGGCGGGCTGGGCCTTGCGCAGCTTCGCCGCGAACGCGGTGCGGTTGTCGGCCTTGCGGCGGCGCCGGCTGGGGCGGCCGCCGATCTCCGGGCCTTCCTCGGCGCCAACGAACTGGATCACGCACAGTTCGGCCGAATCACCGATGCGGTTGTACCCGAGCTTGACGATGCGGGTGTACCCGCCTTCGCGGTCGGCGAAGCGCGGGGCCACGTTCTCGAAGATGTGCTTGACCAGCTTCGGCGCCTTGCGCAGCTCGCCGTAGCGGTTGCGCTCGACCTCATCGGACGCTGGCACATCGAAGTAGGCCTCGGCCCGCTCGCGCAGGTCCCCGACGCGGGTCTTCTCTTCGTCGGTGGCGCCCTTGGCGATGTGCAGCCAGTCGAAGGCCCGCCGGTCAGCGCCGAGGGTGGCGATCACCTGACGGCGGGCGTGCAGGTCGCCGCGCTTGGCCTTGGTGATGATCTTCTCGACCATCGGCTGCAGCGCCTTGGCCTTGGGGATGGTCGTGGTGATCTGGCCGTGCTCGAAGAGGCTGGCGGCCATGTTGCGCAGCATCGCGGTGCGGTGCGCCGGCGTCCGGTTGAGCCTGTAGCCTGCCTTGCGGTGACGCATGACTTCTCTCCAGCGCCCTGGGCGCCGCTGTGGCCCGCTCGCGCGCGGGCCGGGTGATCAGGCCCCCGGGGCAATCGGCTCGGGGGCGAATCCTTCGGGCAGGTCCATGCCCAGGTCCAGTTCCAGGTCCAGCAGCTTGCGCTTGACCTCGCGCAGCGAGGTGCGACCGAAGGAGCGAAGCTTGAGCAGCTCGGATTCGGTCTGGGCGACGAGCTGGCCGACGGTGTCGATCCGCGCGCTCTCCAGGCAGTTGCTGGCCCGCACCGAGAGGTCCAGTTCGGCGATGGGCATGCTGAGCTTGCGGATCAGCTCCTCATCGACGCCGGCGGCGGCCGCGGCGGCCTCGCTGACGCGCTGCTCGCCCACCTCGAAGTAGTGGACGAACGGGTTGAGGTGCTTGCGCATGATCTTGGCGGCTTCGACCAGGGCCATCTCCGGCGTGGTGGTGCCGTTGGTCCAGATGTCCATGGTGAGCTTGTCGTAGTTGGTCCGCTGGCCGACGCGGGTGTCCTCGACGTTGTAGCGGACGCGGAGCACCGGCGAGTAGATCGCGTCGACCGGGATCAGCCCGATCTCCTGCTCCTCGCGGGCCAGCTTCTCGTGCTCGCTGGCGGGGACGTAGCCGCGACCCCGCCCGACCTCGAGTTCCATCTCGATGTCGACCTCGTCGGTCAGCGTGCAGATGACCAGGTCGCGGTTGAGGATGGTGACGGCGGTGTCGGCCTCGATCAGGTCGGCGGTGACCTCGCCGGGGCCCTGGGCGGCCAGGCGCATGGTGCGCGGCTCATCGCCCTCCAGGCGCACGATCAGGTTCTTGATGTTCAGGATGATGTCGGTGACATCCTCGACCACGCCGGGCAGGCTGGTGAACTCGTGCTCGGCGCCCTTGATCTTGACGCTGGTGACGGCGGCGCCCTCCAGCGACGACAGCAGGATCCGCCGCAGGCTGTTGCCGACGGTGGTGCCGAAGCCGCGCTCGAACGGCTCGACGATGAAGCGGCCGAAGGTGTCGCTCCTGAACTTGGGATCGGACTGAATGCGATTGGGCAGTTCCAGCCCGCGCCAGCGAACGCGCATGATCGATACCTCACTGTTCCGGCAGACGCTCCTGAGCGCTGGCGTCCCGGCTGGCGGGCTGGCGGCGCTGCCGGGCGCCGCGACCCTTCTTTCCGGGGGCCCTGTGCCGGCTAGACGCGCCGGCGCTTCCGCGGCCGGCAGCCGTTGTGCGGCACCGGCGTGTGATCCTCGATGGCGGTGACGCGCAGACCGGTGGAGGCGAGCCCGTTGATGGCCGCCTCGCGCCCGCCGCCGACGCCCTTGATCTTCACCTCGACCTCGCTCATGCCCATCTTGCGGACCTTGTGCCCGGCGTTCTCGCCGGCGCGGGTCGCGGCGAAGGGCGTCGCCTTGCGGGCGCCCTTGAAGCCGATGGTGCCGGCCGAGTCCCACGCCACGGTCTCGCCGTTGGTGTCGGTGATCGTGACGATCGTGTTGTTGTGCGTCGCCTTGATGTGCACGATGCCGCGCACCACGTTGCGACGCTGCTTCTTGACTTTCTTCGCCATCTGGTTCTCGCTGCTGGCGGATCCACCATCCGGCCCGGCCGGCTGGATCCTCGCTTAGGCGGCGTCAGCCCTTGACGCCCTTCTTCCCCGCGACCGTCTTCTTCTTGCCCTTGCGCGTGCGGGCGTTGCAGCGCGTGCGCTGCCCGCGCGTCGGCAGCCCGCGCCGGTGCCGCTCGCCCCGGTAGGAGCGGATGTCGCGCAGGCGCTGGATGTTCTGGCTCACCTGCCGGCGCAGGGCGCCCTCGACGAGGTAGTTGGAGTCGAGGATCTGGCCGATCTGGGCCACCTGCGACTCGGTCAGCTCGCTGGCCTTGGTGTTCGGGTCGATCTGCGCCTCGGCCAGGATGTCGGCCGCGAACTTCGGGCCGATCCCGTGGATGTACTGCAGCGCGTACAGGATCTTCTTGCGATCCGGGATGTCGATACCTGCGATACGTGGCACGCTCTGACTCCTAGCCCTGCACCTGCTTGTGCTTCGGGTCGGCCTTGCAGATGACCCGGACCTTCCCCTTGCGGCGGACGATCTGGCACTGGTTGCAGATTCGCTTGACGCTGGCCCTGACCTTCACGGCTGGCCCCTTGCTCTGGCACTGGGTGAGACGATAACGACACCGTCCCGGCGGACGCCGGGCCGAGCGGGATATTAGGCGCCCCTCCGGCCGGGGTCATCCGAATCCGCGCGCCCGAGCGGGGTCAGATCCTCGGCGCCCGCCGCCGTGATCACGACCGTTCGTTCCTCGCACGCCGCACTGGCGCCCTCCGGGCCGAGCAGAGACCAGCCGCCGGGGGCCAGTTCAAGGGGGCCGGGCACATCCATCACGACCGGCTCGACCGCCAGGACCATCCCGCTTCGAAGCTGAAAGCCGGCGCCGGGTTCGGCCGGGTCGCCCGGCAGGGTCGGCGGCTCGTGCAGGCGCCGGCCGACGCCATGGCCCCACGGCCATCGGGCGATGTGCAGGCCCCTGGCCGCGGCGGCAGCGCGTGCGGCGGCAACCACGCCGGGCCACCAGGCGCCCGGGCCCATGGCCGCGATCGCCGCGCGGGTGACCGCCTCGGCGCCCTCCCGCAAGGCTACCGCCGGCCCGGCGCCGCCGGCAATGACGGTGGTTGCGCAGTCGGCGACCCAGCCGTCCAGGCCCACGGCGAGGTCGAGCCGCACGAGCTGGCCCGGCGGGATCTCGTCTCCGACGGGCGGCCCGTTGGCGACCACGCGCCCCACCGAGACGCTGATGGCGCCGGGGAACGCCCCGGCCGGCGCCGACTGCTCTGTGAGGATCGGCTCGGCGCCGGCTGCGCGCAGGCGGGCCCGAACCAGGCGGTCAAGCGCTGCCGGCCCGGCGCCGGCGGCGCAGGCCGCGGCGCCCTCGGCCAGGATGCGGGCGCACAGGTGGCCGGCCCGCCGGAGGCCGGCGATCTCCATCTCGGTGCGCAGCAGGATGGCCACGGCTCAGCGCGGGCCGCGGATGCGCTTGCCGGCGCCGCCCTCGGCCGAGCCGCCGAGGAAGCCGGCGTAGTTCCGCATGAGCAGGTTGGCCTCGATGCGCTGGATGAAGTCCAGCGTGACGGCAACGACGATCAGCAGACCGGTGCCGCCGAGGAACTGCGTGACGTTGAACGGGATGTTCATGGCCCGCATGACGATCATCGGCATGACCGCGATCACGGCCAGGAACGCGCCGCCGACGTAGGTCAGCCGCTCCATCACCGTCTCGAGGTACTCGGCGGTGCGCGGACCGGGGCGCAGGCCCGGGATGAACGAGCCGTGATCACGCAGCTGCTTGCTGATCTCCTCCGGGTTGAACTGGACGGTGATCCAGAAGTAGGCGAAGAAGTAGATCATCAGCACTTCCAGCAGCAGGTAGGGATACGCGCCGATGTCGAACTGCTGGCTGAACCAGTTGACGCCGACGGCAAGCCAGCCGCCGCCGCCTTCCATCGAGCCCAGGGCCGAAGCAACCTGAGCCAGGATGACCGAGGGGAAGATCATCAGCGAACTGGCGAAGATGATCGGCATGACGCCGCCGTGATTGACCCGCAGCGGCAGGTACGACCGCTGGCCGCCGTAGACCTTGCGCCCGCGGGTGTGCTTGGCCTGCTGGATGGGAATGCGGCGCTGGGCCACGGTCATGAGGACGGAGCCGCCGACGACGATGACGAAGGCCGCGGCGAGGATGATCACGCCCATGAGGCTCATGGTCGGCTCGAAGCCGTCGGCCGGCTCGCCGAGGATCCAGGAGACGACCATCCACGTGCGGATGTCGGAGTTGTTGACCACCCACATGATCGCGCCGGGCATGCCCGTCAGGATGCCGGCCATGATGATCAGCGACACGCCGTTGCCGATGCCGTAGCGGTCGATCTGCTCGCCGAGCCACATCAGGAAGACGGTGCCGGCGGTCAGGGCCGCGATCGACATGACCCACCACACGGGCGTGCTGGCCCACTCGGCGTACACGAAACCCTGGCCGCGGATGAAGCTCAGCCACGCGAAGCTCTGCACGATGCAGAGACCGACCGTGGCGTAGCGCGTCCACTCCTGGATCTTCTGGTAGCCCGTCGGCCCCTCGTCCTTCAGCTTCTTGAGGGTCGGCCAGACCGACTGGAGAAGCTGGAAGATGATGGCCGCGGAGATGTAGGGCATGATGCCCAGGCCGAAGATGGTCGATTGCCCGAGGGCGCCGCCCGAGAAGACCGAGACGTAGTCGGCCAGCCGGCCGAAGGCGCCGCCGCTCTGGCTCTGGGACTGCATGAAGTCCTTGAGCTGCGACTGGTCGATGCCCGGCAGCGGGATCCAGAACCCGATGCGGTAGACCACGAGCATGCCGAGCGTGAAGAGGACCTTGGTCCTCAGCTCGGCGATCTTGAACACATTGAGAAACGCCTGCAGCATCCGTCGCTCCAGCGGCGGCGCCCGCAGCGCCGCGCGGCCCGGCTCAGCCGGACTTGCCGCCGCGGTTCAGCTTCTTGGTCAGGTTCTTGGGGGACGCGTCGTCGCTGTTGCGGTCAATCCCCCGAACACGGTCGCGGCGCGAGCCGGTCTCGGTGACCGAGCCGCCGGCGCCCTCGATGAGGCTCCTGGCCTTCGCCGAGACGCGGGCAACCTCGACATCCAGCTTCACCCCGAGCGAGCCGGCCTCGCCGAGATCGCCCAGGACCTTCACATCCCGGCTGGTGTCTCGGATGAGGCCGGCGCCGATGAGCGACTCGCCGGTCACCTTGCCGCCCCTGGCAAACGCCTCATGGGTGATAATGTCGCGGAGGTTGACGATCCAGAACTCGGTGCGGAACTGGGCGTTGGTGAAGCCGAACTTCGCCAGGCGGCGGAAGTACGGCATCTGGCCGCCCTCGAACTGGTGGCGGGCCGAGTAGCCGGCCCGGGAGCCGGCGCCCTTCTGGCCGCGTCCGGCGGTCTTGCCCTGGCCACTGCCGGGACCGCGCCCGACGCGCTTGCGCTGCTTGTAGCGGCCGGCGGCGGCGGTGATTTCATGGATCATCATGTCAGGCGCCCTCGGTTTCGTCGGTCGCGGCGACCAGCTCGCCGGTGGTGGGTGTGACGGCGCCGCCGGCCCGCTTGATGCGCTGCTCGATGACGGTCTCGCCCAGTTCCACGCCCCGCAGTTCGGCGATCTGGCTGGGGTGGCGAAGACGGCTCAGGCCGTCGAAGACGGCCTTGACCACGTTGGTAGCGGTGGTCGAGCCGTAGCACTTGGTCAGACAGTCGGTCACGCCTGCCATCTCCAGCACGGCGCGCACGGTGGCGCCGGCGACGACGCCGGTGCCCGGCGACGCCGGGATCAGGCGCACGCGGGAGGACCCGAAGACACCCTCGACCTCGTGGGTGATCGTCCCGCCGATCATCTTCACCGGCTGCAGGTTGCGCTTGGCGGCTTTCTGGGCCTTCTCGATCGCCGAGGGCACTTCGTTGCTCTTGCCGTAGCCGTAGCCGACGCGCCCGCGCCGATTGCCGACGACGACCAGCGAGCCGAAGCTGAACCGGCGCCCGCCCTTGACAGTGGCGGCGGTGCGGTAGACCCCGACGGTCGTGGATTCGATATTCGATGCTTCGTCGATGAGTTCAGCCATAGTCGATTCTCAGGGTGCGGCCCGGCTGCGCCGGGCGTCTAGAACTTCAGCCCGCCCTCCCGGGCCGCGTCGGCCAGGGCCTTGATGCGCCCGTGGTAACGGAATCCGCCGCGGTCGAAGACCACTTCCTTGACGCCGGCGGAGGTCGCGCGGGCCGCGATCGCGGCGCCGACCTTCGCCGCCGCGGCGGTATTGCCCGGGACGTCGACCGCCGCATCCTTGTCGCGCGTCGAGGCGCTGGCGATGGTGCGCCCGGCCAGGTCGTCGATGACCTGGACGTACATGTGGTTGAGCGAGCGGTACACCGCCAGGCGCGGACGCTCGGGCGTGCCGATGACGCGCTTGCGGATGCCGATTCTGCGCCGCCGGCGCCGGATGGTCTTGATTCTGCTCTTGTCCATGACCGATTCCTCAGGAGCCGAAGGCCTTGCCCTGCTTGCGCTTGATGACCTCGTTGGCGTACTTGATACCCTTGCTGTTGTACGGCTCGGGCTTGCGGACCGCGCGCAGTTCGGCGGCGAACTGCCCCACCACCTGCTTGTCGGCGCCGCTGATCCTGATCATGTTGCGTTCCACGGCGACATCCAGGCCCTGGGGGATCTGCCGCACGATCGGGTTGGCGTAGCCGACCTGCAGGCGGATCTGGTTGCCCTGGACCTGCGCGTTGTAGCCGACGCCGACGACCTCCATGGTCTTGGAGTAGCCCTGCGTCACGCCGACCACCATGTTCTGGATGAGCGAGCGCGTCAGGCCCCAGTAGGCTCGATTGGTCTTGACCCCGGCCAGCGACTCGTCCATCGAGACGGTCACCGAGGCGCCGTCCTCGGCCACCTGCACGGCGACCTCGGGGCGGGCCTCCAGCGAGAGCGTCCCCTTGGGGCCCTCGACCGTGACGCGCTGGCCGCTGACGGCGACCTTCACGCCCTTGGGCGTCGCAATCGACTTCTTTCCTATGCGAGACATCGCACTGCGCTCCTCAGCATCACTCGATCGTGGCCAGCCACTCACCGCCGACGCGCTGCTCGCGGCACTTGCGGTCACTCAACACGCCGCGGCTGGTGGACACCACGGCGATGCCCAGCCCCTGCACGGGACGGGGCAGCTCGTCAACCCTGCGGTACACGCGTCGCCCCGGCTTGCTGATCCGGGTGAGGCGGTTGAGGACCACCTCCCCGCGCGGCCCGTACTTGAGCTTCACGCGGAGCAGGCCCTGGCGCCCGTCCTCGATGACGTCGTAGCCCTCGATGTACCCTTCCTCGCGCAGCACGTCGCCGACGCCGCGGCAGACCCTGCTGTTGAGGCAGTCCACCGTCTTGGCGCGATTGCGCAACGCGTTGCGGATCCGGGTCAGCATGTCGGCGATGGGATCGTTCACTGCCATCTGTTGATTTCCGCCCCTGTGGTTCGGGCTCTTGGACCTACCAGCTTGCCTTGCGCATGCCCGGGATCTTGCCCTCGAGGGCCAGCTTCCGCATCATGATGCGGCTGATCCGGAACTTGCGGTACACCCCGCGTGCCCGCCCCGTCAGCTCGCACCGGCGCACCGTGCGCGTGCTGAACTTGGGCGTGCGGTTCGACTTGACTACCTGAGCCTTGGTCGCCATCTGCTGCCTCTCAGTTATCCTCAGCCCGGCGCAGCGGCAGGCCGAGCTGCTCCAGCACGAACCGGCTGCGGGCCGGATCCGAGTTGCTGAAGACCATGTTGATGTGCATGCCGTGGGTGAATGACGCCTCGGCCATGTTGATCTCGGGGAAAACACCCTGCTCCGTCAGGCCCATGGAGTAATTGCCGGCCTTGTCGAAGCTCTTCTCCGGCAGGCCGCGGAAGTCCTTGATGCGCGGCGTGGCGAGGTTGATGAGCCGGTCGAGGAAGTGCCACATCCGTTCCCGCCGCAGCGTCACCATCGCCGCCGTCTCCATGCCCTCGCGCACCTTGAAGTTCGACACGCTCTTGCGGGCCTTGAGGACCACCGGCTTCTGCCCGGTGATGGTGGTCAGCGTGTCCAGCACGGCCTGACGCACGTGCGGCGGGAGCTTGGCGCCCTCGATATGCCGGCCCATGTTGATGTTCACCACGATCTTCTCGAGGCGCGGCATCGCCATGGGATTGGTCACGCCGAAGGTCTCGGCCACCTTCGGCCGGACCTCCCGGTCGTACATGGTCTTGAGGCGCGGCGGCCCGGCCGGCTTGCTCGCCTCCTCCAGCACCGCGGCATCGACTTTTGACTTGCCCTTGGCCATCTGGTCTGCTTCCGATTACTTCCTGGGGCCGCGGACGGTCCCGAGCACTTTGTCGTCGCGCACCGCGACGCGGACCTTGCTCCCGTCGTCGCGCACCTTGAACCGCACCCGCGTCGGCTTGCCGTCGACAACCGGGCTGACGTTGCTGATATGCACCGGCGCCTCCTTGCGGATGACGCCCCCCTGCGGGTTGATGCGAGTCGGCTTGAGGTGGCGCGTGCGCAGGTTCAGCCCCTTGATCCAGACCCGCTCGGTCTTCGGATCCACACGCATGACCTCGCCGATGCGCCCCTTGCCGGCGCCGGCGGTGATCATCACCTCATCACCCTTGCGTACGTGACTGGGCATCACACCACCTCCGGCGCAAGAGACACGATCTTCATGTAGTTCCGCTCGCGCAGCTCGCGGGCCACCGGGCCGAAGATGCGCGTGCCGCGCGGGTTGCCGTCGTCGTTGATGAGCACCACCGCGCTGGAGTCGAACTTCACGTAGCTGCCGTCGCGCCGGCGGATCGCCTTGGCCGTCCGCACCACGACGGCCTTGTGCTTGTCGCCGGGCTTCACGTCCGCTCCGGGCAGCGCCTTCTTCACGCTGACCAGCACACGGTCGCCGATGCTCGCGGTGCGGCGCGTAAAGCGGCCGCTGGCGGTCGAGCCGCCGTACACGCGGATCACGTAGGCGATCTTCGCCCCGGAGTTGTCCGCCACCTCGCACCTGGATTCCTGCTGCAACATCGCCTGGCTCCCGCTCAGATGCGCTCAACCGACCGCCGCTCGATCACCCGCACCAGCCGCCACGATTTGGTCTTGCTGATGGGGCGGCACTGGACCACCTCCACCAGGTCGCCGAGGCGCGACTCGTTGGACTCGTCGTGCACATGGAGAATCGTCCGACGCTGGACGTACTTCCCGTACTTGGGATGCTTCGCCTGATAGCGCACCACGACCTTGCGCGTCTTGTCCCGCTTGTCGGACTCGACCACGCCGATCCGCGCCCCCTGCACATCCGTCATCTGCTCTGTCATTGATCGCCTGCCTCGCGACGCGACGTCTGCTCGGTGAGCAGGCGTGCGATGTCCCGCCGGATCTTCCGGAAACGGGAGTTGTCCTCGATCTTCTCGGTCACCTGCTGCATCCGCAGCGTCTGCATCTCGCGCCGCAGGTCGCTGACCCACTTGGCGAGTTCCTCATCCGACAACTTGCGCACGTCCTTGCCCGTCATGGCGACTCCCTCACACCGAGACCCGACGGGTCACGAACCGGCACCGGACCGGCATCTTCATGGCGACGCGGGCCAGGGCCTGCTTGGCCACCGTCTCGGGCACGCCCGTCAATTCGTACAGCATCGTCCCCGGCTTGACCCGCGCGGCCCAGTAGTCCACATCCGCCTTGCCCTTGCCCATGCGCGTCTCCAGCGGCTTCTTGCTCACCGGCTTGTCGGGGAAGACCCGGATGAACAGCTTGCCCTCGCGCTTGAGGAAGTGGCTGGCCGCCACGCGCCCGGCCTCGATGCAATTGCTCTTGAGCCAGCAGCCCTCCAGCGCCTGCAGGCCGTAGTCGCCGTAGGCGACGTAGTTGCCCTTGGTCGCCTTGCGCTCGCGGGCCCGCCGGAACTCCTTGCGGAACTTGACTCGCTTTGGAATCTTGTACGGAGGCATCGATCAACTCCACATCATCTCGTATCAGCGCCGCCCGCGGGCCCGCGCCCGCCCGCCCGCGGCCCGCGACTGGTTTTCCTCATCCTGCTCGGTCGAGTACGGCCCCTTGTAGATCCAGACCTTCACGCCGATCACGCCGTAGGTCGTGCGGGCCTCGGCGAAGCCGTAGTCGATGTTGGCCTGCAGCGTCGACAGGGGCAGCGAGCCCAGGCGCACATCCAGCGAACGGCTCATCTCCGCCCCGCCAAGGCGCCCGCTGATCTGGATCTTCACGCCCTTGGCGCCGGCCTGCATCACCGCCTCAGCGCGGTTCTTCACGATGCGCCGGAACGCGGCACGGCGCAGCAACTGCTCGGCGACGCCCTCGGCGACGAGCTGGCCCACCAGATCGGGGTTCTTGAGCTCCACGATCTTGATGCCCACCTTGCGCCCGGTCATCAGCTGCAGCTCTTCGGTCATCCGATCGACCTCGGCGCCCTTGGGGCCGATCACCACGCCGGGCCGGGCCGTGCGGATGATCACGCTCAGCTCCTCGCGGGTGCGCTCGATGTGCACATCCGCCACCGCCGCGTGCGGGCGGCCGGTGCGCGTGCTCAGGCGCTTCTCGAGGTACTCGCGGATCTTCTGGTCCTCGATCAGCAGCTCGCCGTACAGCGCCTTGGGGGCGTACCAGCGGCTGCGATGGGCCTCGGTGATGCCCACGCGGAATCCGAATGGCTGGGTCTTCTGTCCCATCAGTCTCGCTCCTGCACGCTGACGGTGAGGTGGCTGGTGCGCTTGAGGATCGGGTGAGCCCGGCCTCGGTCCTTGGGCTGGAACCGCTTGATGTGCGGGCCGCCGTCGACGCGGGTCTCGGAGACCACCAGCGTGGTCACGTCCGCGTCGGCCTGCTCGGCGTCGGCGATGGCCGCGGTCAGCGCCTTGCGGAGATTCACCGCGGCGCGCTGCGGGGTGAAGGTGAGCAGGTTCAGAGCCTCGTCGACCGGCTTGCCGCGCACCATGTCGGCGACCAGCTTGGCCTTGCGCGGGCTGCCCCGGTGAAACCGCACCTCGCTGGTGAAGCGGGCGATCTCGGGCGGCTGACACCCCAGCGCCTGCGCCATGGCGGCGATGTGCTCGGCCCGGCATCGCGGATGGTCGCTGCCGCGCATCCAGTTGCGGACGGCCCGCTCGGCGTCCAGCGGCTCGAGCCCTGCGCCGGCGACGGCCTGGGCCAGCTGCTCGACGGGGACGCCCCGTGCGCCCGCAAGCTTCTTCAGTTTTTCGGCTCGGAGTCTCACGCTGATGCCCTCAGGACTTGATGCCTTCCTTCTTGTTCGTGTGCCCGCGGAACGTGCGGGTGATCGAGAACTCGCCGAGCTTGTGCCCGACCATGTCCTCGGTCACGAACACGTCGACGAAGTGCCGGCCGTTGTGCACCTTGAACGTGCTCCCGACGAATTCGGGCACGATGGTGCACCGGCGGGCCCAGGTCTTGATCGGTTCGCGCCGCCCGCTCTGCTGCTGCAGCTCGACCTTCCGGTAGAGCTTCTCATCAACATACGGGCCCTTCTTCAGACTGCGTCCCATGGTCGCGTCCTCGCCGTCACTTCTTGAGCTGGCCGTAGCGCTTGCTGCGCCGGCGGCGGATGATCAGATCGGTACTGTGCTGCTTCTTGTTGCGGGTGCCGCCGCCCTTGGCCGGCACGCCTGTCGGGCTCACCGGCGCCCGGTTGCCCTTGGAGCGGCCCTCGCCGCCGCCCAGCGGATGGGCATGGTGGCTCTTGGCCACGCCGCGCGTGATCGGGCGCCGACCCAGATGCCGGTTGAGCCCCGCCTTGCCCAGCCGCCGGTTCTGATGGTCGGTGTTGCCGACCTGACCGATGGTCGCACGGCAGTCGATCGGCACCCGGCGGCTCTCGCCGCTGGGCAGCACCAGCGTGGCGTAGTCGTCTTCCTTGTTGACCAGTCGGGCGTACATGCCGGCGGAGCGGCACATCTGGCCGCCCTTGCCCGGCAGCAGTTCGACGCAGTGCACGTTGAGCCCCGTGGGGATGTACCGCAGCGGCATGCAGGCGCCGACCGACGGCTCGATCGGGCCGTCGCCGCTGCTGAGCACCGTGTCGCCGTCGGTCAGGCCGACCGGCGCCAGGATGTAGCGCCGTTCGCCGTCGGCGTACTCGACCAGGGCGATGTGGCAGGTGCGATTCGGGTCGTACTCGATCCCGATGACCTTGCCTTCGATCCCGTCGCGGTCACGCCGCTTGAAATCGACCACACGATAGCGGCGCTTGGCGCCGCCGCCGCGCCCGCGCACCGTGATCTTGCCGTGGTGGTTGCGCCCGCCCTTTTTCGGCAGCGGGCGCAGCAGCGACTTCTCCGGCGTCGTCTTGGTGACCGCCTCGTGCGTGTTGACCGAGGCGTTGCGCCGGCCTGCGCTCGTCGGCTTGTAGACTCGAATGGGCATGCTTCGCTCCCGGCTTACCTCAGAACAGATCGATCGAGTCGCCCTCGCGCAGGCGGACGACGGCCTTCTTGGTGACCCCTTCGTTGACCCAGCCGTACCGCAGCCGGCGCGAGCCGCCCTTGCGGCGCATCGTGCTGACGTCCTCCACCTTGACCTTGTAGACGGTCTCGACCGCCCGCTTGATGTCGTCCTTGGTGGCCCGGCGATCGACGAGGAACGCGTACCGGTTGTGCTCGCTCATCGCAAGCGTCGTCTTCTCGGTGACCAGCGGCTTCTTGAGCACGTGTGTGACCTGCATCACGCGGCCTCCTGTGCGCCGGCGCCCATCGGGGCGAGCTTGGCGTCCTTGCCCGTCTGCGAACTCGGGCCGCTCAGCCACGCCTCCAGGTCGCCCTGCTCGATGACCAGGTACCGGCTGTTGAGCATCTCGAAGCAGTTGAGCTGGTCGGCCCGGCACAGCGAGACGCCATCGATGTTCCGGGCGCTCAGCCGCGCGTTGCGGCTGCGGGCCGGATCCGGCGACAGCGCCACCAGGGCCGTCCGGTCCACCCCCACCGCCTTGAGGAAGTCGGTGAAGGCCCGGGTCCGCGGCTCGGAAAGCTCCAGCCGGTCCACGACCTTCACCTCGCCGTCGACCAGCTTGGCCAGCAGCGCGTTGCGGTTCGCCTTGCGGCGCATCTTCTTGGGCATGTCCAGGCGGTAGTCCTCACGCGTCTGGCGCTTGGCCTTGGCGTGGCCGCCGCCGCGGAACAGCGGAGCGTTCTTGTCGCCGTGACGGGCCCGGCCCGTGCCCTTCTGCTTGTAGAGCTTGCGCGTCGAGCCCTCGATCATCCCGCGGCTGAGCGTCCGGGCCGAGCCCTGACGCCGGTTCGCGTGATACCGGACGTACGCCTGCTTGATCAGCGCCGGGTTGACCTCGCCGCCGAGCGCACCTGCGTCGATGGAGATCTTCCCGACCTCGCTGCCCTGCATGTTGTAGACGGGGACATCCATTTGTCTTCCTCGCCTGACGCCTCCGCCCGCTCACTTGCGGGCTGGTCCCGCCCCGGTGGCCATCCACGCGGGGCTCGCTTCGCCTTTCCGGCCCGGCGCCTCTCGGCCTCGGGTGGCCCCCCATGCGGGTGGGCCGGGCTCGGATTCGACTCGGCTGTCGATTCCCCGGACGGCGCCGCGCCGTCCGGCACATGCTGTCTTCGCCCGGTGGTATCCGGCGTGCCGGACCGACCGGGCCCCCCGGGCGACTGCTTCGCCCGCGGGCCTCTGCAGACTCAGGCCTTGGCAGCCCGAGCCTTACTCCTGTTCAGGCGCACCGCCGGGCGCACCTGCACGTGCCCCTGGTTGTGGCCCGGCACCGGCCCCTTCACCAGCAGCAGACGCCGCTCCGGATCGATCCGGATCACCTCGCAACTGCGGACCGTCACCGGCGCCGCGCCGAGCTGACCGGCCATCCGCTTGCCCTTTTTGAGCTTGCCGGAGTGGCCGCGGTTGGTCGCGTGGCCGCCGATCGAGCCCGGGGAACGATGCTTGCGCTCCACACCGTGGCTGGCAAGCTGACCCTTGAAATTGTGTCGCTTCATGCCACCGGAGAAGCCCTTGCCCTTGCTCGTGCCGATGACATCGACGAACTTGACACCCTCGAAGATGTCGACGCCGATGTGCTGGCCCACCTCGAAGGACTCACCCTCGCCGGGCTTGAACTCCCGGTGGATCCGCTTCGGCTCGGCGCCGGCTTTGGCATCGTGGCCGATCATCGGGATCGTCGAGTTGCGGGCCTTCATGTCGCCCCAGCCGACCTGCACCGCTTCGTAGCCGTCACGCTCCGCGGTGCGAAGCTGCGTGACCACGCACGGGCCGAGTTCCAGTACGGTCACCGGCACGCTGACCCCCTCGTCCGTGTAGACGCGGGTCATCCCGAGTTTTCTGCCCAGCAGCATGGCCATCTTCGCTTGCCCTTGCTTCATGCCTCACGGGCAGAGGAAGCGTCTGAATCAACCCACCATCGAAAAGGCCGGACCCTGCTGGCCCGGCCGAAAACCTGTCTACGCCTTGATCTTGATGAACACACCCGCCGGAACCACCAGCCTGTTGAGCGCCTCAACCGTCCGGGCGTTGGGCTCGACGATGTCGATGATCCGCTTATGCGTTCGGATCTCGTACTGCTCGCGGCTCTTCTTGTCGATGAACGGGCTGCGCAGCACGGTGTACCGCTCGATACGCGTCGGCAGCGGCACCGGGCCGGCCACCTTCGCGTTGGTCCGCTTTGCGTGCTCGACGATCTCCTTCGCCGACGCGTCCAGCGCGAGGTGGTCGTACGCCTCCATCCGGATTCGAATCTTGCCACCTGTCATCGCGACCATCGCTCCCGAACGAAGCTGCCACCGAGCCGTCGCCGGAAACCTCTTCCGGCGACGATGACGGCCCTCCCGGCGCCTGTCGGAACCGGACGAGCCGTCCACCAGCGATCCATCGTGTCCTGCCGCCCGAAGGCGGCCGCCCGGACCGACCCTGGGCCGGGCCGAGAAGCTTACGGGGCCGCCGCCGGGTGTCAACCTCGCGAAGCTGGACAAGCGGGATTTGCCCGGCGCGCCGCCCGATACTCTCTGTCAGAGCAACCAGAACCTCTCCGCCGGAAATACCTGACATGATCCGAACAACCATTGCCGCTCTCTTCGCCGCCGCGGTCGCCCCTGCCTTGGCCCAGGTCGGGATCGAACTGAGCGCCGAGCCGCTCCATCTCGCCAGCGCCGGGCTCACCATGCGCCTGCCCGTCGATACCCAGACCCAGATCAGCGAGGCCGGCCCGGTCGTCAGCGCCGTCTGCGTGCCGCCCGACCAGTCCTGGCTGCTCAAGGTCGAGACCCGGTTCAGCAGCAACCGCGAACTGTCGGCCCCGCAACTGGCCCAGACCGTGCTCGATCAGCTCCGGGAGCGTTATGGTCGGCGCGGCGTCAGCGGCGAGATCATCTCCAGCGAGGCCAAGGTGCTGCTCCAGGAGGAGGTCCGCACCACCGAGGGCGCCGGCGTCGGAGGACGCTTCTATGTCTCGCTGCCCGGCGCCGGCGGCAAGCCCCGCCAGATGCGTCTGTACACCATATTTCAGCCTCGCCCCGGGGCGTTCGTCTCCTTCGACATGATCTGCCTGGAGCCAGCCTACGAGGAGGCCCGGCAGGCCTACGAGGTTTCGGTCGCCACCGCCGAGTTCATGGACCCGGCGCTGGTCACTGCCGCCCGCCACAGCGCGATGGAGGCGGGGGCCACCTTCCAGATCGGAAGA
>JBICIE010000324.1:0-5044 GCA_043101635.1 Phycisphaerales bacterium JB039 | reverse complement strand
GGCCGGGATCCCCCTGCGGCCCTTCGTTGCCATCGAGGGCGAAGAGCGCCACCGGCGCCGGCGCGATGCGCTGGCGCGGCGACAGCGTTGTGAACAAGCCGACGCCGGCCTCGCGCACCTCGATCTCCAGCCAGCGCTGCTCGGCCCCGAGCGCGCCCGGGCCGAAGTCCAACTCGACGCTGAAGCGGCCATCGGTCAGCGCCGCGCCCAGCAACTGAAGCTCCGGCCCGATCTGGACGCCCGCCGCGGCGGCGTCGAACAGCCGGAAGCGCAGATCCACCGGACCCGTGGCCGCTGCGCCCCCTGATCGCAGCTCGCCCTGGTAGGTCAGCGCGGGAACCACTGGCGTCTGGGCAAGCGACGAGCCGGCGATCACGACGCCAGCGACGATCGCACACAGGGAACGTTCAAGCCGGTTTCGGCGCACTTCGAGATCTCCGGTATCTGCGACTCCCGTCTTCCGCACTCCGGTACCCCCGGAGAGGGGACGCCACGGACGCGCAATTCAAGAGAACCATGCAGATGAGCCGCATCGTCGACGATTGACCGCCAGGGCGCAGCGCCAACTCGTGGCCCGCTTCGAGGCCCGAGAACACCAGGCAGTCGCTAAGGCAATGGACTGTTGACAACATAGGTAATCCGCACGCTGAAGAGCCCACCCTCCACGAAGAACGGCGAGCCCAAGTCCGCATCGATCGATAGCCGCAGCCAATAGGGGTTTCCTGAAACGACCGTGTGGGGAGCCGGTAGGTTCATTGCGATGACCGTTTCACCCGGGGCGCCCACCGTCTTGGCGAACGCAATGATGTTCTCGCCGCGAACTGAGAAGACCTCTGTCCTGAGTTCGAGCGTGAGATCCCCAGGATCCTCGAAGTCAAGGACGAACGCCTGGACCTTCGTGATCTCGGCGCCGGCAGGAAGCGAGAAACTCGCCACTGCTGTGCCAGGAGCGACTGTACCGTTCAAGAAAACCACCGGCGTGAATGTGCCTGACAGCTCGGCCACCACCATCTCGCCTGAGAAGCGGCTTGACCATTGGAACTCGCCCGCTCCGACGACGAGAATGCGCTCAACTGGTTTGATCGTCAGTTCGCCGTCGATGTGCGCATCGCCGACGAGGTCAAGAGCTCCCTTGAAGCGTGATGCACCGATCACATCCATCGCCAGGGCGCCTGGCCGGTCGACCTGCAGCCCGCCATCAATCTCGGTGTTGCCGATGACGTGCAGCGCCTCCTGGGGCGAAGCCGTGTTGATTCCGACGCGCCCGTTGATGTCAGCGGTCAGGATGTTGCCGTTGTCCACCTCCAGATGCACCTTGCGACCGATCGGATCGATCACCAACCCGTCGTTGTTGTCGTGGGCGACCTCGATCAGACCCGCCTTGCTGAAGAAGATGCTGTCGTCGAAGCGGCTCAGGCCGGCGACGTGCAGCAGCGAGGTCGGGCTGCTCGTCCCGACGCCAACGCGCCGCTCCTTGACCGTGACCATCTCATTGCCATCGGAGACAAGCGTCGCGGTGACCGTCGCGGGATTCACGCGCAGCCCCGTCTCCGTCGTCTCGTGCACGATCTGGTACTCGGCCGGCGCCGTGAACGTCATGTCCCCGCCGAAGCGACTGGCGCCGGCGACATCCAGCAGGGCCGCCGGGGAGGTGGTACCGATGCCGACGTTGCCGCCGGTGTAGAACGCGCTGGTTCCGCTCAGGCTCCACGGCTCGCCGGGAGGACCCTGCGGGCCGATCGGACCGGCGGGGCCCATCGGGCCTTCGGGGCCTTGCAAACCGGCCGGGCCCTCGGGACCAATCGGCCCCGGATCGCCCTTCGGGCCCGCCGGACCTGTCGGCCCCTCCGGTCCTTGCGGCCCGACCGGCCCCGGATCACCCTGCGGCCCCTGGGGTCCAACCGGTCCCGTATCACCCTGCGGTCCAGTCGGCCCCTCGGGGCCCTGCGGACCGGGGGGCCCTTCCGGCCCCGGCGGCCCCTCGTTGCCATCAAGCGCAAACAACGCCACCGGCGCCGGCCCCACCCGCTGCCGCGGCGACAGCGTCGTGAACGAGCCCACCCCCGCCTCGCGGACGTCGATCTCCAGCCAGCGCTGCTCGGCGCCGAACGCGCCGGGCCCGAAGTCCAACTCGATGCTGAAGCGGCCCTCCTCCAGAGCCGCCCCAGGCAGTTCGAGCTGGGGTCCGATCTGCGCGCCCGCCGCGGCGGCGTCGAACAGCCGGAAGCGCAGGTCCACCGGACCGGCCGCGGCGGCGCCGCCTGAGCGCAGCTCGCCCTGGTAGGTGATCGCGCGGTCGATCGGCGCCTGGGCCAGCGCCGGCGCAGAGCCAATGGCGCCCGTGATGAGCGCGCACAGGCAAACTTCCAGCCGATTTCGGCCCATTGCGGGTCCTCCGGAATCTGAGACTCTCGCCTCCCACACTCCGGTACCGCGGGTTTGAGGCCGGGCGGACACCCGATCGCTGAAAACGTGAGGATGGCCGCGCCGTCAGCGGCCAGCCGGCGTCGCTGCCGCTCTGGCCCATCCGGGCCCCTCCAGCCGGTAGCGGTCGCACAGCTCGACGATGCGCTCGGCCATGAACGAGCCGGCGAATCCCCCCAGGGGTGGCATGGCGCTGGCGAACGACTGCGCCTCGTCAGTGCGGCCTGCGTCGCCCAGTGCCTCCAGCAGCATGAGATGGGCGCGGGAGACATCGGTCAGCGGCTCGGGCAGGGCGGACCGGACGGCCAGGGCCTCGCGCAGCGGCTCTACGGCGCTGTCGGGGTCGCCGCGCAGCAGACGCACCTCGCCGACGAGCGCCAGGGCTTCGGCGAGATCGGCGCCGGCTGCCCCTGCCTGGCGCGACAGATCGATGGCAAGCTCGGCCTGGGCCTCGGCGCGCCCGGGGGCGCCGACCTGCAGATAGGTGCGCGCCAGGGTGAGCCGGTTGCTGATCTCGATCTCGGCGCGAATCGGCATGCGCGCTGCGTCCATGCGCGCCGCCTGGGCATCCAGCGCGGCGATGGCGCTGGCCTGGTCCCCCTCGCCGAGGGCGCGGTACAGCAGTTCCATCCCCGCCCGGCTCTTGAGCAGTTCCAGTTCGGCGCGGGCCGCGGCGGCTTTGGCGTCTGCAAGCGCCTCGTCACGCTCGCCGAGCGTGGCCCGCAGGCGGTCGCGCTGATCGGCAAGCCGCAGCGCCGTAGCGCCCGCGGCGGCGCCGAGCCCGACGATCAGCGTCAGGGCGATCGCCGCCAGAGATACGCCGACCGGATGGCGGCGCACGAAGGCCCGGGCGACGTAGGCGGCGCTCGGCGGGTGCGCATGCACAGCGCGCCGGTCGAGCCAGCGCCCCAGGTCCTCGGCCAACTCCGCCATGGTCTGGTAGCGGTCCTCCGGGCGCGGGCGCATCGCCATGAGCGCGATGGCGTCGAGTTCGCGGTCCACGCGATGATCGATCGACGATGGCGCCGGCGGATGGCCGCGGCGCACCGCGTCGAACAGCCCCGCCAGCGTCGGCGCCTCGAACGGCTCGCGCCCGCTCAGCATGCGGTACAGCACCGCGCCCATGGCGTAGACGTCGGCGCGCACATCTACCTCGTGCAGGCCGCGGTCGAGCTGCTCCGGCGGGGCGTACGCCGGCGTGCCGGCGAAGCCGCCGGCCATCGTCAGTGTCGCGTCTGATGCGCCGGTCTCACGGGCCAGTCCGAAGTCAACGACGTGCGGCCGGCCATCGGCGTCGACCAGGATGTTGCCGGGCTTCAGGTCGCGATGGATCACGGCGCGCCCGTGGGCGAAGGCGACGGCGTCACACGCGGAGCGGACAGTCTGCACGATCCGGCGCAGGGCGCCGGCCTCGGCGCGCACGCTGTCTGCCCACACATCGGCGGGGGCGCCGTCGATCCACGCCATCACCACCGCCGAGGTATCGGCCAGCACCTCGTGGATCGTGACAATGCCCTCGGCCCGCAGCGAGGCGGCCAGCTCGACCTCGCGCTGGAAGCGCGCCTGCGCCCGCTCGTCATGGCCGTCGGCCAGCGCGACTTTCTTGATGGCCACGATGCGCCCGGTGCGCGGCTGGCGCGCCTTGTATACCACGCCCTGGGCGCCGCGCCCGGCGCCCTCCAGCAGTTCGTACTCGCCGAGTCGCCCGATCGGTTGCTCGCCGGCGCCATCGCCGGGCCCGGCGCCATCGCGCCCGCCGATCGCCGTGCGCAGGCGCGCCATCCATGACTCGTCGTCAAAGCCGAACTCGGTCGAGCTGTCCGGCCCTCCGCTCATGGCGCGTCGCCATCCTCTTCGCGCACCTGCTGCTCGATGCGCTCGCGCAGCCGGCTGCGCACGCGCTGGCGGATCTTCTCGACGGCGTCCTCGGCCATGTCGAACTGCCGGGCCGCTTCCCGCACCGAAGCCCCATCGAGCAGCCGCCTGAAGACCTCCAGCGTGCGCGGCTCCACCGCACGCTCCAGCGATGTCCACGCCCGCTGCAGGTGAAACTGCTCCCACTCCTGGCGCCAGGCCTCATCGATCTCGGCGGGCTCGATCACTGTCGACGCGAGATCGCCGGGCGCCTCGCGCCGGCCGGCGGCCCGGTCGGCGATCGCCGAGCGCACCACCTGGTAGAAGTAGTCCCGGAAGCGCCCCCTCCCCCGGTCGTACCGGAAGCCCTGCAGCGAGCGCATCAACTTGAGGAACGCGATCTGTCGGACATCGTCGGCGTCGCTGGCCTGCATGCCGCGCCGGGCGCAGTACCGAAGCACCAGGTCGCCGTAGGCCGATTCGAAGCGCACCCACGCGTCGGCGTCCGCGGTATCGCGCAGGCGCTCCAGCAGGGATGGTCTGGTCTGGGGGTGCGTCACCGGGCAATCCTTGAGACACCATGGCCGGCGGGCCAGCAGGCCGGCGCGCTCACGCCGCCATCCGCTCCAGGCAGCGCCGGATGGATGCGATGGTGTCGCCGGCGGCGTCGGCCGGATCGATGGCCAGGGCGTCCAGCACGGCCTCGACGGAGGCGCTGATGGCCTCGAAGCGGTGGCTGACGACCCGCCGGCCGCGGGAGTCGACC
>JBICIE010000323.1:0-19096 GCA_043101635.1 Phycisphaerales bacterium JB039 | reverse complement strand
GGTTTGCGCCAGCGCAACGGGGGCGCCGGCGCAAACCGCGCTGCTCTGGATCAATGACTCCGGCTCGGGCTTCGGCCACGCCCGCACCGCCGCCGCCAGCGCGGGCTTCGCCATAACGGAAGTGTTCGACGAGATCTCGTTCCAGGTCGAACTCGCCAAGGGCCCGGGCGTCTACGACATCGCCATCTATGACAACGCATGCTGCTTCGCCGACGGCGGTCTGGCCGGCGCCATCGACGCCTTCACCGGCGCCGGCGGCAAGGTCCACTTCGCGTACTGGAACCTCGACAGCGATCCGGCCCTGCAGGCCAGCATGGATGTCGCCTCGACCGTCGATACCTTCACGGCGTTCGACATTCACGACAACGCCGGGCACCCGAGTTGGGCCGGCGCGGCGTCACCCGTGCTCGTCGACGGGAGCATCCCCGACCCGTGGAACGACAACGGCGACGAGCTGACCCCGAATCTCGATGGCGAGACCGTCTCCACGCACATCGACCCGGCTGGCCCGGGCGCAACCGTCGTCGGCGAAGGCGCCGGCGGCGCCGGCGTCACCCTCTGCAACGGCTTCGAGTACGACACCAAGACCGCCGACCAGGTCCAGGCCCTGCTCCAGTCGCAGATGCAGTGGGTCGAGGTTGGCATGGTCGCTCCGAACGCCCTGGTGCTCGACTGGAGCACGAACGATCACGTCGGCGCCGACGCCACGGTCGCCGCGGGCCTGAACCCGCTGATTACCGTTGACGGCGCCAGCCTTGAGGCGGCCCTGCCCACGATGCCGTGGCGCATGGTGACCATTGACAACCCGTCCAACGGCTTCGCGGCCTCGACCTCCGACGCCATTGCCGATTACATCGACGGCGGCGGGCGCGTGCATATGAGCTACTGGAACCTGGACGCCGACCCGGTGCTGCAGGCGGCCTTCGGCGTCTCCGCCACGGTCGACTTCTTCGATCCGCGTCCGGTTTTCGCCGAGGCGGCGCCGCACCCGTCGTGGGGCGCGCTGACGCAGGTTCCGGTCGATCCGGCCCCGTCCCCGTGGAACGACAACGGCGACGAACTGTCCGTCGATGCGATCTGCGTGGCCGGAGCCCCGGAGGTGATCGGCGTCTTCGATTCCGCGGGTTCCATCGTGGGCGCCATCGTGACCGCCGGCGGGCGCACGCTCGTCAACGGCTTCGATTACGATTCCATGCAGACCGGCGCCATGCTCGATGTGGCCACCAGCCAGATCCGCTGGCTCCGCACGGCCGAGCCCGGCGGGGGGCCACCGCGCCCCTTCTGCTACCCCGACTGCGACCAGTCAGGCGAGCTCGACTTCTTCGACTTCCTCTGCTTCCAGAACGCCTACGCCGCGGGCGACTGCTACGCCGACTGTGACGAGTCGACCTCCATCGACTTCATGGACTTCATGTGCTTCCAGAACGAGTTTGCGGCGTTCGTGGCCGCAGGCGGCTGCCCCGAACTCGAGTTGATCCAGCTCGGCGTCGAGGCGCCCCCGAGCGTGATCTGCGGCGAGACGATGGAGTCTGTGGTTGATCCGCGCCCGACGTTCAGTGATGTCACCACGGTTCCGACCTCCATCGGCGACATCACCTTCGACATCCCCTGCAGCCACCGCGTCATCGGCGGCGGCTGGGGCACCTGGAGCCACGGCTACACCGGCAGCGTGTACTACACCAACGGCTCGCCCATCGTCAACGTCGGCGCGCCGGCGGGGAACACCGCGTTCTACCTCTATGCCGAGCCCAATCCGTTCGCCCTGATCGAGTTCGAGATCACCGGCTCTCTCGGCAGCGAGACCCGGAGCGTTGTCGAAACCATCGACGGCTCCTCGGGCGCTGCCGGCTACGCCTTCTGCGGCGGTGTCGAGAACGTCGAGGTCCGCACGACCGATGGTGTCACCGACTTCGCCGTCGGCGAGTTCGGCGTCGCGAACTGAGTCCGGTCTGATATCCTGATTGCGACCATGGCCCCGCTCGCTTTGAGCGGGGCCTTCTTATGCGCCGCGCGCCACGCCTTACTCGGCCCGGCGCGGCGCCGTCTTGCGCCCGGCCTTCCGCGCGGCCTTCTTCCGCGCGCCGCCGGGCGGGCTCGTCGCCGCCTTCCGCGCCTTGGGAACGGGGATCTCCGAGTGCAGCAGTCGCGGCAGCGTGCGGATCTGGGCCCAGCCCTCGCCCTGCTCGACCGGCTCGACCTTGAAGCTCTCGAAGTACTCGTCCAGCACGGCCTCGCGCTCGATCTTCAGCGGCGGGGTGCAGAAGTCCAGCTCCTCCCACAGGGCCCAGCCCCGCTCGTCCAGCCGAGCGTCGCTCAGGGAGTTGTGCAGCCCGCGTCCGAACGGGATCATCTTGACGATCTCGCCGTGGGCAATGCGGGCGCGCAGCTCCGCCAGCTTCTCCGGAATCGGCCTGGCCTTGACGAGGTAGTGTGACATGCAGGCGCAATCGATCTATCGGACGGCCGGCGCCGGCGCCTTGGGTTGGCGCCCGAAATTGGCCCGGCGGCCGATGCTACGCCCGGCGGGCGCCGCGCCAACCGCGTTCCGTCGCATGAAAGGGATCTCAGACGCTTGCGCTCACGCCGCCCGGGCCGTTGCGACCAGGTCGTCGATCCACTGCGGCAGCGACCCGATGATCCGGTCCTTGGCGTGGAAGCTGTCGGCGCCGGCCTCGGCCCCAGCCCGGGCGTCCTCGCCCGCCTCCGAGGCGCTCATGGCCCAGATCGGGATCGACGCCAGCGTGACGCTCTGGCGGACTGCGCGGATCACCTCCACCCCCGTCTCGTGTCGCTCCAGGCGCATGTCGCACAGCATCAGGTCCGGCGGCGTCTGCTCGCCGCGGTCGCAGGCCTCGATGTAGCTCCGGGCGCCCGCCCCGCTCCTCTGCCACACGACCGCCACATCCGGTCGGCGCGCCAGCTTGGCCCGGATTACCGCCGCGGCCAGGGCGTCGTCTTCCACCAGCAGGATGCACACCGGCTCGAAGGCCTCCGGCGCCCGATCCGGCTCCGCGTCCTCCGGCTCCGCGGCCTCCGGCTCCGGGGCAGACTCGGCAGCGCACGGATGTGTTCCCGCAACCGTCACGCGGTCGCGCCCGGCCTGCTTGGACTGGTACACGGCGTCGTCGGCGGCCCGGACCAGCTCCTCGCCCGACGGCGCCGGCGCCTGCGCTGTGTGCGTCGCCACGCCCACGCTGATCGTCACCGCCAGATCCGCCGGGCCGTGGGCCATGCTGATGTCGAAAGGCGCTGCCCGCACCGCCTGGCGCACCTGCTCGCCGAGTTCGGCGGCGTCCGCAGGCCCGGCGCCAGGGGCCAGCACCGCAAACTCCTCCCCGCCGTAGCGGAACACCGTCCCCCGGCCGCCGACGGCCCGCGTCATGCGCTCGGCAAGCTCCTTCAGCACCGCGTCGCCCGCGGCGTGGCCGTGCGTGTCGTTGACCGACTTGAACCGGTCGGCGTCGATGAACAGCACCGTCAGCGGCTCATCGCCGGCGAACAACCGCGCCAGCGTCTCGTCGAAGCTCTTGCGGTTGCGGACCCCGGTCAACGCGTCGGTGATGGTCTGCTCGAGCAGGTGGTCGGCCTCGCGGGCCACGCTGAGTTGGTGGTCGACGAGTTGCTCCTGGGCTTCCGCCAGAATGTCATCAAGGTCGCAGATCTCGTCGAGGCTCTTCTCGAAGACGCGCGCCATCTCGGTGGCGTCCTCGGTGACCTTGCCGATCAGGTCGGCCATGTTCATCCGGGCGCAGCCGAACCAGTCGCCGTAGGTGGCCCGCAGGCCCGACAGCGAGCGCCGCTCTGCCGGCGCCAGCAGTTCGCTGGCAAGCTGCCGCCCGAAGGCGATCGCGCACACCATCGACCGGTGATCGGGCGCGGCCCGCTCCGGCAGGTGATGATGGTGGACGCACTCGATCATCGACTGCGGCAGGCGCCACCGCTCGGCCAGGGCGGCGCCGACCTCGGTGTGATCGAACCCCAGTTCGTGGCGCTCGATCTCGGGCAACTGGGCGTGCCGCCGGGCCTCGCGAAGCAGCGGACCGTACTCCTCGCCCAGGGCGACCGCCATCGCGAGCATCCCCATGTCCTGGAACAGCCCGCCCGTGAAGGCCTCGTCCGGGTCGCACGCCAGGGTCTGCGACGCCACCTGCCGGGCCGCCGCGGCGCTGTAGATCACCCGCTTCCAGTACTGCTCGATGTCGAAGCCGTGCTCCGAGGGCACGTCCCTGGCGCTGTCGATCAGGCTGAAGCCCAGCACGATCGACTTGACCGCGTTCTGGCCCAGGTAGGCCAGTGCCCGTTCGATGGTCTTGCACGGCTCGCTGAGACCGTACAGCGGGCTGTTGACGGTCTTGAGCACCTTGGCGGCCAGCCCCTGGTCGCTCTGGACGACCTTGGCCATCCGTTTGACCGAGGCGCCCGGGTCGCGCGTCAGGCGCAGCACCTCGACCGCCACCGCCGGCAGCGTCGGCAGCGACCGGCACGAAAGCACACGTTCTGACAAACTCATCCTGCCGACCTCCCCGTCCACGAAGCGGCCACGGCTTCGCTGGGTCCGGGCCCCCTATGGCTCATTCATCGGGCCGGGCCGCCCCCGGATTGAGGTGGCGGACCCCCGGATCGGGGGCCGGTCGGTCGGGTCGGTCAGTTGCGGGTTATCAGCCGCCGTGCGTGTCGGCGAGCTTGTCGAAGCGGCGGGTCAGTGCCGTGCGGAGCTTCTCCGCCACGGAGCGGACGGTCAGATAAACGTCGGCGCCGTGCTCGTCGACGGCAATCGGGTCCAGCCCGGCGGGGCGGGCCTCCATCAGCACCCGCTTGTCGACACCTCCCTTGCCCGCGTTGGTGTCCTGCACGTGCACCTCGACACGGGTGATGCGATCGCTGATGTGCTCGAGTGCGCTCTCCACTTCACGCGTGATGTGCTCGCTCAGCGCGTCGCTGGAGGCCATCCTGCCGAAGTTCATCTGGATCTGCATGTCATCTCCCTCCGGGCGTTGCCCGGCTCTTGAGGCCGCCAGGCCCAGGGCCGCGCGGCGCACCATCGTAGTTGGGCCAGCGGCGACCCCGGCGTCCTCATCGGCTGGAACCCAGGGGCCGGATGACCCGGCGCATGCCCCGCTGCAAGCCCAAAAAAGGGCGCCGGGCCACCATCACATCGGTGGCCCGGCGCTGGGGAGGTCCGAATCGCAGGGGTTTCAGGTGATGGCAAGAAGCGTCAGGATCGCCAAGGCGACGATGGCCCCCGCCAGGCCCCAGCGCGCGCCATCGGCGAGCTTGCAGGCCGCCAGCAGCCCGCCGCGGCAGGCCGCCACCTTGTCTGCGGGAACGAGTTCGGGACTCCGGGTCGGGGTGAGACTGGTCATGGCTCCGCTCCTTTGCTTCCTTTTCGCGCCGTCTGCTGGACGGGCGGATGCGAATCCGCTATAGTATATCTGTTCGCTTTTGACGAATCAAGATCCGCCATAGAGAATTTTTTGATGGACGCAGACACCGCCGCCATCGGCGAGCAGATCAAGAGCCGCCGCCTGGCCCAGGAACTGACGCAGGGCGACCTCGCCGAGCGTTCCGGGGTCTCCAAGGCGATGATCTGTGACATTGAGTGCGGGAAGAAGAACCCGACCATCCGCCTGCTGGGGCAACTCGCCGCCGGCCTCGGCGTCGGGATATCGGACCTTCTGGACCTGGACGAGACCCCCCGCTTCGTCTCCGACCGCCGGGCTCAGCAGCGCACGCTGGTGGACCCGGAGAACGGCATGGAGCGGCGCGTGCTCAGCACCGCCATGCTCCGGCGCGGGATCGAGATCATCGAGTACACCTACCCCCCGGGGGCGGACTGCACCGGCTTCCCGCCGCACTACCACGGCGTGTACGAGGCCGCGGTGGTGGTCGAGGGCCGGGTCCGCATGAACATCGGATCGGACCAGATCGAACTGGGGCCCGGCGACAGCGTGACCTACGCCGCGGACGTCGAGCACAGCGCGATGAACGTCGGCGAGGCGCCGGCTCGTGTGATCTACGTGGTCGACTCGACCCACGCCCGTCGCAGTTGCGCCCCGGCGCCCGGCCGCGCCGACCGGCCCGAGGAGGCGGCGAGCCAGTAGGGACGCCCCCGCTTGTCGTCTTCGTCGACCTCCGGTATGCTGGCGGCGGGACTGACGCAAAGGGGGATCTCATGATGATCATGATGAAGCGGTCCAGCGCAGCGCACCCGGGCTTCGCGGCGGCCAGCGCCTGCATCTGCCTCTCGGGCGCCGCCAGTGCGCAGCCGGTCGACGATTTCGAGAGCTACAGCCCGGGGTCCTTTCCCGGCGCGATCTGGCAGGACCCGGGGCTGATCGATCCGGCGCCGCCGAACCCGCCGGATCCGTCGGCGATCGTGGTGGAGACGATCGACGCCTTCGGGGCGCCGACCAGGGCGCTGTCGATCCTCGACGCCATTGCGCCATCGCAGGGTATCTACACGCTGGTGAGCCCGGCGCCGCGCATCCGCATGCGCTGCGATGTCCGCATCGACCAGTGGTGCGATGTTCCGCTCACCGTGCCCGACGACTGGGCCATGTGGCTGCACTTCGGGCTGGCGGTCCCCGGGCGCGACCTGTGCTGCCTGGATGAAGAGGTCGGCGTGTACACCTCGGCGCTGAGCCGGGAGTGGCGCATGTGGTGGAACGACGCGCCCGGCTCGGTTACGGACATCTCCCTCGGGCAGGAGGTCGTCCTCGGCGTCTGGTACACCATCGAGGCCGAGCATGATGTCGCGACCGGCTGGACGCACACCCGCATCGTGGATGCGGCTTCGGGCGCAACGCTGGTGGACCGCGTGGACCTGCCGGTATCCTGGGCGCCGACGGCCACCGCGTGGGACGCAGTCGGGTTCATCGATGGCGAACTCGGCGCCGAGCTGCGCGGCAACATCGCCGTCGTCGACAACATCGAGGTGGACTATCCGTGCTACGCCGATTGCGATGGCTCCGGAGCGCTCGATCTGTTCGACTTCCTGTGCTACCAGAACCTGTTCGCCGCCGGCGCAGCGCGGGCCGACTGCGACGGCTCGAGCGCGCTGGATCTGTTCGACTTCCTGTGCTTCCAGAACGGGTTTGGCGCAGGGTGCCCGTAGGCCCCGGGGGGAAACCGCACAGCGAAGACGAGCACGCAGCACAGCGCCGGGGCCGGCTCCGGGGCAGGTGAAGACCCCGACGCCGGACTCCGGGCGCCCAGCCGCGGGCCGCGGGTCAGGCGGGCGGCACTTGCCACCCGGCGCCCTCTGGGAATAGGCTCCGTCCCGCCGCCGGTCCGGGTTCCGAGCGGGCGGCGGGGGCCCGTGGCGCCGGGCCGTGGCCCGGCCATCATCCATGAGTCTGACGATGGTCCGTTCCGGGCCTGTTGCCGTGGGTGTCAACGCATGATCGAGATCAAGAGCCTGACGAAACGCTTCGGTTCGTTCACCGCGGTCGACAAGGTCTCCATGTCGGTCGCCGCTGGCGAGGTGCTCGGCTTCCTCGGCCCCAACGGCGCCGGCAAGTCCACCACGATGAAGATGGTCACCGGGTTCCTGACGCCGACCTCCGGCTCCGCGACGGTCTGCGGCCACGATGTCCAGGCCGAGCCTCTGGCCGTCAAGCGGGCCGTCGGCTACCTGCCCGAGGGCGCGCCGCAGTACCCGGACATGACGCCCGAGAGCCTCCTGCGTTTCGTCTGCGACGCCCGCGGCATCTCCGGCGCCGATCGCAGAGAGCGGATCGCCGCGGTCGCGGGACGCGTGCATCTCGAAGGCGTGATGCGCCAGCCGATCGAGACGCTCAGCAAGGGCTACAAGCGCCGCGTCGGCCTGGCCCAGGCCCTCATCCACGACCCGCCCGCGCTCATCCTCGACGAGCCGACCGACGGGCTGGACCCCAACCAGAAGCACGAGGTGCGCGAACTGATCCGCGGCCTCGGCGGCAGCAAGGTGGTCATCCTCAGCACGCACATTCTCGAAGAGGTCGAGGCCGTCTGCACGCGCGCCGTGATCATCAGCCAGGGCAGGATCGTCGCCGACGAGACGCCCGCGGCCCTGAAGGCGCGGGCCGCCAGCGGCCGGCTCGATGAGGTCTTCCGGATGCTGACGCTCGGCGCGCGGGGGGCAGCGTGATGCGCGAGATGGTCGCAGTCCTCAAACGCGAACTGGGCAGCTACTTCGCCACGCCGGTGTCGTACGTCTTCATCGTCGTCTTCCTGGTGCTGACCGGCGTGTTCACGTTCAGCAGCGAACTCGGGGGCTTCTACGAGCGCGGCCAGGCCGACCTGCGCAGCTTCTTCCAGTTCCACCCGTGGCTGTACCTGTTCCTGATCCCGGCCCTGAGCATGCGCTTGTGGTCCGAAGAGCGGCGCAGCGGCACCATCGAACTGCTCATGACGCTGCCGATCGCCCCCTGGGCCGCCGTCGTCGGCAAGTTTCTGGCGGCGTGGGCCTTCGCGGGTCTGGCGCTGCTGCTCACATTTCCCACGTGGATCACCGTCAACGTCCTCGGCGATCCGGACAACGGCGTCATCCTCGCCAGTTACATCGGCAGCTTCCTGATGGCCGGGGCCTTCCTGTCGGTGGGGGCGTGCATGTCGGCCCTGACCAAGAGCCAGGCGATCGCGTTCGTCCTGTCCACGGTCGCCTGCTTCGGCCTGCTGCTGGCGTCGCTGCCGGCGGTGCAGAGCGCCATCGCGTGGGCGCCGGAGGCCGTGCGTCAGGCTGTCGCCCAGATGAGCTTTCTGACACGGTTCGACGCCATCAGCCGCGGCGTGCTCTCGCTGCGCGACCTGGTGTTCTTCGCATCGCTGATCGGAGTAGCCCTGGCGATCAATACGGTGCTGGTGCAGTGGAAGAAGGCGAGCTGAGGAGATCTGCATGCGACGAAACGCGCTGCTTGCGATCGGACTGCTCATCATCCTGCTGCTGGCGGTGAACATCGTCAGCGACGCCCTGCTGCGCCGGGCTCGCGTTGATCTGACGGCCCAGAACCTGTACACGCTCACCAGCGGCACGCGCTCGATCCTGCGCGACCTGGACGAGCCGATCACGCTGACGCTGTTCTACTCCGAATCGCTCGCCGAGGGCCGCCCCGGCCTCCAGAGCTACGGCCAGCGCGTCCGCGAACTGCTGCAGGAGTACCGCCTGCGCTCCGGCGGCGCCATCGAACTGGAGTTCGTCGATCCCGAGCCGTTCAGCGAGGCCGAGGACCGCGCCGCCCGCGAGGGGCTCCAGGCCGTGCCGATCTCAGCCAGCGAGCAGTTCTACTTCGGGATCGTCGGCGTCAACTCGACCGACGGGCGCGAGGTCATCGGCTTTCTCGATCCCGGCCAGGAGCGGTTCCTCGAGTATCAACTGACCCAGTTGATCTACCGGCTGGCGCACCCCGAGCGGCCGAAGGTCGTCGTGCTCAGTTCGCTGAACCTCGATGGCGGCGGCCCGCAGTTGCCGGGCATGCCGCCGGAGATGACCCGTCCGTGGCAGATCATGCGCGAGCTGCGCGAGCTGTTCGATGTCGAAGTGATCGAGGCGTCGGCGGCAGCGCTGCCGGAGGATCTGGATCTGCTGCTCGTCGTCCATCCCAAGCAGCTTGCCGAGCCGACGCTGCGGGCCATCGACGCCTGGGTCATCGGCGGCGGCGCCACCATCGTCTGCGTCGATCCGCTCTGCGAGATGGACATCCCGCTGGAGGCGATGCAGAACCCGCTGGCCCGCTTCCAGGCAGATCGAACCTCGAATCTCAACGCCCTGCTGGGTGAATGGGGCGTGACGATCGGCCCCGACCAGGTCGTCGGCGACATGGCCCTGGCCGCCCAGGTCCCCAGCGAGGACCGGCGCTCGCTCGTGCCGTACCTGCCTTTCCTGGTGCTCGATGAAGAGAACTTCAACGATGACGAGGCGGTCAGCCGCGGCCTGGGGCAGATGCGGATGGTCCTGAGCGGCGCCATCGAGCACGATGACGCCGTCGGCACGAGCTTCACGCCGCTGGTGACCACCAGCGATCAGACGATGCTGATCGACAAGGCCCGTGTGACCTTCCCCGATCCGCAGGCCCTGGTGGCGGACTTCGCCCCGAGCGGAACCGTGCGCACGCTGGCGGCCCGCATCGGCGGCGCTGCGCTGTCGGCCTTCGCCAGCGAAGCGGACGGCCCGGAGTCCCCCCAGGGCGCAGCGCCGGAAGCTGGCGCCGAGGGCGATGATGCCGCCGGTGCGGATCCGGCGCCGGTCGCCGGCGAGATCAACCTGGTCGTCATCGCCGATGTCGACTTCCTCAGCGACCAGATGTGGGTGCAGGAGATCCGCCTGGGCGGGGCCGTGCTCGGGTACCAGAAGCTGTCGGACAACGTGGACTTCCTGCTCAACGCCATCGAGCAGATGGCCGGCTCCAGCGCGCTGATCTCGGTGCGGGCCCGCGGCGAGTACGCCCGGCCGTTCACCTACGTCGAGCAGCTGCGCCGCCAGGCCAACGAGCGCTACCTTGCCGAGGCCGAGGCGCTGGAGGCCGAGCAGCGCCAGACGCAGCAGCGCCTCAACGAACTGCAGCGGCAGCGCCCCGATGATGGCGGCTCACTGATTCTCACGCCCGAGCAGGAGGCCGAACTGGACCGGCTCCAGGAGCGCATGATCGAGACCCGGGCCCAGTTGCGCCAGGTGAACTACAACCTGCGGAAGGATGTCGAGAATCTCGGGCGCACGCTCAAGATCATCAACATCGGCGCAGCGCCGGCTCTGGTCGCCCTCGGCGCTATCGGGCTGGGGGCGTACCGCACAGCGCGGCGCCGGCAGGATCGACGCACGATGGCAGGTGAGGGCTGAGCTATGGGGGCGCGGACGCTGGGCATACTGGGCGCGGTGACGGTCGCGGCGATCCTCGCCGCGGCCACGGTCACGATGCTGTCAGGGCGCGGCGGGGGCGGCGAGGCGCTGCCGGAGCGCATCGTGCCCGGGCTGGAGGATCGCATCAACGATGTGGCCCGCATCACGCTCGTGCAGGGCGAGGAGCGGCTCGAGCTGTCGCGCGACCAGGGCGAGTGGGTCGTTGCGAGCAAGGGCGGCTATCCAGCGCGGTTCGAGCCGGTCAAGGAACTGATCATCGGCGTGGCGAACCTGGCGCCGCGAGAGCGCAAGACGGCGAACCCGCAGTTGCACCAGCGGCTCGGTCTCGGCGCTCCCGGCGAAGACGACGAGGCCACCGGCGTGACGCTGCTCGACGATTCCGGCGCCGAGATCGCATCGGTCGTGCTGGGCAAGTCGACGTCGGGCGCCGGCGCCGGGCGGTTCGTGCGGGTTGCCGGCGCCGAGCAGACCTGGCTGGCTGCGGCGGATGTCAATGTGCGCCTGGATCCGATGACATGGATGGAGCGCGAGCTGGTGCGCCTGGATCGGGCCCGCGTCGCTCGCGTGACGATCGACCACCCGGGCGCTGCGCCGCTTGAACTCGTGCGCGACGACGCCGGGCAGTTTGCGCCGGTCGACCTGCCGCCGGATCGGCAGGCGAAGTCGTCCGAGTTGTCGCAGGTCGCCGGCGCCGCGTCCTACATCGGCATGAGCGATGTCCGCAAGGCCGATGCCCCGCCGCCTGATGGCGCGGTCGTGACGATGTTCGAGGCCGAAGATGGCATGACCCTGGCCATCACGACCTGGAGCGAGGGAGACGACTGGTGGGCCAGCTTCGAGGTCACATCGCCCGAGGGCGCCGGTGATGCGCCCCAGCCCGAGCCTGACGACGCCGCGGCCGCTGACGCCGGCGCCGAGCCGGCCGCCGAAGAGCCGGCGGCCGGCGAGTCTCCCGACCCCGCCGCCGAAGCCGCCGCGCTGCGCGACAAACTCGCCGGCTGGGCCTTCAAGATCGAGCCCTTCAAGGCCACGCAGTTGCGCAAGGCGCTGGATGAACTGACCGAGGCGGCCGAACCAGCCGGCGAGGGACCGGTGATCGGCCCGCCCGGCCCGGCCCAGCCCGAGGAGCCGCTGGGGCCCGTGCTGCCACCGGCCGGCGGCGGCCGGTGACGCCGCCACGCCGAGGAGCGCCCATGCAAGAGCCCGGTCCGGTCGTCATCGCCGGTGGCAGCGGCTTCCTCGGAACATCGCTGGCGACGCATCTGACCAGCGCCGGCGTACCGGTGGTCGTGCTGTCGCGTGCGGCGCCGCGCGCCTCCGGCCCCTGGCGGCACGTATCGTGGGACGGGCGCACCTGCGCCGACTGGGCCAGCGCGCTGGAAGGCGCCAGCGGACTGGTGAACCTCGCCGGGCGCAGCGTCGACTGCGTCAAGACGCCCGATCATCAGGATGAGATCCTGCGCTCCCGCGTGGAGGCGACCCGCGCCCTCGGCGAGGCCGTGCGGCGCATCGAGCGCCCGCCGCGGGTCTGGGTGCAGATGAGCACAGCGCACATCTACGGCGATCCGCCCGAGGTCCAGTGCTCCGAGGATTCGCCGACCGGATTCGGGCTCGCGCCCTTCGTCGGGCGCGCCTGGGAGGAGGCGTTCTGCGCCGCGGCCCTGCCGTCGCAGCGGCAGGTCATCCTGCGCACCAGCTTCGTCATCGGGCGCGACCGCGGCGCCGGCGGCGGCGCCATGGCCCGCCTGAGGCTGGTTGCGCGACTCGGGCTGGGCGGCCGGATCGGCTCGGGACGCCAGGGCATGAGCTGGATTCACGAGGTGGACATGAACCGCCTCTTCGAGCGCGCCCTCACCGACCAGCGCATGCAGGGCGTCTATGTGGCGACTGCTCCGCACCCGGTCTCCCAGCGCCAGTTCATGCGGGCCCTGCGCCGGGCGATCCGGATGCCGGTGGGGCTGCCGGCGCCGGCGTGGCTGGTGCGGCTTGGGGCGCCGCTGGCGCTGCGGACCGACCCGGAACTGGCCCTGTACGGACGCTACGTGGTGTCAAGGCGTCTGGTCGAGGAAGGCTTCGAGTTTCGCTTCCCGAACATCGAGGGCGCGCTTGCCGACGTGTGCGCCCGGTAGCCGCTCAGGCGCCGTGGTCATGGCGCCCGGTTCAGCAGTGTCGTCACGTGCCCGTCGCCGTAGCTGCTGACGACGAGATCGGGCCGTCCGTCGGCGTTCAGGTCCGCGACCGCGACGGAGTTGATCGCGCCGGGAACGTCGATGCGCATCGGCCGCGCAAACCCGCCGCGCCCGTCTCCGAAGAGGATGGCGACGGCCCGCTCCATCGCCGAACCGGTTGCCACATCGAGCCGTCCGTCACCGTCGAAATCCGCCAGGCGCACGCTGTTGGTCGAAACCGGCGCTGCGATCGGCTTGCCGTGGGCCGGCTTCAGGCGCCCATCGGCGCCGCCGAGCAGGATGACCAGCCGCGGCGCCTCATCGATGTTGGCGACAGCGTCGAGCCGGCCATCGCCGTTGAGATCGCCGAGGGCGAGGGCCATCGGCCGCTCATCCAGTTCGATGGGCGTGTGCGCGTTGAAACTGAAGCCGTTGGACGGCGCGAACATGCCCGTCCCCGATCCAAGCAGGATCGTCACGCCGTTGCCGCGCACGTCCGTCATGATGGCGTCCGGGGCGCCGTCCGCGTTGTAGTCGATGACCGCGAGCTGCTCGTAGGGATGCCGCTGGGCAAAGAAGGGCTGCGCCATCGCCGGCGCAAAGCCGCCGCGACCATCGCCGAGGTGTACCGCAAGCGCATGATCGTCGACCAGCGTGGCAAGCAGATCGATGTGCCGGTCGCCGTTGACATCGGCCAGCGCAACCGAGTGCACGTGCGGGCTCTGGCCGTCGTGGAGCGGCCAAGTGGAGTTGGCTCGCTTCTCGAACGTGCCGTCGCCGCGCCCGAACAGGATGGTGACGTTGTAGCTGCTGTGCTGGATGCAGGCGATGTCGAGCGCGCCATCCTGATCGATGTCCGCGCTGGCGACACGCAGCGCGTGCGGCCCGGCTTCGACGGGATGATCCGCGTAGCGGAGCGTGCCGTCGCCCGCTCCGAGAAGGACCTGCACGTGGCCGGCTTCGGGGCTTGGATCCATGCCGCAGCACGGACCGCAGGCGAGAAGCACATCCGGCGTGCCGTCGCCGTTGAGGTCCGCGACTTCCGGCAGGCCGGCCATCGGGCCGACCGGAAGGCTGCCGGCCCTCTCGAACCGGATGGCGTCTTCGGCGCCGGCGCCGGCGGTTGCGATCGCGATCACGATGAGTTCAGGGCGCATGGCGGCTCCTTGCAGACGTCGCAAAGACGCGCTGCGCGGGTCGTCGTTAGCGGCTCGTATTCAAAATCCCGGATCGGCGTCAGGCGTCGGTGGCGGCGGCGTCGGCCACCTTGGCCAGGTCGAAGTCCTTGACCGTGATCCCGCCGGCGTCGTGGGTCGAGACGCTCAGGGTCACGCGGTTGTAGCGGATCATGATGTCCGGATGGTGCTGAGCTTCCTCAGCGGCCTCGGCGATGGCGTTGACGAACCGCATGGCCTGGCCGAAGTCGGCGAACTCGAAGGTCCGCTGGATCTCGCCGCTGACCTCCGACCACTCCGGGGTCTGGGTCAGGGCCTGCTCGATCTCCGCTTCGGTCAGCTTGGTCATCGATCCTCCCGGGCTCGGACAGCGCAAGTCTACCGTTGCCCCGGTGCCCGGTCCGACGTCATCTGCCGACCCTGCCGTGGGCCGAACTCCCGCTGGCGAGGTCACGCGCCTGGCGCCCTCACCCACCGGGGCCCTGCATCTGGGCAATTGCCGCACGTTTCTTGCGAACTGGCTGCTGGCCCGCCAGCGGGGCTGGCGCATCGTGCTGCGGATCGAGGATCTGGATGGCCCGCGGATCAAGCCGTGGGCCACGGCGGCCGCGATCGACGCTCTTGCATGGCTGGGTCTGGACTGGGACGATGGCCCGCTGACCCAATCGGAGGACCTTGCGCCGTACATCGAGGCCATGCGTCGCCTCGGCGCGGCTGGGCTCGCCTATCCCTGCGATCTGACCCGCAGCGAGATCGAGGCGGCCGCCTCGGCCCCACAGGAGGGGACCGGCGAGATCCGCTTCCCGCCCGAGCTGCGCCCGGCGCCTGGGATGGCCGTCTTCGACGCCCTGGATTGCAACTGGCGCTTCCGCACGCCGGATGAGGCGGTTGTCATCGACGACGGTTTCGCGGGCCGGGTGGCGTTGCATCCGCTCGCGACGATCGGCGATTTCGTGATCTGGACCCGCCGCGGCGCCCCGGCGTACCAGCTTGCGGTGGTGGTCGACGACGCCCGCCAGGGCGTCACGCAGGTGGTCCGGGGCGACGATCTGCTCGACTCGGCGGGGCGCCAGCGGCTGCTGCTGCGGGCTCTGGAACTCACCGAGCCGGCGTGGACGCACCTGCCGCTGGTGGTGGGGCCGGATGGGCGCCGGCTCGCCAAGCGGCACGGCGACACCCGCCTGGACCGATATCGGGAGGCGGGCGTCGGGGTTGAGCGGGTGCTGGGCCTGCTCGGCTGGTGGCTCGGGGCCATCGAACGGCGCCGGGCGTGCCGGCTGGACGAACTGCTGGAGCGGTTCGACCTCGACCGGGTCAGTCCGGATCCGGTACGATTCAGTTCGGAGGACGACGCATGGCTTCTTGGCGGATCATCCTCGGCGCTGTGATTCTGGTGGGCGCCATCGCTGCCGGTTTGTCTCTCAAGGGGTGCGAGGACTCGGCGGCGTCCGGGATCGAGACCGTCGAGATCAAGGGGCAGAAGTTCTTCCTGGAGCTGGTGGCCGATAACGCCTCGCGCATGCAGGGCCTCGGCGGGCGGCAGTTCATCGCGGACGACGGGGGGATGCTGTTCGCGTTCGCGTCGCCGGCCCGGCTGAACTTCGTGATGCGGGACTGCTTCGTGGACATCGACGTCATCTTCCTGGACCAGTTCGGGAACGTGACGGCGGTGCACCACATGCCGGTGGAGGAGCCGCAGCGGGATGGGGAGAGCGACTTCGCCTACGAGCAGCGGCTGACGCGCTATCCCAGCCGGCTGCAGGCCCAGTTCGCCATCGAGCTGAAGGGCGGGAAGGCGGCCGAGCTCGGGGTCCAGCCGGGGGAGCGGATCGAGCTGGATGTGGAGCGGCTCAAGAGTCTGGCCAAGTAGGGCGCCCCAGCGGCCGATGACCCATGCTGCGGAAGCCCTTCCGCGCTGGGGACTGAAGCGGTGAAGTCCGATCATGTGCTGACATTCGCGTGTTCCAGCGCGCTGCCGGAGGCCCCGGACTCGGTGCTGGAGCAGGTGGTGGCGGCGTGGCCGGGCCCGGCCCCGCGCATCGAGCGCACCGCACTGGACGCATGGTTCTCGGAACTGCTGGAGCGCGAGCAGTCGCGCCCGGTTGGCGGACCTGCGCTGGTGGTCTTCGGACCCGGTGACTCCCGGGCGGGCGTTCGGGCGCTGGTGGACCGCATGCACGACCTGCACATCCCCGGCGTGCTGATGCTCGACGGCGCCGAGGCCGGGCTGGCCGATCTCGGCGGCGCCGGCGTGCTGGTCGAGCCGGTGGACGCTGAGCCCCGGCGCATCGCGGCCATGCTGTATGCGCTGGCGGAGCGCCAGCGGGCGGTCGAGCAGCTTCGCTCGGAGGTTCGCATCCTCAGCTCGTACCAGTCGGGCGTGCAGACTGAGATGGACCGCGTGCACGATGAGCTGCACCTGGCGGCGGCGATCCAGCGGGACCTGCTGCCGCCGAAGCTGCCGCAGCTTGACGGGCTGGAGTTCGGCGTGATGTTCCGGCCGGCGAGCTACGTCAGCGGCGACTTCTATGACATCGTCGAGGTCGATGGCGGGCGGATCGCGTTCCTGCTGGCCGACGCGGTGGGCCACGGCGTGCCCGCGGCGCTGCTGACGATGGTGATCAGCCGGGTGCTGCGGACGCACCGGGCCCACTTCGATCCGGCCAGGGCGATCGAAGCGCTCAACGGGGACATGGTGCGCATGCAGCGCGGGCGGAGCCGATTCGCCACGGCCGTGTGCGGCGTGATCGACCCCAAGACGCGCCAGGTGACATTGTGCGTTGCCGGTCATCCGGCGCCGCGGCGCCGCGTCGCCGGGGGGGTGACCCCCCGTGACACGGGGGGTCCTCTGCTCGGCGTCTTCGAGGGCGAGGTCTTCGAGTCGGTAACGTTCACGATGGGCGATGGCGAGACGCTGCTGCTGTTCAGCGACGGCTTCGAGACGGCGTTCCCCGGCGATGAGAGCGCCGGCACGGAGCAGCGCCGGCTGCAGCTTTCGGCGTACATGGATGAGCTGGCGCAGCTCCCGTGGCCGGGCGGGGACGCGGACCGCTCGCTGGCCGGCGCGATCGAGGAGCTCGGGGTTCGGCTGGACGCCCAGCCGGGGAGCCTGCGCCCGCTTGACGATCTGACGATCCGGAGCATTGCGGCGCGGCCCGCGGCGGCGCGGCGCGCTGCGGCGTAGCGGGCCGGGAGCCCGGAGCTTGCGCTCCTGGGTTCCCTGCTCAGATCTCGGGGTTCTCTTCACGCCAGCCTTGGGCGATGGGCATGCGCCGGCCGCTGCCGAAGGCGAGGGTCGTGACCTTCAATCCGGTGGCAAGCTGCTTGCGCTTGTACTCGTTGATCGCGATCAGGCGGATGACGCGCTGGACTGTCGCGGGGTCGACGCCGGTGTCGGCGATGATGCGCCGGGCGCTCTGGCGCAGCTCGACGTGGCGTTCGATGATGGTGTCGAGGATGTCGTAGGGCGGCAGTGAATCTTCATCCTTCTGATCGGGGGCGAGTTCGGCGCTGGGCGGCTTGGTGATGGTGCTCTCGGGGATGGGGGGGCGGGCGAAGCCGGCCTCGGCGTGCCGGGCGTTGATCCAGCGGGCCAGGTCGTACACGCGGGTCTTGGGCACATCGCTGAGCACGGCCAGCCCGCCGTTCATGTCGCCGTACAGGGTGCAGTAGCCGACGGCAAGCTCGCTCTTGTTGCCGGTGGTGAGGACGATGGCGCCGGTGCGGTTGCTGATGGTCATCAGAGCGGCGCCGCGGGCCCGGCTCTGGAGGTTCTCGTAGGCGATGTCCGGCTGGGCGGCGCCGAGTTTGCGCTCGCCGAGTTCGGCGAAGACCGGGTCGATCTCGCTGCGCAGGGCGTCCACCGAGGCGCCGATCGGCAGGGTGACGAACCGCACGCCGAGGCGCTCGGCAAGATCCCGGGCGTCGGTGAGTGCGCCTTCGCTGGAGAACGGCCCGGGCATCGCCACGCCGAGTACGTTTTCGGCGCCGATGGCCGCGGCGGCGATGGCGCAGGTGACGGCGGAATCGATGCCGCCGGAGAGCCCGATGACGGCCTTGCGGAAGCCGGTCTTGCGCAGGTAATCGCGCACGCCGAGTGTCAGGGCCTGGAAGAGGCTCCATTCCGGCCGGGCCTGGGCGCATGGATCGGGCGCTTCCGGGCCGGAGTCGTCGCCCGGATCGAAGTCGGCGATGAGCAGGTCGTCGCTGAAGCCGCAGCTTGCCGCGGCCAGCGAGCCATCGGGCCGGCGCAGCGTGGCGCGGCCATCGAAGATGAGTTCATCGTTGCCGCCAAGCTGATTGACCGAGGCGATCCAGACGCCGTGGCGCAGGCAGTGCTCGCGCACGATCGTGTCGTGGCGCATGCCCTTGCCGAGCACGAAAGGGCTGGCGGATGGCGCGACGATCAGGCGGGCGCCGGCGCGGACGACTTCGGCGACCGGATCGGCGGAGCGCAGGTGCTGCTCGGCGAAGCCGGCATCGTGGCCCTTCCACAGATCCTCGCAGATGGCAAGGCCGACGGGCACGCCGCCGACATCGATGACGACGGCGCTGCTGCCGGCGGTGAAGTAGCGATCCTCATCGAAGACGTCGTACGTCGGGAGCAGGCGTTTGTCGTGATAGCCGAGCATGTTGCCGTCGCGATAGGCGAGCAGGGAGTTTGCGACACCGGCGCCATCGACGGGGAGGGGGCAGCCGAAGATGGCGGTGATCCCGTCGGTTGCGGTCTCGCCGATGCGCCTGGCGGCGGCGATGCAGGCCTCGATGAAGCCCTCTGCCAGCAGCAGATCGCGCGGCGGGTAGCCGCAGATGGCAAGTTCGGGCAGGACGACGAGGTCGGCGCCGGCGCTGGTTGCGCGCGCGATCGCGCCGGTGATCAGGGCCGCGGCGCCGACCTCGTCGTCCTGCCCCAACTTGCC
>JBICIE010000322.1:0-4629 GCA_043101635.1 Phycisphaerales bacterium JB039 | reverse complement strand
ATCTCGCGCGCAAGGGCGAGTGCTTCGCGCGGATCGTCGCACTGGTCTAGACAGAGAAAGAGGTAGTTGGCGCGGCGCTCCTCGCCGCTCTGAGATTCGTCGTCAGTCATGCTCCCTCGTCCTTTCCTTCGTTTCGCGGCGATCCGCCGCGCCGCGGCGGCGCCGGCAGGCTCAGCACGACGCCGACGCCGCCGTCGAGCAGACAGGCATGACTGCCCTCCGCGTCGCACGCGATCAGCAGCTCGCTCCAGCTGCCCGTCACCGGGTTGATCAGGACCTGTTTGAGCTTGCCGCTCTTCGTGACCAGGCTGAGCATCGGCAGCTCGGCGTGCCCGGCGAAACGCTGCGCGAGAAGGGCGCGATGCTCGCCGCAGACGATCTCGGCCGAGCCCGCCGCGCCGCTCGCCTCGGCGACGCCTCCGGCGTAGCCAGGGCCGAGCGCCTGGCTCACGCCGGTGGCGAGCACACCCGCTCCGAACAGCAGCAACAGCCACGCGCGCCGCCGGCGCAGCCGCTGCGAGTCGCCAGAGGTGGCCGCAGGCCACCAACGCCGTTCGCAGCGCCAGAGCCCGCGCCCGGACTGCGGTCCGGGGGTCATGACTGCATCCTCGCGACTTCGGCGCAGATGTCGTGATAGCTCTCGCCCGGGCGCGGGCGGCGCGTCATGATCACGCTGTCGCGGCCGTTGTGGCAGTCGGTCAGTTCGTCGTCGACCGCCCAGCCGAGCGCCTCGAAGGCCTCGACCTGGTCGTGCACGACGGCGTGGACGATCTTCGGCATCAAGCCGTCCCTCCCCCGCCGGCCGTCGGCCAAGTCACCGGCATCGCCGATCCGGCATTCGTGACAAAGACCATGCGCGCCCGCGGCTGGCGCCTCAGCATGCGCTGGTGATCGGCGAAACAGCCCTCACCGCCGAAGGCTGGGCGATCGAGGACGCGTGACGGCGCCGCCCTCCCCGGCCAATAAGCCGACCGATCCGGGCCGGACGCCAAGTCCATGCCGATCAGCGTCACATCCGCATGATTGAAGATCTGGTCGTGAACCTCGTCGGCCATGGCTACAACCTCGGCTCGCAAAAACACGCCGCCCGTGCTATGCCGGACGCATGTTCCGCCCCGCCCGCACCCGCGCAGAAGCCGCCGCCGTGGTCCGGCGCTATCTGTCGAGGAATCGGCTCTGGCCGCCCGCCTTTCGCCAGGCGCTTGAGGTGCTGCTGGCCGAGCCCGCTCAAGACGACACGGCCGCCGGCGACGGCGGCTCCCAGAGGTCGGGCCGGAACTTGTAGCGCGGGATCCCCGTCAAGACGGAAAGGTGCGGCACGGCCTCGGCCGGGGCCTGGCCCTTGACGACCAGCCAGTCCCGCACCGTGCTCTGCCCGCAGTCGTAGCCGCGCTTGCGCAGCGCCCGTGCGGTGGCGCTCTGGCCCTTCAGCTGGCCGACCGCCTCCCGCAAAACCGTTAGGGGGGTCTCGTCGCACCCGCTAGATGTTGTGGCCGACTCGGGCATGACCACAAGAGCTAACGGAATTCCGCTAGTACGTCAAATGAAATTCCGATAGCTTCGACCTAACGGAATCCCGTTAGCGTAAGTCCATGGAACCTATAGTCATGCGCGCCCGCGAAGCCAGAGGCGAGGTCGGGATCAGCGTCGCGGCGCTGGCCAAGCAGATCGGCGTGGCGCAGTCGACTCTGAACGAGTTCTTCAACGGCGAGCGCAAGGGCACGCCCTCCTTCATCTGCCGCCTGGCGCGCGCCCTGGACGTCAACTGCGACTGGCTCGAGGAGGGCATCGGGCCGCGCCGGCGCGCCCCCTCGCCCGGCTTCTCGCGGGCCAAGCTGGAGGCCTGCATCGCCCATATGGAAGAGATCATCCTCGGCCACGACCGCCAGGTCCCGCCCAACAAGAAAGCCTCGATCGTCCTGCTGCTGCTCGACCAGCTGCCCGACGAGGACGAAGCGCAAGAAAATTTCGATCCCGCCAAGTATCGCCGGCTGCTCGAGCTTATCTAAAGAACTATTGCCACCTAGACGGACACTATAGGCGCCGCGCAACAAGCTTGCGTTGTTGGGCCTGCAGTTCATTCGTTAACAGATCATTAATATTTGCCGCCTCACGCTACCGCTGCGCGCAACTCCTCGACAGTCAACAAGAGGAGGCAGTAATGCTCCGCGGGGCTCACAGGGACCCGATCGGCGAGATCCTGAGATCTTGCCCCAGAACGCCGACGCGGCTGTTCGGCCGCGAGACCGCCAGCCTGATCGCCGGCCTCGTGCTTGGGGTCGGTGTTACCGCCACGGCCTCCTGGCTGCTCGAGCAGCAGCAGATCACCGGGCCCCAGGCCGCGGTGCTGGAGACCCTTGTGCGCCACATCGCCGAAGACCAGGAGCGGCCGGCCGGCGAGGTCTGGCAGCACCTGCTCTACAGCCTCGACAAGGTGGATTGCGGCGACCTACGGCAGGCCGATTTCGAGCCGGCCCTCGAGCGCCTGCGCCGCCTCGACCGTCACCGACTCTAGCCGCCGCCGGAAAAGCGGCCTCCTGACAACATGAAATTAACGGAATTCCGTTTGACTTTAATAACGGAATACCGTTAGGCTCCGCTCCGACTCCAGGCCGCGCCGGCGTACCCCCACACGCATCTCCGGCCGGCGCAGCCGGGAGCCGCACCCAAGGAAGCCTGGGGCGGCGGCCGGAGAATCAGACGTGACTCGGGAGCTGGCCGTCGCCCCGATTTTCAAGGCGGGGGCCGTGGCCAGAGACGATCACCTTACGCGCTTCACCGAAATCACCGTCAAAGGCGACACAGTCACGTCGCCCATGCCGGCAGACGAGACCGACGTGATCCTCCTGATGAGCGACGGCACGGAGGTCCAAGCCACCTGTTTTCGCGACATTCTCGATCCTGGCGATTTTGACTTCGTACCGCAGCGCGACACCGAAGGCGACAGCCTGGCGCCACGCGCCCACGCCTGGAAACTCGACCCCTCGCCCTTACGCTTCCGCCTTGAGTCGACGGAAGACCCCGATCGCTTTGTCATCGAGGATCGCCTGCTGCGGCAGGGCGTGCTCCAGATCACGCCGCCGGTCGATCGCCACGACCACGCGATGGCGCCTCTCTGGCATTTGCCGAAAACCAGCGCGCATCGCCTCGCCGCCTATCTCGAAAACACCTGTGGCCGGGCGCGCTCCTTCTGCGTCCACTGCGCCGCCGCCAAGTTCCGCGCCGACCGCACCATCGCCGCCGGCAAGCTCCCGGCCGCCGAAACTCCGACAGACGCGAAGGAGAACTGCCCATGACCGCTCTGCCACAAGAGGCCGGCCTGCCGGGTGTGTTCGCCGACGATGGCGACCGCTGTCCTGAGCTTGTCGAAGGGCCGCCGCGGGCAGCAACCGACCCGCTCACCTTCCTGCCGCACGGGACCGTGGCGCCCGTTCCCGCCCTGGTCGGCGACATCGAGGCCGCCGCGCTCGACTGCCTGCAGCGATTCGGCCGCTGCGAGGCCCACCACCTGCGCGACCTCTACGGCTTCGACATCCGCACCGTGCTCGAGCAGGGTGTCGCCGCCACGCGCGCCGCCAAGCGCCGCCTGGGGCTCGCGTAATGATCGCCCGCCTTCTCGCTCTGCTCGGCATCAAGCCCAAGCCTCGCAAGCTGGTCCCAGCCTTCGCCGAATCCTGGAGCCCGACCGGCCTGCGCGCCATGAAGCTGCACCTGGGCGAGGTCAACAACCTCGATCCCGATCGCAGGTGGTACTGACCATGGGCGAGATCGTTCCTCTGCCCCTGCGCCCCGGCAAACCGAAGTGGTACCCGCCGCACGACTGGCCGATCGCGCCGCCACCCGAGTGGCTGCGCTCGCCCGAGCCTGCCACCGGGCGTGACCCGGCGGACTGGTCGCCCGGCGCCGCCGCATCGCCCCGGTACAAGGCCCGCGCCGTCTTGCTCGGCTTCCTTCTGACCTGGGGCCCCATGATCGCACTGGCCATTCTGGTGTCGTGATGGGCGACGTCCCGCCCGTCCGTCCAATCGTCGACCCCGACGTCACCCCCGACGTCGCCATGGCCGAGGGCAAGGCGCTGCTGCACCTGATCGCCCGTGCCCTTGCGCGCCAGCTGGCCCGGCGGCACCATGACGAGGAGCAACGCGCCCTTCGCGCTCAGTGACCAGCCCCTGAGACGCCATGAAGTCCTTCGCCATCTACGCCCGCTATTCCTCGGACCTGCAGTCCGCCGCGTCGATCGACGATCAGATTGCGGTCTGCCGCGCCGAGATCGAGCGGCAAGGCGGCGCCCTCGTCGACATCTATAGCGACGCGGCGATCTCCGGCGCATCGCCCATTGGACGCGGGGGGCGCCCCGGCCTCGAGCGGCTGCTGCGCGACGTCAAGGCCGGCCGCGTCCAGGTCGTGCTGGCCGAGGCGCTCGATCGCCTGTCGCGCGACCAGGAGGACGTCGCCGCCATTCACAAGCGGCTGACCTTCGCCGGCGTCGCCCTCGTCACCCTGTCCGAAGGCGAGATCGGCGAGCTGCACATCGGCCTCAAGGGCACCATGAACGCGCTCTTCCTCAAGGACCTGGCGCAGAAGGTGCGGCGCGGCCAGCGCGGCGCGGCGGCGGCCGGCCGCAGCCCG
>JBICIE010000321.1:0-9317 GCA_043101635.1 Phycisphaerales bacterium JB039 | reverse complement strand
CATTCTGGAAGCACAGGAAGTCGAAGAAGTCCAGTCCGCCGGATTCGTCGCAGTCCGGGTAGCAGCCGCCGCCGCAGTCCGGCGTCGGGCACCCGTCGGTGCCATCACCGAGCAGGATGCTGGCGAAGTCGCCCGGAGCGCCCTGGTACAGCGCGACAAACACGATCTGGTCGCCGTTGAGCCGGATGTCCAGCCCGCCGACGATCCAGCCGGTCCAGCCGCCCGGGGTATAGACGTCATCGGTGACCAGGATGCTGCGCCCGGTCAGCGAGCCCGTGCCCGGGTCCCACTCGACCAGTTCGCCGTTGGGGCCGGTGGCGCCCGTCGGGCAGCCGGCGCAGGACGCGTTGAACCAGATGGTCTCGGCAATCGGGTCGTACGCGGCGCCGTAGGCGGAGATGCCGGGGTTGGACCAGAAGTTCACCTCGAAGCCGGTGCGATCGATCTCGGTGATGCCGCTGCTGAAGTCCTTTGTGAAGAACGTATCGCTGCTCGGGCGATAGGCCAGAGCGCGAACCGTGCCCGCGACGAACGTGAAGTCGCTGGTCGTCATCGACGTGTCCAGACGCTCCGTGCCCGGGTCGTAGACATACGTCGCCCACTCGCCGTTGTCGGTGCCGATGTACAGCAGGTTGTCATCCTCGATCGCCGCCGGATCGCGCCCGCCCCACGTCGGAGAGGTCGTCATCTGCGGGTAGGTCTCGATGAGATTCCAGCACTCGTCGAACTGATAGATCTTCTGGAACTCCGGGCCGGAGCCGACCGTCGACAGCCCGGCGCCCGTCACCCAGTAGTACCCCCAGGCGTACTCGATGCCGAGAATGCGGTTGTCATTGACCACCGCCTGGATGTCGAACGCCTCGCACGGATCACCCGGATCGTCCACCCCCCGCGTCGCCTGCGCCACGAACTCATTGGCCGCCGGGGTGAGGTCGGCGTCGTTCTCCGGCCCGGCCAGCGCCGGCAGAGCGAGCCCCGTAACCGCAAGCAATGTCACGATACGATTCATCACGTCTCCCTTACACAATGTGAAAAACGAGCGTGCCCTCCATCTCGGACCTCGCCTGCTCATCCGGCGAGCCCGGCGGGATCTTCCCTTGGACCCCGCACAGACAGCATACCAGATTCTGCCGGCCCGGGCGCCGATTTTTTGCCGGGATTTGCTGGCCGCGCCCCGCCCCGCGCCGTTATGGGCACCCCGCCGCGAACAGCCCCTGGTAACACGCGAAGTCCGCCGGATCGATCACCCCGCTCGCGTCGCAGTCCGCCTTCGGATCCCCCGCCGCGTACTGGTTCAGGAAGCACAGGAAGTCGAACAGGTCCAGCCCCGAGACCCCATCGCAGTCCGCCGGGCACGCGCTGTCCCCCTCGATCCGCACTGGGAACGCAAGCTGCTCGCCGCTCGGGTCGACCCGCGCCGGCCCCCATGCCCCGAAACGCCCCTGCAGCGCCTCCCCGGCCACCGGACCCGCCGGCGTCGCCAGATAGGTCGCGTACGGCCCGCCAGGCAGCGACCCCGTCGCTCCCCAGACCAGCCAGTAGGTCCCGGCCTCCAGCTCCCAGCCCAGATCGGACGCCGTCAGTTCCATGATCGGCCGGTCGGTTCGGCCCGCCAGGCCGTAGAAGGCCGCGTAGACGCCGCTGAAGCTCGCCTCGTCCAGCACGTTTGCGCTCAGATCGCCGGCCACCGGCGCGCTGGTCGGCACATTCGGCGGCCCGTCCCAGATCTCCAGGTGCAGCCCGTCGATGGTCGGCGCCAGCGTCGAGCCGTTCTGATGCGCCCAAAGCGTGATCCGGTCGATCACCCACGCTTCATCCGCCTCGAACCGCTGCGCCAGGTACGTCTCGAAGTCGTGGCCGATGTGCAGGCCGACCCCGGCGCCCGCCTCCGGGGCCTGGAACAGATCCGCCCCTGACGTGTGACCGCCCGGGATCGAGGCCACCGGCCCTCGCTCGTGCAGGACCTGGGCCGCCGCGGCGGGACAGATGACAGCGATGATCGCCAGCGTGAGGCGGTGCGGCATGCTCTTCTCTCCTTCTCGGACCTTCGCGCGGCCCGGCCCGCGCCGCGCCACCGCTAGGTCTAACCCAACCTGCCCTCCGGGTCAAGAAAATGACCGAGAGGTCTTGGCGCCCGGAAAAGTTAGCACCGGCTTCGGACGATGGCAGAGCCCGGAGATCCGGCGAGTCGAGGGCGAAGAGAGAGCCTGGGGACCCGCGATGCTCATCACTGACGACCGTCCGAGCAGCCATCTCGACGACGAAGACACACCACCCAGCCTCCTCTTCGATCGACGAACCCACACCCGCCTGCCCGCCGAGGGCAAGCTCCTGGCCGCGGTCCCGGCCGCCAGCTCCGGCGTCCGGCTCACCCAGCTTGAACTCATCGATTCCAGCCCGGCGGGCATCGGGGTCATGGCCAGCGGCCCCGTCAGCATCGGGGTTCCCATCTGCCTCTACCCGCTCGGCGCCAGCGTGGCCCGCGAGTGCGGCATCGTGGCCCGCTGCGACCCGCAGCCCGACGGGCGATACCTCGTGGGCGTCTCCTTCGAGCGCCGCATGGCCGCCTGACTCCGGGATCCCCCACTCCGTGGGGGCCTCTCTGGGTACCGCCCCACTCCGTGGGGGGCCTGTCCTGGGTCCCCGCTCCGGGAGTTCCCTTACCTCCCCTCCTGCCACCCGGCGCCGGCCACCATCCGCCCCCACACCGCCCGGTACCGCTGCGCCATTGCCTCCAGCGCCGCCGGCAGCACCCGGATCTGCCCGACCGTCGTCACGAAATTCGTATCCCCGCCCCAGCGCGGCACGAGATGCACGTGCAGGTGCCCCGGCACCCCCGCCCCCGCCGCACGCCCCTGGTTGATCCCCAGGTTGATCCCCTGCGGCGACAGCGTCCGCTCCATCAGGTCCGTCGCAAGCTCCACCAGCTTCCAGAGCTGGGCCCGCTGGGCCGGCTGGTAGTCCAGCAGCCGGGCCCGGGCGTCGCCCAGCGCCACCAGCAGGTGCCCGCTGGCGTACGGAAACGCGTTGAGCAGGATCATCCCCGCCGCGGTCCGCACGATCACGTGGTTGGCCTCATCCGCCTCCGGCGCGCCCCAGTACTCGCCCAGGAACGAGGCCGAGGCGTGCTGCGTCCCGGCGTCCTCAGCCTCCGACAGCGCCTGGAGGTACTCCAGCCGCCACGGCGCGCGGATCGACTCCGGCCCCAGCGCCTGCCTTTCCGCATCGTCTGCCATCGGCCCACTGTACCCCCGGCCCCCGCCCCGCCAAAGCCGCGCCCCCCGTGGACCGATAGCAAGACCGTGACGGTCTGTGCGATCATGACGCGCCCGGTGGTGGCCGTGTCGATGGATGACACGCTGGAGACGGTGCGCGACCTCTTCCAGCGCGAGCGCTTCCACCACGCCATCGTCATCGAGCGCGGGCGCGTCATGGGCGTCGTCTCCGACCGCGACCTGCTGCGCAACATCAGCCCCTTCGTCGGCAAGTTCGCCGAGCGCGCCCAGGACGCCGCCAGCCTCAAGCGCCGCGTGCACCAGGTCATGACCCGCCGCCTCGTGTCGGCCAGCCCCGCCACCGACATCGCCAAGGCCGCCGAGACCATGCTCCTCGAGCGCGTCAGTTGCCTGCCGATCATCGACAGCGCTGGCGAGTGCGTCGGCATCGTCACCCTCCGCGACATCCTCCGCTGGGCCGTCCGCGCAGCCGACCAGCTCGCCCGGGCCGACCGCCCCGCGGCCTGAAACGCAAGAGGTACTGTTGCCCTATGGCCAGAACGCCGACGGAGGCGCGCTCCGCTGAACTCCTGCGCTGGGCAGGCTCTCTCGGCGTCTTCTACATCCTGATTCCGGCGTGGCTGATCGCCTCTGAGCCGCTGCTCGCGCTGCTGATCCCCTGGCAGCCCCCTGCCATCGCCGCGCTGCTGAAGATCGCGCTGGCCGCCCTCGGCGCACTGGGGATCTTCCTGATCGCGGCCAGTATTCGCGCCCAGCTCACGCGCGGCGCCGGCCACCCTTTCGACATGACCGGACGCGAGAGCTTCTCCCGGCCCACGCAGGTCCTGCTGACCCGCGGCGTCTACTGGTGGGTGCGCAACCCGATGGGGCTCGGCGACATCCTGCTGTACCTCGCCATCACCGGCCTGACCGGCAGCGTGCGCTCGATGTTCATCAACGTGCCCCTCTACGCGGCCATCGTCTGGTGGAACCACCGCTTCAACGAGCGCCCCGCCCTCATCCGCCGCTTCGGCGAGGCGTACCGCGCCTACGAGCGCACCACATCCTGTCTGCTGCCCGGCCCGCGCACCACCCGGAAGCTGCTCCAGCGCACAAGCCCGCGCCAAGGCGCGCCGTCGGAATCCTGACCCACGGCGCAGAAAGCCCTTGCACTCGCCGCGCAACTCGATCATACTGGCAGACGGGGAGGACGCACGATGCGCCAGATCGCCACCTTCGCCCTGGCCGCCGCAGTCGCGACAGCGCCCGCCCTCGCCCAGCGATCACTCAACGACAGCTTCGAGTGCTACCAGCCAGGCGATCTGATCTCGCAGCAGCCGGGGTGGGAGTTGTGGTTCGATCCGCCCGGGCACGACGCGGTCGTCACCCACGATCTGTCGTTCAGTGGATCCCAGAGCCTTCAACTCCATCAAGCCGGGACAGACGTCCTCCGTCGCGTGAGCTACAAATCCGAGCGGGTCATCTTCCGCGCGATGACCTATGTGCCGAGCACGTCGCAAGGCCTCACCGGATACGTGCTTGCCTTGGGCATGTACGAGCCTCCGTGGTTCTTCCATTCGATGACCGTCGAGTTCGATTCTGGCGCCTCCACCGTGACTGTCTGGTTCGCCGGCGTCTCAACGCCCTTGATATACGATCGCTGGGTGGAGCTGCGCGCCGAGATCGATCTCGCCGCCGACGGCTACGCGCTCTACTACGACGGCGGACTCGTGGGCGATGACATCACATGGTCACCGTTCGCAACCTCGCCGATTCTGACCTTCCAGGCAATCGACCTCTACATGGATCGCCTTGCCTCCGGCCCCGGCATGTACATCGACGACATCGTTGTCACCCAATCCAGCGTCACACCCCCACCCACCTGCGGCGTCATCTGCTACGCCGACTGCGACGTGTCCGGCGCCACCGATCTCTTCGACTTCCTCTGCTTCCAGAACCTCTTCGCCGCCGCCGACCTCCGCGCCGACTGTGACCAGAGCGGCGCGCTCGATCTCTTCGACTTCCTCTGCTTCCAGAACAACTTCGCAGCCGGCTGCCCCTGACGCCAGGACGCAGTGCTGAGTACCCACGCCTCCACGCCCTTCGTGCCTTCGTGCCTTCGTGCCTTCGTGCCTTGCCCACCCTACACTCCCAACCCACTTCAGGAGGGCTCCCATGTTCAAGTCCGTGCGCGCATCGTCCAGCAAATCCCCGCAGGTCCTCGTCGTCGGCCACTTCAAGGGCAAGGCCCTCGACAGCGACACGAAGAAACTCGATGCCGATGGCGCCATCGCCGCGGCGCTCAAGCGCGGCGAGGCCACCGGCGAGGCCGGCGCCATGGTCGAGTGCTTCCCCACCGGCAAGGGCGCCCCCGGGCGCATCATCCTCTGCGGCCTCGGCGAGGCCGACAAACTCAAGCCGGGCGCCATGCGAGCGCTCGGCGCGGCCGTCGGCCGGCGCCTCGCCACCACCAAGGAGACCAGCGTTCAGTTCGCCCTCGCGGGCCCGCTCAACGACGCCAAGGTCGATCTCGCCCTCGCCGGCTGCGCTCTCGGCGAAGGGCTCGGCCTCATCGGCTGGACCTGCGACCAGTTCCGCGGCAAGGCCAACGAGGTTCCCAAGCGCACGGATCTGAAGGTCGACACCGATGACAAGAAGCTGACCGCAGGCCTCAAGCGCGGCCTCGGCCTCGCCGAAGGCGCCAACCTCGCGCGCACGCTCAGCGAAACCCCGCCCAACATCGCCACGCCGGAGTTCATGGCAAAGGAGTGCCAGAAGCTCGCCCGCGCCACCGGCATGAAGTGCACCGTCATCAAGGGCGCCGCACTCGAGCGCGAGAAGCTCACCGGCCTCATCAACGTCGGCAAGGCCAGCGAGAACGCCCCCTGCCTGATCCGCCTCGAGTACCGCCCCGGCGGAACCGCCGGCAGCGGCGGCGCCGGCGGCAAGAAGCCGCTCGTGCTCGTTGGCAAGACCATGACCTACGACTCCGGCGGCCTCTCCATCAAGGTCGGCGGCGGCATGCGCGGCATGAAGCGCGACAAGGATGGCGGCTGCGCCGTCATCGGCGCCATGCACAACATCGCCACCGTCATCAAGCCCAAGCGCCCGGTCGTCGCTCTGCTGGCCGCGGCAGAGAACTCGATCAGCGACGAGGCCTACCGCCCCGATGACATCATCACCTACCGCAACGGCGTCACCGTCGAGGTCACCAACACCGATGCCGAGGGCCGCCTCGTCCTCGCCGACGCCCTCTGCTGGGCCTGCGAGAAGGAGAGGCCGCAGGCGATCGTCGACATCGCCACCCTCACCGGCGGCGTGGTCACCGCCCTCGGCAGCACCTTCGCCGGCATGTGGTGCGACGATGACAACCTCCGCGAGCACACGCTGTGCGCTGCCGAAGGCGCCGGCGAGCGCGTCTGGCGCCTCCCGCACGATGAGGAATACCGCAAGATGATGAAGTCGCAGGTCGCCGACATCATCAACAGCAACCCCAACCGCAAGGCCCACCCCATCCAAGGCGCCGCGTTCCTGAGCTATTTCGTGGAGGAGGGGATCCCGTGGTGTCACCTGGACATCGCGGGGGTGCACGCAGTGGAAGGCGACTCCGGCCCGTTCGTCACCGGCCCCACCGGCTTCGGCGCCCGCCTCATGGCGCTCCTCGCCGAGCAGGTCTAAAGAGCCCCGAGCGCAAGCTCGGGTGGCCTGATTCATGACCGGCCGCGCCGGGGAACCCACGGGCGCAAGCCCGGGGGCCGTCGCCCGCGGCACGCGCAGTCACTTTGAGACTCGGGATCACCCGAGATCCCGGAGCGCAAGGGCGGGTGGCCCGGTGGACACGAAGGCGCTTGCCCCGGCCCCTGAGCTCGCGCTCAGGGCTCTGTTTCGCGGCGCATCGATCGCCAGCGCGCGCAGTCTCGCACCCCTGCGCCCCCATCGCCTTGCGATCCGCCGCCGCGGCCGAACACTCCGTACGCCCTCAACGGCCGCACCGACGCGAGCGGCCTCACAGCACCGGCGAGAACAACTGCGCCAGGTTGCACAGAAATCGCCGCCCGATGTGCCGCTGGCGCCAGCGGTCGAGATCGACCGGCTCGGAGCGGGCGATGTAGCCCTCCTGGATCTCGCGCAGCGCCCGCGCGACCCCGTCGTCGTAGATCAGCAGCGTGTTCTCGAAGTTCAGGAAGAAGCTGCGCGGATCCAGATTCACCGTGCCCAGCAGCGCGATGTGGTCGTCGATGGTGATGAGCTTGGTGTGCAGCAGGCCGTCGCGATACCGGTGGATCTCGATCCCGCGGTCCAGCAGTTCTTCGAAGAACGCGCGGCTGGCGTAGTGCACCAGCCGGCTGTCGACCCGGCGCGGCAGGATGAGCCGCACGCGGGCCCCGCGGTCCGCGGCGCTGGTCAGCGCGATGCGCAGCGCAGGATCGGGCACGAAGTAGGGCGTGGTGATGGTCAGTCGCTGCTGGGCCTCGTAGATCGCGCTGAGCGTCACCTCGTGGATCGAGCCTGCCGTCGGGGTCGGGCCGGAAGGCGCGACCTGGGCGCAGACGTCGCCGGCCGCGGACTGCGCCGTGACATTCGCCTTGCCGAGCAGTTCATCGAGGTCGTCATCGGTGGCGAGTTCCCACTCGCGGATGAAGATGGCGCCGAGCGCTTCGACCACCGGACCGCGCACGCGGGCCATGATGTCGAGCCACTTGCCGACGCCGGCGCCCTGCCTGAAGTACTCCGGGTCGACGAGATTCATGCTGCCGGTATACGCGACGGCGCCGTCGATCACGGCGATCTTGCGGTGGTTGCGCAGGTCGGCCCGGGCGAAGCGGCTGCGAAACGGCCCAACCGGCATGGTGTCTTCGATGCGGACACCGGCGTCGCGCATCGCGCGGGCGAGTTCGCTCCCGAGAAACGCCCGGGATCCGACGTTGTCGACAAGGACGCGGCACGCGACCCCGCGCCGGGCGGCGTCGATCACGGCGCGAGACACATCAACGGCGCGTCCCTTGAGGCCCCAGATGTAGAACTGCAGATGGCAGGTGGACGCGGCGCCCTCGATGTCCGCAAGGAGGGCGTTGAAGACGGCCCCGGCCTCGTCGAGGATCTCGACGGCGGCGCTGTCGACGGCGGGCATGCCGGCCCGCTGCTCCGCCTGGCGGGCAACGCGCTGCTGCGCGAGGCTCAGCCGGCCGGCGCCAGGCGCGGCCCGGCGGCGCAGATCGACCAGCCAGTCGGCCCACGCGTTCTGCGACAGCCGCTCCTGACGGGCCCGCAGCCGGCCCAGGCGGCTTTCGCCGATCAGCAGGTAGATCGCCGCGCCGACAAGCGGGACCAGCAGGATCAGGTTGAGCCACGCGAAGGTGACGCCCGGCGTCTCGCGCCGCATGATGATGCGCACGGCCAGCCCGATGCGCAACGTCAGTTCGGCGAGGAAGACCGTCGCCGTCGTCCACGACACACCGTCGAGCATGGCGTTACGCCAGCTGCAGCGCCTCCATCACGGCCTTGACGAGGTGGTTCGAGGTCAGCCCGCACATCTCCAGCATCTCGCCGGCCGTGCGGGCGCTGCTGGGAATGCGCCTGACGTGCAACTGGTGCAGGGTGAACGCGTCGCCCGACGCCGTCAGGGCGTCGGCGATGGCCGAGCCGATCGCGCCGCCGTAGTTGTCCTCGAAGCTGATCACGTAGCCGTTGTTGGCGCCGATGATGTCCAGCAGCTTCTCCTCGTCGAACGGAAGCGAGTACAGGTCGATCAGCGTCGCGTTGATGCCCGCCTTGTCCAGCACGTCGATGGCCTTGTTGGCCTCGTGCACCATGTAGCCGGCGGCGCAGATCACGACGTCGCGCCCCTCGTTGAGCACCTCGAAGCCGCCGAGGTTGAAGACGACATCGTCGCTGTAGAGGAACTCGGTGTCCGGGCGGAGCGTCCGCATGTAGCACACCCCGTCGTAATCGGCCATCACGTTGGTCAGCGCGTAGGCGGCGTAGGCGTCGGATGGCTGCAGAATGTAGCATCCGGGGTTGCCGCGGTGGTCGCGCATGGTCGTAAAGGCGCGGAACCATGCGACGTCCGGGAGCCCCATCTGGCTGGGACCGTCGGCGGCC
>JBICIE010000320.1:0-13069 GCA_043101635.1 Phycisphaerales bacterium JB039 | reverse complement strand
CTCGCCCGCCTTGATCAGGTCGCGCAGGTCCTTGTTGGTGGCGCTGATGAAGCGGACATCGGTCCGGCGGGAGTCATTGGCGCCGAGGCGCACCACCTCGCCCGATTCCAGCACCCGCAGCAGCTTGGCCTGCATGTTGAGCGGCATGTCCCCGATCTCATCCAGAAACAGCGTGCCGCCGCTGGCGTACTCGAAGACGCCTTCGCGGTCCTTCTCGGCGCCCGTGAAGGCCCCGCGCACGTGGCCGAAGAGCTGATCCTCCAGCAGCGTCTCGCTCTGGCCGGCGCAGTTGAAGGCGACGAACCGCTTGGATGCCCGCTTGCTGTGCTTGTGCAGGGCCTCGGCGATCAGTTCCTTGCCCGAGCCGCTCTCGCCGGTGATCAGCACCGGCAGGTTGCTGGGCGCCACCGTCCGCACGGCGCCGAGAATCCGGCGCATCGGCTCGGAGCCGGCGATGATCCCCTCGAAGCCGTCGTGCTGCACCAGGCCGGCGAGCTGGCCCGATTCGTGGCGCAGCAGCACCGTCTCGGCGGCCCGGTTCACCAGGCTGCGGAAGACATCCAGGTCCAGCGGCTTTTCGATGAAGTCGAACGCGCCCTCCTTGAACGCCGCCCGCGCGGTCGGCACGTCGCCGTGGGCCGTCACCATGATCGTCTCGGCCTGCGGCTGGAGTTGGCGGGCCGCGTGCAGCACCACCAGGCCGGCGTCGGCGCCATCGGCATCCACCTGCTGACCGTCGGCGCCGGCGGCCCCCGCCGAGCCGGGCATGCGCAGGTCCGAGATGATGATGTCGAACGTCCCGCCGCGGAGTTCCTCCATCGCCTCCTGGACGCCGGTGACGATGGTGCAGATGTGCCCGGGCCTGCGCAGGGCCTCGGACATCACGTCCGCGTGGTCCGGCTCATCCTCGACGATGAGCACTTGGGCGGTCAGTCTTTCGGCGGCGGGCATGGTCATTGCCGGAGATTGTACGGGCGCCGGGTCCCGGCTACTGTCGGCCACATGACCGAGAGCCAGGCGGACAGGACGCGCGTGGAGTTGTACACCGACGGGGCGTGCAGCGGCAACCCCGGCCCGGGCGGCTGGGGCTACATCCTCCGGCATCCCGCCTCCGGCAAGGTGCGCGAGGCGGCCGGCGCCGAGGCGATGACGACCAATAACCGGATGGAACTCATCGCGGTGATCGAGGGGCTCAGCGCCCTGTCGCGGCCGTCGCTCGTCGACCTGTATTCGGACTCGCAGTACGTGCTGAACGGCCTGAAGACCTGGCTGGCCGACTGGAAGAAGCGCGGCTGGAAGACGGCCGCGAAGAAGCCGGTCAAGAACGAGGACCTGTGGCGCCGGCTGGACGAGTTGATGCAGGTCCACCAGGTCCAGTTCCACTGGATCCGCGGGCACCAGGGCCACCCGGAGAACGAGCGCGCCGACGCCCTGGCCGTGGCGGCGCGGGAGCGGCTCGCCGGCTGAAGTTCGACTGCGCCCCCGGCACAGCCGGCCGTGGTCGCCCAGACGGTACAGACCGCAAGGGCGCCCCGCGCTCTCGCTTCGGCACGGTCAATATTCCCGCAAGGCCCGCCGATAGCGACCACGACCGTGGCCGGATCCGCCGGCTGGCGGGAGGTACAAGGAGCCGGGTGTGAATCTGAACGAAGTGCTCGCCGCAGCCCACGAGGCCGACGCGTCGGACATCCACCTGGTCGCCGGTCACCCCCCGGTGATGCGCGTCCACCAGGTGATGACGCCGATGGACTTCCCGGTGATCACGCCGCAGTCGGCCTTCGAGATGCTGCAGGAGATGGCCCCGCCCGAGTCGGTGGAGATCTTCGAGCGGCAGAAGGACGCCGACTTCTCCTACGAGATCTCGGGCCTGAGCCGCTACCGCGTCAACGCGCACATGCAGCGCGGCGCCGTCGGCCTGACGCTGCGAACCATCAAGACCCGCGTCCCGCCGCTGGGCGCCCTGAACCTGCCCGAGGTGATCGCACGGCTGACCTATCTGCCGCGCGGCCTGGTGCTGGTGACCGGCGACACCGGATCCGGCAAGTCGACGACCTTGGCGGCCATGATCCAGGCGATGAACGAGCGCTACCGCAAGCACATCATCACGCTGGAGGATCCGGTCGAGTACACCTTCCAGAGCGACCGGTGCCTGATCGAGCAGCGCGAACTCGGCGCCGACATGCCGACGTTCTCCAGCGGACTGAAGCACGCCCTGCGTCAGGACCCGGACATCATCCTGGTCGGTGAGATGCGCGACCTGGAGACCACGGCCCTGGCGATCTCGGCCGCCGAGACCGGCCACCTGGTGTTCAGTACCCTGCACACCGTCAACGCCAGCCAGACGGTCGAGCGAATCATCGACATGTATCCCGCGGGTCAGCAGAACCAGATCCGCTCGATGCTCGCCAACACCCTGCAGGCGGTGGTGTCCCAGACGCTGTTCAGCCGCGTCGACCAGCCCGGCATGGCGCCGGCGGTCGAGGTGCTGCTGTGCACGCCCGCGGTGCGCAACCTCATCCGCGAGAACCGCACCTTCGAGATTCCGAACGTCATCGACACCAACCGTTCGATCGGCATGAGCAGCCTCGACGGGTCGATCGCAGAGCTCTACTTCAACGGCATGATCAGCAAGGAGGACGCCGTTGCACAGGCAGCGTTCCCGGACAAGCTCGAGCGCCAGCTCGTCGCCTGATCCGGCTCTGGAGGCAGACGACAGCTGACAACGTGAGGTCGCATGGCGAACTATCGGTACCAGGTGAAGACGTCGGCCGGACAGGTGCAGGTGGGCATCCTGAGCGCCGACAGCGTCGCGACCGCCGCGGGCGTGCTGCGTGGCCAGGGCATGCACGTCGTCAGCATCACCCCGATGCAGCAGACGCTGGACTCGGGGGCCCTGCTGGAGAAGATCCGCGAACTCAACGCGGGCAAGCCTTCCCAAAAGCACGTGCTGGACTTCACCACCCAGCTCGCCGTCATGATCCGCGCCGGCATCAACCTCCGGGCCGCCCTTGACGGCATCGCCGAGCAGACCCAGCACCGGGCCTTCCGCAAGATCATCCAGCAGCTCAAGACCGATGTCGAGAGCGGCAAGCAGTTCTCCGACGCCTGCGCCAAGCACCCCAAGCTCTTCGGCCCGCTCTACGTCAACATGGTCCGGGCCTCGGAGATGTCCGGCTCCTTCAGCGACATGCTGGACCGGATCGCCGGATACATCGCTCAGGAGATCGAGACGCGCAAGATGGTCATCGGCGCCTCGATCTATCCCGCGATCATCGGCATCATGGCCGTCGGCGTGACCATCTTCCTGCTCACCTTCGTGCTGCCGAAGTTCTACAGCGTCTTCGAGGGCAAGGAGGACATCCTGCCCTGGGCCACCAAGTTCCTCATGGGCCTCAGCCACATCATCAGCGCCCAGTGGCCCTACCTGCTTGGCGGCCTCGCCGGCCTCGGCGTGCTCGGCTTCGTGCTGGCCAGGACCGAGATGGGGGGCTTCTGGATCGACAAGATGAAGCTGACGATCCCGGTGCTCAAGAACATGTTCCGCTCGCTGTACGTCAGCCGCTCGCTGCAGACCATGGGCCAGCTGATCAACGCCGGCGTGCCGATGCTCGACACGCTGGCCATCACCGGCGACATCTCCGGCAACCGGCTGTTCAAGACCATGTGGCGCAACGTCTACGGCTCGGTGAAGCAGGGCCGCAAGATCGCCCTGCCGCTGACCAAGACGACGCTGCTGCCGCGCTCGGTCATCCAGATGGTCTCCGCCGGCGAGGAGTCCGGCCGGCTGGGCGAGGTGCTCGACGAGGTCTCGGTCTATTACGCCAAGCAGCTCAAGGACCAGATCAAGGCCGTGACCTCGCTTATCGAACCCATCATGATCGTCGTGATGGGCTCCATCGTCGGATTCATCGCCATGGCCGTCATCTTGCCCATCTTCAAGATGAGCCAGGTGGTCTCCTGACCGATCTGTATGCGATGATCCGAGTGTGGCGCAGCGCCCCCGGATCGGCCGGCGGACGCCCATGCGCACGGAGGTTCGGTATGGCCAGGCGACGGGCAACATCTGGGCGCGGCTTCACGCTGATCGAGGCGGCGCTGGCGACGATCATCATCGGCGTCGGTGTCGTGGCTCTGGTCGAGGCTCACCAGGCGTTCATGCGCACCAACCAGTGGTCCAGCCACGCCGCCGCGGCGACCTATCTCGGCAACGAGCTGCGCGAGTTCATGCGCGACCTGCCCCGCCACGATCCCGCCAGCGGCCTGTGGATCGACTCCGGATCCGGGTCGCCCGTGCTCACAGGCTGGGGTCCGGAGCCCGGCGAGGTCACCATCCTCGATTTTGATGATCTCGATGATTTCGATGGCATCAGCTTCGCCTTTGACGGCAGCGACGGACTGGCCGACGGCGATCTACCCGGACCGGTCGACGCCTTCGGGATCGTCATCCCCGAGATCTTCGCCGACGGCTCGATCATGCTCGACCCGGGGGGTGACGAGGTGCCCATGATCGGCTGGGTCCAGACCGTGATCGTGGAGAAGGTCGATCCGGCCAACCTGTCGACACCGGTGGCGGATGACGCGATTGAACCGCCCTCCGGCGTCAACCCGGGCCGGGCCGTCGATGAGTATCCGGTGCGTGTGCAGGTGATCGTGAGCTACGCAGGCCCGTTCCAGGCCTACGCCGAAGAAATCACGCGCGTCTCATGGATCGTTCCGTAGGGGGAGTCCGCGGAGGAGGCAGGGAAGGACGGCAGATGGCAATCATCAGGTCCAGGCAGGCCAGGCGAGCAGTGCGGCGAACCCGCCGCCGGTACACCCGACGCGGCGTCGTCTCGGTGCTGTCGATGATGTTCCTGGTGCTGTTCGGCTCGCTGGCCGCGGCCATGGCCATCGCCAGCCAGGGCAACCTCCAGACCGCCGCCAGCCACCTGCACGTCATGCGCGCGCTCGGCGCTGCCGAGACCGGCCTGGATCTTGCCGAAGAGCGGCTGCAGGCGGCGGTGAGCTGCTTCGTGATCGAGCGCGGTGAGATCGACGCCAGCTACGGCTCCGGACTCTGGACCGGGTCCATCTCCGGCGGCGGGGCGGTCAACGTGCTGCCGCTGATCGATGGGACCGTGCCCGCCGGCGTCGCCGACGCGCTGCTGACGATCCACGGCTGGGACGGGAACGTGATCCCGTTCGACGGGCTGTCGTCGCCGCAGCTCGGCATGCGTCCGGCCGGTGTGGCCACCGGCGTGTACGCCTCCAGCGACTGGGTCTTCACGCCGCCGATCGGCCTGGAGACGCAGTTGCCCGCCACCGGCGCGTTCGGGCCGGCCTTTCAGATCACCTACGCGCCGCTGGCCAATGGCACCGATGTTCGCGTCATCGTCACGGGCATCGACTTCGATCTGCAGCGCGGCGGGCGGCCGATTACCCGCACCATCATGCGCGACTTCCGGCTCGTCAAGCGCGTCGATCACGCCGTGCTGAGCCCGTCGCGCATCATGATCGGCAAGAACGTCAGTGTGACCGGCGACCTTGGCATGCTCTACGACGCGGTGACGTTCGACAACGGTCACCCGCTCATGACCCGCTCCGACTTCCGCGGCCTGGATCCTGCCCTGGACGCCATCATCGATGGCTTCGCCGCGAGCGTACTGGCCAACGATGTCGATGGCGACAACCGCCTGCGCCTCGGCCACCCGGTCGAAGGCCCCGGCGCCCTGGTCGATACCGATGGCGATGGCATCCCCGACACGACGCTCGGCGATGTCACCGGCGATCAGATCCTCGATGAGATCGATCTCTTCATCGCCCATTACGATACCAACGCCGACGGACGGGTGGCCCTGTCCGACGCCCTGCGCGACGGCACGCCCGCGGCGGGCCTCGCCGCCGAGTTCGTCACCGGCGGCGGCGAGCCGATCGACGACGACCTGGCCCTGCTGCTCGACAGCGTCATGCCGGATCGCAACGGCAACGGCGTCTGGGGCTTTGACGATCTCGACGGCGATGGCGAGTGGGACGCCGGCGAGCCCTTCCTCGACATCGACCGCTACGGCAACAACGCCGACCAGGTGCTTGGCTACCGCGACGGTGTCATCGACGCCAAGGACATGTACGCCAAGGTCCGCGGCACGCTCGCCTTCCGCGTGGCAGAGCCCGACTGGGTCGCCGCCCAGGGGGATGTCGCGCAGTTCATGGCCGGACCGTTCAAACCCGAAGATGGCTCGCCCGCGGCGGAATACGCCGTGCCGCCGGATGTCCTGCCTGACCTGACCGGCACCTCATTTGCGGCATCGACGGCCGCGCTGCGCGACGCGACCATCGGCGCGCCCACGTTCGAGGAGCAGGTCGCCAGCAACCTGGGTATCGGCGTCGGCGATCTGGCCACCTACGTCGAGACCGGCGCCGGCGGGCCCGGCGCCCCGGCCTACTACCGCCTCGATCCGGATACCAACAGCGACCTCCTGCCGGACAACTGGGCGACGGCCTACTTCGAGCGGGCGCCGTTCAACTCGCCCAACATCGCCGACTGGTACTACCGGCCGGTCTATGAGAACATGCTCTTCAAGGACTGCGAGATCCCGGAAGGCAACAACGGGCTGTTCGTCAACTGCACGTTCGTCGGCGTCACATGGGTGCGTTCCTACGAGGACAACGACCAGGTCAACTGGCCGCTGTACGGGCGGATGTACTTTGACACCGGCGCCGGCCGCCCGCTGCCCGTCTCCGAGCGCATCGCCATTACTGATCCGCTGGAATACCCCGTCGACGTGCTTCCGGCCACGGCCCTGCCGCCCAGCCAGCCGTTCGTGATCCCGGACAACCCCATCACCGACGCGCTGGACAAGGCCGACTTCATCATGAGCGACCGGCCGGTCAACTGGCTCGACCTGCCCGACCCCATCCTCGTCGGCGGTCGGCGCATCATCAACACCAAGGAACTGTCCAACAACATCCGCTTCCACGACTGCCTCTTCATCGGGTCGATCATCAGCGATTCGCCCGAGGTCTACACCCACATGCGCAACAAGCTGCAGTTCACCGGGGCGACCCGCTTCGTCAGCGAGCACCCGGATCCGGCCCTGCGCTCCGATCCCGCCTACGCCCCCGACCCCGCCGACCTCGACGAGATCGAGAAGAGCACCATGATGCTCCCCGGCTACTCCGTCGACATCGGGTCGTTCAACAGCCCGCCGGAGCAGGATGTCCGCCTCCGCGGCGTGATCATCGCCGGCGTGCTCGATGTCCGCGGCAACGCCTCCATCAAGGGCGCGCTGCTGCTGACCTTCCGGCCCGAGTGGGGCGTCCCGCCGCTGGCCGACCTCTTCGGCGTCGCCGTCGGCAACCCGGCCGACTTCAACGTCACCCTCGGCTACTTCGGACCCGAAGATGGCGACGAGGAGTCGCTGGACCCCGAGACGCTCCCGCTGCATCCGGTGCCCGATCCGGTCTCCGGCGGCACGGTCATGCGCCGCATCGTCGGCTTCGACCTCGATGGCGACGGCCTGCCCGATGTCGGCCCCACCGAGACCACCGCCGGCGGCGACCCGGTGCCCTTCTGGGGCTACGGACGCATCAGCATCGAGTTCGATCCGGACATGACCCTGCCCGATGGCATCATGCTCCAGGTGCAGACCGATCCGGTCACCGGAACCTACGCGGAGGGACGGCCGTGAGGAAGATGCAAATGGCAAATGGCAAATTGGCAAATGGAGAACTGGCGAACGGGCAGGGGCGCGCTTTGCCATTTGCCCCTTTGCGATTTGCCATTTCGCGCACCCGTGCGCGCGCCTTCAGCCTGATCGAAATGCTCGTGGCTCTGGCCATCACCAGCGCCCTGCTGTCGGCGTCGCTGGCGGCCCTGGATACCAGCTTCAAGAGCTACCAGATGACCAGCGAGTCGGCGTCCACCCACGTCGTCACGCGCATCGTGATGCACCGCATGCTGTCGATGATCCGCCTGGGCACGGAGTTTGCGCCGTTCCCGACCGATGTCGTCGCCACGCCGCAGATCACGCTCTCCGGCCCCTACGACCCGGGAACCCAGACCGGCTTCCAGCTCGAGTTCGTCAGCCGGGATGATGCGGTCACCGGCGACCGGCAGGTCACCCGCTTCGAGATGCGCGACGCCGATCCCGCCGACGGTTCCGGCGAGCTGTGGCTGATCCTGCAGGACATCCCCGGCGCCGGCGGGCCCACCGCGACCACCGAGCGCCCGCTGATGACCGGCGTGATCGACGCCTCGGTGACGCTCGACTATGACGTTGGCCCCAAGCTGACGCAGGCGACGATCGACCTGATCATCCTGCCCAACGACATCGGCGACGACATCGACATCGCCCTGAACGCCCCGACCATCCGCCTCGTCGCCAGCGCCAGCCCGCGCAACCTGGACTGACGCTCAGCGCCGGCCCAGCCGGCTGACGCGGGCCGTGCGCGCTGCGCCGTGGGCCTGCGGCATGAAGTGGACCCAGTTGAGCAGCTTGCGCGAGACCTCGTAGGCGAGGTCGTTGGCTTCTTTCTGCGTGTCGGGGTCCGGCGGCGTGAGGTCAAGCGGGTTGTCCCAGATGAAGATCAGGAAGTCGTCCACGCCGCGCATCCACGCGTAGGCGAGGATGTCGAAGGCGTCTTCAGGGGTGAACCAGTAGTAGTCGTCCGGGCCGGGTGTCGCCGTGGTCTCGAAGCGGCGCAGCCCGGTCTGGAACCAGGGCGCAACCGGCGGGCCGGCGCGACTGTTGATGCAGGCGTCGATCTTGCCCTTGGCGTGGTTGCGCAGCACCTGCGAGAAGGTGGAGCCAAGATCCTGGAGCGTGTCGTCGGCGCTGACGTTCTTGCGCAGCGAGCCGGGCGTGTACAGCTTGGGGCTGCTGACATCGCCCTGGATCGTCTCGGCGGCGGTGTTGTAGGCCTCGCGCCAGGTGTTGCCGGGGAAAAGGAAGTCCGGGTTGTTCGCCGTGAAGCCGTCGTAGTTGGACCAGGTTGTCAGCGGGAAGAAGCCGGCGCCCTTGGCCGTCTGCAGCATTGCCTCCCAGACCGCCTGCTGGCGGATGGGCACGGAGTAGCCGAGGTACCACTGGTAGAAAGCGCTGTTGTAGTTGCTGCCGATATCCTGCTCATCGTCGTAGCTGGGCGTGCCGGAGTAGATGTCATCCAGGGTCTTGCTCGGGAGGATCTCCTCTTCGTCAGCGCGGTCGTCGGCGAGTTGGTTCGTGAACGTCCCCTGCGGCGGTTCCTCCGTCGGATCGTCCGGATCGGGGCGAATGGCGTAGTTCGGCCGGGCCCAGTCTTCCTGGTCCCACCACAGCACGCGCGGGTAGCACAGGTCGCGCTCATCGAGTTCGCGCTTCAGCGCTGTCCAGAAGCCGTCCATGTACTCCTTGACGAGGCGCGATCCGTGCGCCCGGAACCATGTGTGCCACGGGCGGGCGGAGTTGTTCGGCGTCACGGAGGTGACGCGGTCGAGCGGGTGCATCTCCAGCGGCACAGCGCTGCCCATGCCGGTGAACGGCGACTTCTCATCGGGCGTCGTCAGCGTGCCACGGAACCCGCGTAGCAGTTCGTTGGGCCCGGCGAGATCGCCCAGGCCGACCGCCCGCAGGAAGGCGTACCCCTCGTACTGCCCGTCGCCAACCGAGCCGCGCCCGGCGCCCCATCCCGAGAACTCGAACCAGTCGGCGATGCGCTTGGCGATCAGCGCGATGTCGGTGGCGGGGATGTAGGTGGTGAGGCTGCTGACGGGCGGGGCAAGGTTGTTGGCGCCCTGGCCATCGCTCTGGAGCGGGCGGGTGAAGTTGCCCATGGTGTACGGCGGGATCTCGCCGGCGCCGTACTTGAACGTCTGCTCCACCGGGTTGAAGATGTAAAAGTGCGGCTGGAGCCGGCTGACTGGCGGAACGAGTGGATGGATGTAAGGGCCGGGGGCCAAGTCCTGGCTTGCGAGGTACCTCATCACCGGCGTGGCGGCGGACCAGACGACGGGATCGTCGCTGTCGAGCATCTGGAGCGGAGGCTTGCTTGTCGAGCCTGAGGCGTTCGCCTGGTTGAACAGCAGCCCTTGGTCACGTGTTCCTATCCCTTGGCCGTTCGCGGCGTCGATGCCCGCCGACCAGTGGCCCACCAGCATCCAGTACGCGGTACCTGGCTCCTGGTCGATCAACTCCTCGCCGTCGAGCGGCGTCCACGGGCCGTCCGCGAGCGTCTCGATGTTGCTCGCGCTGAGCTCGGCGTCCCAGATGGCCACGTGCTCGGCGCGGAAGCGGCCGTAGTCGCTTCCCCCGTCGGTGGCGCCGAGCAGGAAGCGGTCGTAGTCGCCGGGCGCCGTGGCTCCGATGTCGCCGGACGCCGAGTCGGCTTCGTTGTCATCCACATACAGCGTGATCTTCCACGTCGCCCCTGCCGTCTGCTCCAGCACGACGGTGATCATGTACCATGTCTCAGTGGAGAGTTGCACCTCACTTGCAGTAACCGATGAGGAGGACCCCGTCAGTGTCGCCGTGATGTCGAACCCGGAGGTCGCGCTCAGCGTCGCAGAGCACCGGAGCAGGTTGTCGGTTTCCCCCTGCTCACCGTACCAGAAGATGGTGTAGGTGTCGGATTGCGTTGGTAGCGCGTCGAGGTACAGCCAGAGCGTGACGCAGAAGGGGAAGGAGGACGCGAGTTCGGTCGTGTGATCGGCCTTGAGGGCGCTGTCGCGAGTGGACTGATCCGGCGTCTCACCAAGAACGACGCTCATGGTCGCTGCCCTCCGGGCATTATGGACACCCCGCCCCGAATAGGTTCTGGAACATAATGAAGTCGAACAGGTCGAGCAGTCCGATGAGATCAAGGTCCGCGCGCAGGTCGGATGCGCCGAACGCGTTCTGGAAGGCGAGGAAGTCGAAGAAGTCGAGAGACCCGCTGCCGTCGAAGTCCGCCTCGCACAGCAGGAAGTACGTTTGATCCCGGCCCGCGAGATTCGCCGGGGCCCAGTCGTCCCAGGTCAGCCCGTTGATGAGGAGCTGGCCGCCCCGCGTTTCCAACATGACAGGGAGTTCACTCGTGATGTATGCGCCGATGGCTCGACCGTCGCCGGCGATCGGTTCAAGGACGTCGCCGAAGTCGGGCCAGAAGGTTGGTGGATCGACCCCAAAGGCGCCGGCTTCCATGAAGGTGGGATGGCGGGGCGATATCGGTTCCACAGCCTCCGGCGCCGGCGGATCCACCGCCGACGCCACGCCCAGCAGAGCCTGGAACTCCGGCCACTCGTCCAGGTGCGGGTACGTCACCGCCATCGTGCCGCCGGCATCCAGGTGCTTGCGCAGCTCCTCCAGCAGCGGGGCGCGGTCGCCGGGCTCGACCGGGTAGTAGTACGCGATCATCACGCAGTCCCACCGCTGCGACCGCAGGATGTCGATGAACGTCGGCACGTGAAACGTCCGCTCGATACGCCGGCCCACCGCCGACTCGACGCCAAGCCAGTAGTCCGGGGAAATCGCGTCGAATGTCTCCAGCCCGCACACCTGTGGCTGCGCGCCGGCGCTGGGGCACAGGCACAGCACTGCCGCGACGCCGATCAGATTCGCGCGCTTCATCACAGTCCTCCTTGTCGGGCGGGTGAAGTTGCCCATCGTGTACGGCGGGATCTCGCCGGCGCCGTACCTGAACGTCTGCTCCACCGGGTTGAAGATGTAGAAGTGCGGCTGGAGCCGGCTGACGGGCGGGACGGGCGGGTGGATGTAGGGGCCGGGCGAGAGGTCCTGGCTGGCGAGGTACTTCATCACCGGCGTCGCCGCGGACCAGACGAGGGGGTAGGCAGTGTCGAGCATCTGGAGGGGAGGCTTTGGCGGAGTGGGCAAAGGGGCGCTTGCTTGGTTGAAGAGGAGTCCGCTATCACGTCCGTCTTGCTCATCATCGGCCTCAACCCCGGCAGACCAATGCCCAACGAGCATCCAATAGGCCGTGCCTGGAGCGCGGTTGATACCGCCTGATTGCGTCGATTCGTCGGCATCAAATGGCGCCAGCCGCTCATCGTACAGTGTCTCTATCTCGCTTGCCGTCAGCGGCTCATCGTCACCGTTCGTCGCCCAGATCGCCACGTGCTCGGCGCGGAACCGGCCGAAGTTGGTTGCGCCATCGGCAACGCCGAGCAGGAACCGGTCGTAGTTGGCGGGCGTCACGCTGCCGATGGCAGCGAAATCACTGTCCTCTTCGGTGTCGTCAACGTAGAGCGTGATCGTGTGACTGGCGCCGCCAGCCTCGACATTGACCGTGAGCATGTACCACGTTCCGATCGTCAACTGCGTCTTGGTTGCGCTCACCGAGCCCGAGGTGCCGTGGAGACGGGCCTCGATGTCGATGCCACCGAGCGCGCTCTTCGTCGCTTCCAGCACAAGATAGTTGCTCTGGGCGTCGGTATCCCCGTACCAAAAGACGGTGTGGGTCTCGCTTGTTCCCGGCGGCTGATCGAAGTACACCCACAGCGACACGCTGAACGGCATGGTCGCAGCCAGTTCGCCGCTTGTCTCCGAGTCCGCAATGAGGGCACTGTCGCGCCCCTGCTGCTTCGGCGTCTCACCGATGATGACGCTCATCTGAGCTTCTCCCTACTGTGGACGGCAGCCAAGTTCGAATGCGTTCTGAAAGACAAGAAAATCGAACAGGCTGAGAAACCCGTCCTTGTTCAGGTCGGCTCGACGATCGCCCATAGCGAAGGCGTTCTGGAACGCCAGGAAGTCAAAGAAGTCGAGACTCCCGTTGTCATCGAAGTCAGGCAGGCACCCGGTCAAGTAGTAGGACTGATCACGGCCCATGAGAACGGCGGCCGCCCCCGCATCGTCCCAATCAAGCCCATTCACGAGTACGGCGCCATTGTGGGTCTCGAGCATCGCCGGTTCGCCACTCAATTCGAACTCCCCAATCACGCGCCCGCCCGGCGCCGGCGTCAGCACGTCGCCAAAGTCCGGCCACCACGTCGGCGGGTCGACGGCCAGGAACGGGGTCTCAAGCCATGTCGGGTGACGAGGATCCGTCGGGAAGATGAACTCCGGCGCCGCCGGGTCCACCGCCGACGCCACGCCTAGCAGCGTCTGGAGCTCCGGCC
>JBICIE010000319.1:0-6370 GCA_043101635.1 Phycisphaerales bacterium JB039 | reverse complement strand
CTCCACGCCCCGGCTATTGTCGGTCGAGGCCGTCGGGCTGAGGAGGGTCGTCGGGCGCGGCGCTGGAATGGCGCACGCGGGTGCGCGCGGGGGTGATCGTCGTACCGGAATTGCGCTTCGAGCAGCCCTTCGGGCTGCGCGTGTTGGGGCACGTACAAGCAGATCGGCGCCAATCTCGGGATCGGCGAGGCGACGGCGTACAACCACGGGCGCAAACTGATGAAGATCCACGGGGTTCGGAGCCGTGCGGCGCTGATGGAGAAGCTGCGGGCGGAGGCGCTGGTGGAGGCGTCCGGCTCTGCCGCGTGACGGGGGGCGAGCCGGTCCCGCCCTGTCCCCAAAACGAACAACGCCCCCCGCGAGGGGGGCGCCGATTTCGTTCGGATCGTTCCGCTACAGCCCGCGCACGCTCAGGCGGCGACCCATCCGGCGCTTGCGGTTGAGCATCGCACGGCCGGACTTGGTCTTCATCCGCGCCCGGAAGCCGAACCGGCGGCGGCGCTTCACGTTGCTTCGACGCTTGGGATAGTGGGTGGACACGGCCGACCTCCGTTCGGGTTTCGATCGGGCAGTCGACCCTGCCCGGCGGGGGCAACGATAGCCGGCCCGCCGGGCACCGGCCAGCCGACCGGGCCCACGTGCGCCAACTTGCGCTTGGCGATCCGCCGATCTGGAGGTAAGCTGTCAGGGTCCCGGGGGTCCCCGGGACCGGGATTGGCGCCCGTGTTCGTGGACCGCCCAAGGCGGTCGTCGAACCCTGGCGCAGACCCACGTCCGATGCGGCCCCCGCCTGAGGCGTCAGTGGCGCGGGCCGGTGTGTGCGTGACTGGCGCGCCGAGGGCGCAAGTGGTGTGTGTGACCGACGACCGGCTGGATGCGGCAGAGCGCGCAATCGGCTATACCTTCACCAACCGGGGCTACCTCGTTGAGTCCCTCCGGCACGCCTCCATCGCCGATCGGCGGCTCGACTCCAACGAGCGCATGGAGTTCCTCGGCGACGCCGTCCTGGGCATGATCGCCTCCGAGCGGATCTACCAGCTCTTCCCCACGCTCCTGGAGGGGGAGATGACCAAGATCAAGTCCACCGCGGTCTCGCGCCAGACCTGCGCCCGCATCAGCCGCGAACTCGGCCTCCACGAGTACCTCGAGCTCGGCAAGGGCATGCTCTCGCAGAGTCGCCTGCCGCAGTCGCTCGCCGCGGCGGTCCTTGAGTCGGTCATCGCCGCGATCTATCTCGATGGCGGCTTCGAGGCGGCCCGCAACTTCATCGGACCGCTGCTGGAGCCGCGCATCCGGCAGGCCGCCGTCTGCGGCCACCAGGAGAACTTCAAGAGCGTCCTCCAGCAGTACGCGCAGCAGAACCTCGGCGACACCCCCAGCTATCGAGTGCTCGACGAGAAGGGCCCCGATCACGCCAAGTGCTTCAAGATCGGCGTCGAGATCGGCCCGCGCCGCTTCGACGCCAAGTGGGGCCAGTCCAAGAAGCAGGCCGAGCAGCTCGCCGCCCTCGCCGCGCTGCAGGATCTCGGCGTCGTCGAGAAGTCCGAAGATGGCGTGATCCACGTCGTCGAGGTCGACGCCAAGTAGCCAGCACCGCCGCTACCGCATGCGGATGTCCAGCACCAGCGGCCGGTGATCGCTGGCGCGCGAGTCGCCCCGCGCAAGACCCATCGACCCCAGAGCCGTCTCGCTCAGCACCGCCGTATCCAGCACGAACGCGTGCGCCAGCTCGGCGCTGCTGCCGCTGTAGACCAGATAGTCCAGCCGCCCCGGCGCGAAGATGGCGCCCGCCGCGCTCCAGGTCACCTGCGTCCGGTCACCGAGCGTGAACGCCTCGGCGACCTCCAGGTCGCTGCCGTCGAGATCCGCCCCGGCCATCAGCGCCTCCAGCGGCGGGCGCGAGCCCACGAGGTTCATGTCGCCGCCGACCACCAGCGCTCCCGGGCTCAGTTCCGCCAGCGCTTCGCCGATGGCGTCCCGGATCGCGATGGCCTCGACCATCCGCTCGGTGTCCTCCTCGCTGCCGGCGTACCCGCAGCACTTCAGGTGGGCGCTGCCCACGGCCACCGATCCCCGGTCGGTTTCCACCAGCGCCCCGATGAACCGAACGGGCCGATCCATCCCCTCCGGCTCCAGCGCCTCGGGCCCCAGCAGCGCCGCCGGCCACCGCGTCACAACCGCCACGCCGCGCCCCTCGCCTTTGATCGCCCGCCACTGGTCGCCGACGTTGGTCTCGAACCAGGCCGCGATCCCGTCGGCGTCCGGCTCATCCCACTCCTGCACCAGCACGATGTCCGGCGCCAGGGCGCTGAGCACCCGGGCAAACGGCGCCGGCTCCTCGCTCGGCCGGCTCCGCAGCACGTTCCACGACACGATCCGAATGGCGTCTTGCGGTCGCGCTGGCGCCGCCACGTCCGCCGGCGCCGGCGCCTGCGCCGTCACCGGCCAGCGGAACCACGCCGGCTCGGCCCAGCCGGCAACGCCGCCAGCGCCATCGCCGAGCACATACACCAGCCGCCCCGCGCCCCCGCCCTCCGGCCGCGGCAGACCCGCCTCCAGCAGCGCCGCCAGCGAGATCCTCGCCTCGTACCACTCCGCGGCATATGACGGCGTGAACAGGAAGTCGATCGTCTCCAGCGCAATCGGACGCAGCGACCCGTCGGCCCCGACCGCGCTGATCGACACCCCGCGCCCGCGCTCGTCTCCGGGGCCCTTGGGGCTGAAGACGATCTCCAGGTCCGTGCCGAAGTCCTGGGCGATCCGCGGCGAGGCGTACCGGGCTCCCGTCTCGGCCGAGCCATCCAGATCGAAACGGGCCAGCAGCGGCCGGGCCATCCCCTGGAGCGTCTGATCCGTTCCGGCGACCTTCACCCGGAAGTACAGATGCGTCGAGTCGGCGACCACGCTCGCGTTGGGCCGCCAGTCATCGACTGCGCCATCCAGCACGATCTCGGCGTCGGCCGGCGCCGGGGGCAGGTCCGGCGCAGCGCCGGCCTCGCGCTTCGGCGCTGCCGACTGACCGGCGCACGCCAACAGCGACCCTGCGAGCAGAACTGCGCCCAGAGGAACTGAAATCCGAAGGATCAGGTTGCGGTTCATGACCGCAGGATACACCTGCTGAGCCGCCTCCGGACCGGTCAGCTCGCCAGCATCGCCGCGAGGATCAGCCCGGCTGCGATCGCCACCCCGACCATCGCCGTGATCGCCACCATCCACCGGTGGCTCCGGGTCAGCAGCCCGGCGAGCTGGGCGTCGCGCTTGGCCTCCCGCTCCTGCAGCGCCTGCAGCGCGGTCCCCAGCCCCTGCGTGGCGCCGGCCATCGCCGACAGCGTCGTGCCCATGTCGTTCAGCGTCGCCGCGACCCGCTGCTCCGTCTCCGAGGAGCTCTCCATGAGTTCCGTCATCCGGTTCAGCCGCCCCGACTGGGCCGACAGCGCGTTCTCCGTGCGGTCCTGGCACTCCCGCTGCGTCACCGAGAGCTGATCCAGCGCCGCCAGCGCCTTGCGGGCGTCTTCGCGCAGGCCCGGCGCCGCCTCGACGCTCTGGCGGATCTGCTCGGCGACCTGCATCAGGCGGTCGAACCGGTCATCCTGCGTCTCCATGTGCGTCTTGACCCGGCGCACCAGATCCACCACCTCCCGGTAGTTCTGCTGCAGTTCGCTCAGCAGTTCCTGCTTGGTCCGGGTCGCCGCCAGCACCCGCGAGTCGCTCAGTTGGCCCTTGCCGTCGCTGCCGCTCCCGTTCGCCGCGGCGCCCACGGCGACCGGCGCCGGCGCCGGCTTGCGCTCCACCGTCTGGGCCGGTTTGCGGACTCCGGCGCTGGAGGCGATGCGCTGGCTGGTCGTCGCCGCCGGCCCCGGGCGGGTCCGCGACGGACGCAGATTGCGCGGGCCCAGCATCCTGGAGATCCGGGTCATGACGCTCATCCTGGCTCCTTCCGGCAAGATCCTCTTGCGGCTCTCTCTCGACTACTGAGTGTCGGCCCGCTCCCCGCCGCGGCGTGAGAGATCCGCCGGCGCCCGGCGAGGCTTCGTTGAATCCCCCAGTTCGATTCGCGCAACTGACAGTCGGGCCACTGCTTAGTGAGCGTTCACTCCATCGGCAGTGGCTCGCCGCACGAGCAGGCCCGCTCAGCCCGGCGCTGCGCCCTGGAGTTCGTTGAGCAGCGAGATGGTTCCCGAGAGCAGATCGCTGGCCCGCTCGAGGCACGCCTCGGACTCGTTCAGAGCCCCGTCCGCCGCCGCGGACCATGCCCGGTTCACCTGCCGCTCCGCCGCCGAGAAGATGTCCATGATCCGCGCATAGCCGGCGAGCCCCAGCGACCCCACCAGTTCGACCCGGGAGTCCACGAACGGGGTCAGGTGCGCCTTGCGCGTCGCGTCGAGCCGCTCGATGATCAGGTGGGTCCTCTGGCGCCCGTCGGCAACGCCGGCCAGTTCGCTGCGAAGGGACTCGACGGCCGCCTTGGCGCTGGCCACCAGATCCCGCGGCGACATCACAGCGCGACCGTCCACCGGCGCCAGGCCAGCGGCCGCCGCCTTCCGCCCCGCCGCCCGCATCAGCATCGAGCCGGCAAACAGCCCGCCCAGCGCGAGGGCGAACAGCCAGTTGTGCGGCCAGAGCCCCACCCCGAACTCCTTCACGTGCACCCGCTCGACGTTCGCCGCACGCAGCGCTTCGAGGACCTCGGGCGTGATCGGCGTGTCCTTCGGCGCAACCACCGCCCCGTCCGGCGCCCGGGCGGCGTCGAACTTCAGCGTCCGCCCGACGAGATCCGCGGATGTCGGGTATGTGTACGCCGTCGCGGCAGACAGCGTGCCCAGGGCCAGCGCGACGGTCAGCAGCAGGCTGGCAAGCAGCTTCATGACGCCCCTCCTCCCATGCTCGCGGCGATCACGATGATCGCGTTGATGATCAGGCTCAGGATCGCCTCGCCGACGATCAACCCCGCCGCGAACGGCACACCCCACTCCTCGGCCCAGGTCCTCCCCTTCACCTTGGCCAGCGTGATGTTGATGATGCACCCGATGCCGTAGGTCGAGATGTAGATGAACGGCAGGTACATGCTCAGCCCGATCAGCACGCCCAGCCCCGCGAACGATCCCAGCCCCAGCAGCAGCCCCAGCAGCGTGCCGAACCCGTACATCGCGTACGGCATCTCGCCGCCCTGCACGCCGTTGATCACGCTCTTGAGCGCTTCAGCCTGCGGCGCCCCGGTCTCGGTGCCGATGCCCATCGGCACGCCGAACTTCTCCATGTTCGCCGCCGCGATCAGCAGCACCGTCAGCATGCAGATGACGGGTCCGATCCACGTCGTTGCAAGTTCGGCAAGCTGCTGCCGGCGCGGCAGGGCGCCCACGATCGAGCCCGTCCGCAGGTCGGCCATCATGTCCGCCGACATCGTGATCGCGCAGCACAAGGTGGCGCCCACCAGCACCGCCGGGATCACGGCCCCCACGCCGGCCAGGATCATCACCAGCACGACCGTCAAGAGCGCAATGCCCGAGATCGGCGACCAGTCCGTCATGCCCGTGCACTGGGCGATGATGATCCCGCTGAACCAGATCCACACCGTGCCGATCAGCGCGATCAGCAGCGCCCGCGCCACCGGCGGCAGCCCCGCCAGGAGCCCGGGACGCGACCGGATGCGCTTGAGCGATTCATCGCGGTCCTCCGGCGCCATCTGCTCCCACTGCGCCAGCGACTCGGCGTTTTCGAACTGCAGGGTGTATCCGCGGAACACGGTCGTCGGGAAGCCGCCCTCGGGCGGGGCGACCGCCGCCGACTCCTCGCCGACCGCCTGCACCAGCGTCGCGCCGGTCACCGGATCAAAGCGGTTGCTCGCCTCGCCGCTGGAGAGGAACGCCGTCAGGAACAGCAGGCAGAAGGCGCCAACCGCCGCCAGGCCCAGCGTCTTGAGCCCGAGTTCGTCGCTGCCGCCGCCCCGGGCCCCCTTCGCCGACGCCACGCTCCGCAGCGCTGCGCCGATCGAGGGCAGCGACACCACCACCCCCATCAGCGCCCCGCCCAGCAGCAGCCCGATGCCCAGCGGCTTGCCGATGTGCTCGCGCCCCCAGCCGCCGGTCGAAACCTGGTATCCCTTGAGCGATCCGGGCAGCATTCCGAGTTCAAAGAGGATCGGGTTGACGATCAGGTACGCCAGCACGCCGCCGGCCAGCACCATCAGCCCCGCCTTGCCCGACAGGTACCCCGCCCCGAGCGCAAACGGCGCGATCGCGAACACCAGCAGCGCCGAGTCCGGCAGGCCGATGGCGCGCCCGACATCGATCGTGCTGTCCGTGACGAGCAGGTCGGCCTGCCCGTCCCGGTCGCGATCCACGCGCTCGACGAGAACCTCCGGCGCCTCCGG
>JBICIE010000318.1:0-14016 GCA_043101635.1 Phycisphaerales bacterium JB039 | reverse complement strand
CCAGACGCGGTACCGCGCGTAGTTGAACTGATGGAACAGGACCTTTTCCTCGGCCCCGGTCAGGATCACCTGCTGGCTGCTCTTGACCGTCCGCGTCCGGGCCCCGGAGAGATCATCCATCACCGGGTGATACCAGGTGGTATCCGGCTTCTGGATCTCGGGGGCCTCGTCGTAGATCTTCTCTTCAGCCGCCTCCTCATAGAAGGCCGGGCTGTCGATGAAGTCCTGCTCATGGGTCATCAGCCGGTTGAGGAGCATCTCGTCCTCGCGGCTGAGCGTGCGACGCGCGCGCAGCGCCCCACCGGTGACATCAACGCGATGCCGCCGTCGGGCCTGCTCGAGCGGGCTGGGGGTATGTCGCTTCATAGCTGCTCACCTCCGCGCACAGGCGCGGCTCAAGCTCTCTCTGACCAATCTCCCCCCGCCGCGGGTCCCGCACACCGGGATGCCGCTCGGAATGTCGACCGTCCCGAACCCCTCGGGACGTGAAAAATCACGCTTGCGGAGGCTGGCGCTGGCGTCGCCTCAAGATCCCGCCGTAACCACATGGCCGGCGACACGCTGCCACCTTCCTTTGGTACGCCTGAGGGCCGATTTTGTTTCGATCAGTCGCCCCGAATCACCCAAACTCGCACTTCGGCCCCCAGGTGGCCGAGGTTGGCCCACTCCGGACCAGGACCCCTAGGATAACCGAAATCTCTCGAAACTCAAACCCGGCACGGATCTGTGTGGACAGCCGGGGCGCTGCCGACTTCGGCGGCGCTAACAGAAACCGAAAAAGAGATAGGGCCACACCATGCCTTTCACCCTGCCCGATCTGCCGTATCCGGCCTCAGCCCTCGAGCCGCACATCGACGCCCGCACCATGGAGATCCACCACGGCAAGCACCACGCCGCCTACGTCTCCAAGGCCAACGACGCCCTCAAGGGGACGCCTTGGGCCGATAAGTCCGTCGAAGAAGTCGTGGCCAACCTGTCGGATCTGCCCGCAGAGAAGCGCACTGCGGTGCGAAACAATGCCGGCGGGCATGTCAATCACTCGCTTTTCTGGACGATCATGGGCCCCAAGGCCGGCGGCAAGCCCTCGGGCGACCTGGCCAAGGCCATCGATAGCGCCTTCGGCGGCTTCGACGCCTTCAAAGAGAAGTTCGCCGACGCCGCGGCGACCCGCTTCGGCTCCGGCTGGGCCTGGCTGGTGGTCAAGGGCGGCAAGCTGGCGGTCGGCTCGACGGCCAACCAGGACAGCCCGCTGATGGGCGAGGCGATGGCCGGGCTCTCCGGGACGCCGATCCTGGGCCTGGACGTGTGGGAGCACGCGTACTACCTGAACTACCAGAACCGGCGCCCGGACTACATCTCGGCGTGGTGGAACGTGGTGAACTGGGACCAGGTGGCGAAGAACTTCGCGAAGGCGAAGGGGTGAGCCGGCGCCCGGCGCGGTCGCGCAGGGCCCATCGCATCCTGGTGACTGCGCTGGTGCTGAGCCCGCTGGTGGCGCTGGTGGTGCTGGTGCTGGTGATGCTGCGGACGATCGAGCAGCGGGCGGCCGTAGCTCCGGGCGCCGAAGCGTCGCGAACTCATCAGGCCAAAGAGCCCTGAGCGCGAGCTCAGGGGCCCTTTGCCACGAAACAAGCCATGCGCCCGGCGCGCAAGCAGGCCGCCCGCCCTTGCGCTCGGGGCTCTTTCAACACCCTGCCGCGAACGCGGTCTGGAAGGCCAGGAAGTCGAAGAGGTCGAGGGCGCCGGAGCCATCGAAGTCGGCGCGCAGGTCGCCGGCGGCGAAGAGGTTGCCGAAGGCGAGGAAGTCGAAGAAGGTGAGTTCGCCGTCGCCATCGAGGTCGGCGGGGCACGCCAGCAGGCAGTCGAGGTCGAAGATGTATGCCGCGCCGGTGTACAGCGCGGGCCCGATCGTCTCGTCGGGCGAGCCAACGACGGCCCAGCGCCCGTCGGTGGCGACCGCGTCGCCGAAGGGGGAGGTTCCCCGGTCCGGCTCGAGTTGCGTGGCCTCGCGCCAGTTGCCGTCCGGCGCCTGCTTGAAGATGTATGCGCTGCCCAGTCCGTGCGCCGTCCGCTGGCGTGGCGCTCCGGCAACCAGTGTGCCTTCGAACAGTTGCAGCCGGGCGCCGAGGTAATCATCGAGGAAGGGCTCGGCGTGCGTCACTTCCTGGCGCCAGACCCAGTCCTCGCCGCTGCGCTCGAAGAGGTGAACGACGCCCTGACCCGTCGTGCGGCGGGTCGAGCGCGGGGCGCCGACCGCCAGCCAGTCGCCGCTCACCGATATATCGGCGCCGAATTCCGGAACCCCGCCGGGATCGGGCGCCAGCAGCTTCTGCGTGAAGATCAGTTGCTCACCGTCGCGCCGGTAGGCGTAGACGCCGCCGCTGTGCTGGCCGAGCGACTTGTCGAAGTGCGCGGCTACGAAGACCCAGTCATCGGAGATCGCGACGGCGTTGCCGAACTCCGAATTGACCGGCGGATCGTCGGGCGGCGTGAGCTTCTGGCGGAAAACCCATCCGCCGGGAGTCTCGGCGTAGAACCAGGCCAGGTCCAGCTGTGGTTGCCCGATCACGGCCGCACCGCCAAGTACGGCCACGGATCGCCCGAACCCATGAGGGCTGGGCTCGACAGGCGCAATCGTGCCGGTCTCGATCCAGCACCCGCCCACGAAATCGAACACGTACCCGGCGCCTGCATCGGGCGCCGCCAGGTCACTGACAGGGCATCCCACCAGCAGCCGCTCCTCGGAGAGGCACAATGACCGGCCGAACGTGTAGTACTCGTCCAGGTCGGACGGAAACAGCGTTTGTTCAAGTCGCCAAGTGCCCTGCGATGCGTCAAACTCGAATGTGTGAACGGCCCCGTTCACGCAGGTCTGGAAAACCGGACACAAAGTCGCATCGGAGCGATCGGAGACGATCAGGTGTCGTGCGTTGACATCAACCGCTCCGCCGAAGTTGGCTCGAACCCAAGGCGTCGGAGGCTCCACTCTCTGCGGCGGGCAATGGGCCCAGCCGGGCGCCGCCACAAGCGCCACGAGACATCCGCATCCTGTTCGAGTCATGACCGCTCCTTCCGGGCTGCGCCGTGGCTTGCGCTCGGGGCTCTTTTCAGCACCCTGCCGCGAAGGCGTCTTGGAAGGCGAGGAAGTCGAAGAAGTCGAGTTCGCCGGAGCCGTCGAAGTCGGCGCGGAGGTCGCCGGCGGCGAAGAGGTTCTGGAAGGCGAGGAAGTCGAACAGGTCGAGCTGGCCATCACCGGTGAGATCCGGGCGGCAATAGCAGGCGGCGAGGGAGAAGACGTGGGCTGCGCCGGTAGCGCGGAAGCCGGTGTCCGGTTCTCCGGCGACCAGTCGCGCCGGCCGCCGGCGGTCACCGGCAACCGTCGAGAGGCCGTGCGTCAAGGGGGTTCGCAGGCTGTCCACGAACTCCCACGCGCCCGCGTTTGGCGCGTAGAGCTGTACGACGCCTGACGATTCAATGGCGAGCCACTCTCCAACGAAGGTGATGTCCTGCGCGAAGTACCAGTCGCCGCGGGCGCCGTCTTCGTTGATGATCGCCTCGCGTTCCCAGCGGGCGCCGCTGCGCCTGTAGACGTAGACGCGCCCGTGCGGGTCCTCCGGCAGCGGATCCGTCGCGGTCCGGTGCTGGCCCACCGCCAAGACATCATCGCGCAGCGCCATCACCACGCCAAAAGGTGAGAAGATAATCGGTTCTTCGCTGACCTGGTCCGTCAGAACCCACGTCGCGCCCTCGCGGTGGAAAATGAACACTGTGCCGCCGCCGAGGAGGCCATCGGCGCCACCGAGCGCGGCGAGCGTGTCCCCATCGGCCGCAATGTTCTGACCGAACGCCGGGGAGTAGCCCGACAGCCTTTCCTCCTCGACCCAGTCGTCGGAGTCGCGTCGCATAATGACGACGCCCGCCCGGCGTTTCGTTAGGCGCAATAAAGACCGCTCGCTGGGCGCGGTCGTCCCCCGTCATCAGATCCACCTCCGAGCCGAACCACGGCCCGGCGCCCTTGATGTGCGCCTCGAGCGTCCACGCGCTGGCGCCCGGCGCCGGCTCGGCGTAGATGTACACGGTGTCGGCCGATCGCGTGCCGACGATCATGTGACCGGCGCTGAGCGCGAGGTCTTCGCCAAAGTGGGCGCCGGCGGCGGCGTCGATGGCGTGGATCGGCGGCTCAGCCACCCAGCCCGCGCCGCTGTCGCGGAACGGGTACACCGTGCCGGCGCGCACGAAGCGCCCGGTTCCGACGCTTCCGGGGCTCGGCGGCGCTCCGACGGCAATGCGGTCGCCATGGATTGCCACGGCTCTTCCGAAATAGTCCCACTCAACGGGCGTCGCGGCCGTCAGCGTCGCCTGCGGCGGGCAGTGGGTCTGGGCGACGGCCAGGCCAGCGCATACGCCGAGCCCGCCAGCCGCTGCGACGATCGGGCCGTTGCCGATCATGATGGCTCCTTCCCCAGTCCGGACCGAGGGGCCGTCCTTTTCTAATCCAACCGCTGAGCCGAGGGCGGAAAACCGAAGACGGCAAAAAAGAACGCGAGGCCGACCTCCCCGCCGGCCCCGCGTCCCCCACGTCACTCCCAGCATGCCACAAGTCGCCGGGAGAATCAAGCCCCTGTCTGGCGAATGGCCGCCAGAGGCCGGAAACGGCCTTCCAGCACCGCCTCGGCGTCCGCCTGGAGCCAGTCGGTGAGGATTCCGGCGTAGACGGAGCGGAAGTCGACCTCGAACTGGAGGTCGCCGGAGTCGAGGTTCGTCAGGGACGGATGGCGGCTCAGGAGCCCCGGGCGGACCATCGGGCCGCACAGGAACATAGGGGCGGCGGTGCCGTGGTCGGTGCCGCCGCTGGCGTTCTGGCTGACGCGCCGGCCGAACTCGCTGAAGGTCATGGTGAGCACGCGCTTGTCGTTCTCCTGGGCCCGCAGGTCGGCGTAGAAGGCCGCCAGTGCGCTGGAGAACTGGGCCAGCAGGTTGGCGTGGTTGCCCTGGGCAGCGCCCTGGCCGGCGTGGGTGTCAAAGCCGCCGAGCGTGGCGTAGTAGACGCGGGTCTTCATGCCGGCCCGGATCATCTGGGCGATCATGGCGAGCTGGCGGGCCAGGCCGTTGCCGGGGTAGCTGACCAGCGGGCGCAGGGCGACCGCCTTGCGGATCAGGTCGCTGGAGATCTGGGCGTCCAGGGCGGTGCGGGTGAGGAAGTCGGCGTTGGAGGCGGTCTCGGCCGGCGGAGTGCGCCGGTTGATGGCCTCGTAGGGGTCGGCCAGCGGTTCGGCGACATCCTTGCCGGTCCAGCGGAACAGGTCGGGCGTCTCGAAGCTGACGGCGCTGGCCTTGCGCCCCTGCATGGCGAGCGGCGCTGCGCGCCCGATGGCGACGCCGGCGGGGCCCGCGGCGGCGTCAGGCTCCGGGCGATCGGCCGTGCCGCTCTCGCCAGCGCCGTAGCCGCAGCACTGGCTGTCGAAGTAGCGGCCGAGCCAGCCGTCACCGGTGGCGCTGGTGTCGGCGGTGTGCCAGATGTCCATGCTCTTGAAGTGCGAGCGGTTGGGGTTGGGGTAGCCGACGCCCTGGACGATGGCGCAGGCGCCCTCGTCGTAGAGCGCCTTGAGGCCATCCATGCGCGGGTGCAGGCCGATGCCGGCCCGCTCGTCGAGCTTGAGGGCCTGGTCAGCGCGGATGCCGATGCCGGGGCGGGCCTTGTAGTAGTCGTCGGCGCCGAAGGGGATGACGGTGTTGAGCCCGTCGTTGCCGCCGGAGAGTTGGATGACCACGAGGATGCGGTCTTCATCGACGCCGGGGATGGAGGAGAGGCCCTCCTGCGGCAATGGCAGGCCGAAAGCTGAGCGCTGCAGGAAGGCGGGAATCGTCAACGTGGCGCTGGCGAGCGTGACGCCGCGGGCGATGAACTGGCGGCGAGACCAGGCGTGTGAGTTGTGTAAGTCCATAGTTCGTGCTCCTAGCAGAGCTGATACTCCGGCATCGCCGTGATGAGCAGCATCAGGCCGATGGTCATGTCCGTCGAGATGTCGTTGCCGTTGGCGCGCACGAACTCATGCAGCGTGCGCTGGGCGTGGTCCGGCGCGCGTCCGAGCATGAAGCGCAGCAGGTAGTCGATCAGGCGGTCCGGGTCACGCAGCGCTCCCGGGCTGGCCCGCTCCAGTTCGGCCAGCGCCGGCTGCGGGTCGTAGGTCTCCTGGGCCGCCAGGGCGTCGTAGCCGCCGGGTTTGCGACCAGTCAGCAGGAAGCTGAGCGTGTTCTGGCGCACGAACAGCGTCGAGGTGTTGATCCAGGCCCGGCCGCCATCCCAGCCCTTGACGCTCGGGGGCATCATCAGGTTCTGGCCCATCAGGTCCATGGCTTCCAGCAGCACGCCCAGGTCTCGCACCGGAACGAGCAGCGAGCGCACGGCGCCGACGACGAGCTGCGCCGGGCTCTTGATCTGCTGGGCCATGATGCGGTCGTCGTAGAAGTGCTCCGACAGCATCAGTTCGCGCAGCACGGGCCGGATCTGGTACCGGTTGCGCCGGAACGTCGAGGCCATGCGGTCGAGCACTTCTCGCGTCTCGGGATCGATGTCATCGTCGCGATCCGGCAGATCGGCGACGAAGTAGCGGTACAGCTTCCGGGCCATGAACCGTCCGCAGGCGGGGTGCTCGAGAATGGCGGAGACGAAGCCGTCGCCATCCATCGGGCCGCTGCGCCCGAGGATCCGCTTGGGATTCGGATCGTGGTTGCGCTCGTCGAAGTAGAAGGCGTCATCGCGGAAGGTGTAGCCGGTGAGGGCCCGCGCGCCCTCCTTGATGTCCTGCTCGCCGTAGGCGCCGACGCCGAGGCTGAACAGCTCCATGAGTTCACGGGCCAGGTTCTCGTTGGGGCGATCGCGCCGCGAGTCGTTGTTGTCGAGATAGGCGATCATCGCCGGGTCGCGGATGATCTGGTACATCAGCTCCGCGTAGCTGCCCAGCGCGTGGCGCCGGAAGAGCTGATTCTGCAGGTACATGTGATAGCTGTTTTCGATCGTGCGGTAGCTGGTGGCGAAGTGGCCGTGCCAGAAGAGCGTCATCTTCTCTTCCAATGGGCGCGGCGTCTCGATCATGCGCGTCAGCCACCAGCGCTGCACATCGCGGATCTGGCGCCGATCGGTGCGCTGGGCCTCCTGGCGGGCAGCGCGGATGCGGGCCAGCGCATCCTCATCGCGCCGGCGCCGGGCCTCGGCCGCCTGAGCGCGCTCGGCCGCCGTCGGCGGGCGGATGATGTCGCGGTCGAACAGGTCGGCGTCCGGCGACTCGAAGGGGACCTTCTCGACATCGAGCAGATACCCGACCGCCTCCTCGGGCCCCCAGCGCACCAGCGTCTGGACCTGCGCGGGCGTCCCGCCGAAGCCCGCCCGCCACAGCAGGTGCCGCCCCTGGTCGTACCCGAATTCGTCGGGCCGGATGGGGCGCATCGGCTGGGCGCGGCGCCGTGTGACAGTTGGCTGCGGCATCTGGCTTCTCCGGGGCGGTCAGCCTTTCAACGGCGCCGGGGCGCGCGCGATTGCAGCGGGTCGGCCGGCCCGGCCCGCGATGGCCCCATTGTGCCAGATATCGGCCGCTTCAGGAAGCGCTTTGTTCGGCCTTGTGGGGGCGGGGCCGGGCCCACGCCAGCGCGACCGCCGCCAGCGTCAGCAGCAGGGCGCCGTTGGCCTGTTGGGCCAGGGTCGCCGCGGCGGCGAGCGCGGGCGTCGGGTCGGCGGTCGGGACATCGGCGCTGGTCGGCGTCGGGGCCGCCGGCCAGAGCAGCACCACCGCCAGCGCGCCCACACCGAGCAGAAGCTGAAGCGAGACGACCGTGATCAGCCCCCCGCCAAGCCGGTGGCACACGACCGACTCGCTGCGCCGGAGCCGGGCGCCCGCGGCCATTGCCAGCCAGGCGACCACCAGGGAGAAGGCGACGTGGGTCCAGAGGATGTGGGTGATCCCGGAACTCGGGTCCGGGGTGTGGCTCAGGTGCCGGTAGGTGGCGCCCATGCTCAGTTGGGCGAGCAGCGCGGCGCCCAGTCCGATGGCGAGTCCGGGGGCGAGTCTGCACGCGGCGGGCCGCCCGGCGAGGGTGGCGGTGAGGGCCGCCATCAGTCCCAGGAAGATCTGGGCCATGACGCCATGGACGACGCCGAGCCCGGCGTTCATTTCGGTGACGCGGAAGCCGCCGAGCAGACCCTGCACGATGACGAGGGCGATCATCCCGGCGCCCCAGCCGAGCAGGGCGGGGCGCTGTCGGGCAAGGAAGATCTGCACGGCAAAGACGATCGTCGTCAGCCCGATGAGGGCCCCGAAGAGTCGGTGGGAGTGCTCTAGGAAGATGCGGTGCTCGGTCATGAGCCCGATGGGGTAGAGGAACATGTTGGCGCCGTAGGTGCCGGGCCAGTCGGGTACGGACAGTCCGCTGTCGGTGCTGGTGACGGCGCCGCCGAGCACGAGCAGGGGGAAGGTCGCCAGGCAGGTCACGACGCCGAAGCGGGCCAGCCAGTTGCGGGGCTTCTGCGGGGCCGGGCGCAGCCGGCCGAGTGCGCCGGCGCCGGCGCCGACGAGGGCGCACATCGCGACGAAGCCGCTGGCCCACAGCGCGGCGTGCGGGGTCAGGCCTGCCATGCCCGGCGCCGGGCCGGCGTCCGGCGGCTGGGCGCTGCCGGCGCCGGAGACCAGCGACAGCAGGACAAGCAGGTCGAGGGCGCCGGCGACGAGTCCGGCGCCGAGGCCGCCGATCCAGGCGGGCTGGCGGTAGCGCCCGGCCCAGAAGCAGCCGGCGGCGAGTACGACCAGAAAGGCCGGACCCGTGACGATCGCCGGGAGGTCAAGCCCCGGGAGGTTGGTGACCAGCCAGAGCAGCCACATGGCGACGGCGGTGGCAAAGCCAAAAGTGAGAATCGGACCGGAGATTCCGGTACTCGGCGCGGCCCCGCCTGTTTGGTCGTTGTTCATATTCTGGCCTTTCGGGGCGGGCAATTGAGACCTGGTCTCAGTTGCGGCCTGACAGTAATTTTTGCTTGAACTGTAGACGGAAGCTGGTGAAAGTTCCGCCCTCTGCGGCGTCCCAGACGGGCTCCAGCGATTGCGGAAGGAAGGAGGCTGCGTGTCGGCCATGTTCCCCAAGTGGACCAATGCGCTGCCAACGGCGGCGGCGGTGTTGGCCGTGGGCGCTCTGACGAGCGTGGTTTCCGGATTCTGGTACTGGGCCACTCCCAAATTCTGGGAAGTGGGATACATGCCGCGCCAGCCGGGGTACGGGTTCAACCATCAGATCCACGCCGGCAAGCTCGGCATGGACTGCCGGTACTGCCACAGCCACGTCGAGACGTCGTATGAGGCCAACATCCCGTCGGTGGGGGTGTGCTACGGCTGCCACCAGGAGGGGCTGCTGAGCCCCGACTTCGAACCCGGTGAGGAGAAGGTCGGGTTCGTCCGCACGGCCTACGCCAATGACGAGTCGATCGAGTGGCGGCGGGTGCACAAGCTGCCGGACTATGTCCACAACTTCCCGCACCACGTGCACGTGCAGGCCGGCGTGAGCTGCTATAGCTGCCACGGCCAGATCACGGCGATGCCGATCGTGTACCAGGCCGAGCCGCTGAGCATGGCGTGGTGCCTGGACTGCCACCGGCAGGTGCAGGAGACGCCGGAGCTGTACCTGGTGCCGCCGTCGCAGGTGACGCGCCTGCAGTGGGTCGAGGAGGAGTACTTCGCGAATCCCCAGGCCCACCAGGCCGAGGCGCAGGCGCTGCTGGAGGCGCTGAATTTCGCGCCGCCGGAGAACTGCGGAGCCTGTCACTACTGAACTGATCCGATCCCGCCGGCCGACCGCCGGCGTCCCGACGAGGCCGCTTCATGACCAGTCAGTGCCCATCCACGCGAGGGACCAAGGCGCCGCCCACCGCCCGCGAGCTTGCCCGTGTCAACGGGCGCGGCCCGAAGGCGTGGCGCAGCGTCGAGGAGTTCTCTGACGACCCGGGCTTCCGCGAGTTCGTTGAGCGGGAGTTCCCCAGCGGGGCGTCGGTGCTGCTCGACGAGCAGTCGACGCGGCGCGGGTTTCTGAAGCTGATGGGCGCTTCGCTGGCGCTGGCGGGCGCCGCGACCATCCCGGGCTGCCGGCGGCCGGATCACCGGATCCTGCCGTACTCGCAGACGGCGCCGGAGGACATCATTCCCGGCAAGCCGCTGTACTACGCCACCGCGATGCCGCTGCCGGGGGGCGGCGCCGAGGGCCTGCTGGTCGAGACGCACGAGGGCCGACCGACGAAGGTCGAGGGCAATCCGCTGCACCCGGTCAGCCAGGGACGCACCAGCGTCTTCGCGCAGGCGAGCGTGCTGGGGCTGTACGACCCGGATCGCATCATGGTCCCGGTGCGCCGGGCTGGCGACGCCGAGTATCAGCCCGGCTGGGATGCGTTCGTTCAGTGGACCCAGACGAACGAGGGCTTCGGGCGCTTCGACAGCGTGCGCGGGCGCGGCCTGGCGATCGTGGTGGACAAGAAGTCCAGCCCGTCGCGCGACGCCCTGCGGGACCGCATCCGCCAGCGCTGGCCTGAGGCCCGCTGGATCGCCTACGAGCCGATCGAGAACGTCAGCGCGGTCGAGGGATCGCGCATCGCCTTCGGCCAGCCGATGCGCGAGCGCCTGACGCTGAGCAAGGCGAAGCGCATCGTCGCGATCGAGCGCGACTTCACCTACGACGAGTCCGACGCCCTGGTCAACGCCCGCGAGTTCGCCCTGACGCGCGATCCGGGCGAGCCCGGGCACAGCGCGATGGGGCGCCTGTACGTCGCCGAGAGCAGCCCGACGCCGACCGGCGGCGTGGCGGACCATCGCCAGCGCATCGCCCCGAGCGCTGCCCCGGCGCTGGCGGCCCGTCTTGCCCAGCGCGTGATGGAGCGGCTCGGCGCCGACAGTCCGACCCTGCGGGCCCTGGCGGCGTTCCCGCCGGCGCCGGGGGCGGCCTTCGACGAGGCGTGGGTCGAGGCGGCCGCCGAGGATCTGGCCAGCCATCGAGGCGAGGCGGTCCTGCTGGTCGGGCGGACGCTGCCGGCGGCGATTCATGCCGCGGCGGCCGCGGTCAACGAGGCGCTCGGCGCGACAGGCCCGATCGTCACCTGGTGGCCGATGAGCGACGAGGAGGCGTCGGACGGCAGCGCCGCCCTCGCCGAGCTTGCCGGCGCCATCGATCGGCGCGAGGTTGAGCTGCTGGTGACGATCGGCGCGGACCCGGTCTACACGGCGCCGGCCGACCTGGACTTCGCAGCGCGCTATCGGCGGGTACCGACGACGATCTGCCTGAGCGTCGAGTCCAACGACACGGCGGCGGCGTCGACCATGGTCTGGCCGGGGGCGCATTACCTGGAGTCGTGGGGCGATGTGCGGGCCCTGGACGGCACGCTCAGCATCGTGCAGCCGATGATCGCGCCGCTGTACGCGGGGCACAGTGAACTGGAGATGCTCGCCGTCATCCTGGGCGATGACTTCGCCGAAGAACGCGCCATCACCCAGGCGGCGCTGGCGGCAGAGCAGGCCGGGCTGCTGGTGACCGGCGAGCCGGCGCCCGGGGGCGAGGCGCCTGCGCAGACGGAGGCGGCCGGCGCCGGTGGGGCGGCGGGCTATGACATCGTGCGGGCGACATGGCGCGCCACGCTCGGGCAGAGCGCCGGGCAGTTCGAGAAGACCTGGCGGCGCACGCTGCACGACGGGCTGCTGCTGGGCTCGACCGGGCGGGGTCAGCCGGCGCAGGTCCGCGCCGGCGCGGTCGCCGAAGCGCTGCGCTCGGCGCCGGCTTCGACTCGGGCGCCGGACGGCGAGTCGCTGGACGTCATCTTCGCCACCAGCCGCCTGTATGACGGCCGCTACGCCAACTGCGGCTGGCTGCAGGAGTTGCCGGAGATCGGCTCGATGACGGCGTGGGACAACCCCGCGTTCATCAGCCCGGCGACGGCGGAGCAGCTTGGGCTGATCCCCAACTTCACCGACAATCCCAAGGACATCTATCTCAACAAGTTCCCCAAGGCCCATGTCGCAACGCTCGAGTTCGGCGGGCGGAGCCTCGACATCCCGGTGTGGATCCTGCCGGGCATGGCCGACGGCGCCGTGCTGCTGCGCCTGGGCTACGGGCGCGAGCACTGCGGGCTCGTGGGCAGCGGCGTGGGCGTGAACACCTACCGGCTGCGGGCGTCGGGCGCGATGTGGCAGGCCGGCGGCGCGACGCTGCGCAAGACCGGCCGGCGCGAGATGGTCGCCAGCACCCAGAACCACTGGTCGCTGGAGGGCCGCGACACGCTCATCCGCCAGGTGGACCTGCCGGCGTGGGAGCATCACGGCGCCACGGTGGTCGACGCGCACGACTTCTACGGCTACGGAGACGGCAGCGATCACCAGACGCTCAATTTCGCCGAGCGGCTGGGCGAGCTGAGCCACACGCCGCCGAACCGGTCGATCTACATCAATCCGCTGAACCAGTCGCGCTCCGATGCGGCGCCGGGCTCTCCGTTCGCCACCGGCCAGCAGTGGGGCAAGGCGATCGACCTTGCCAAGTGCATCGGCTGCGGCGTCTGCACGGTGGCGTGCCAGAGCGAGAACAACATCGCGATCGTGGGCAAGGAGGAGACGGCCCGCGGGCGCGAGATGGCGTGGATCCGCGTGGACCGCTACTTCGTCGGCGACGATCTGGACAATCCGGAAGAGGTGATGTTCCAGCCGGTGGCGTGCCAGCAGTGCGAGAACGCGCCGTGCGAGACGGTGTGCCCGGTCAACGCCACGGTGCACGGGCCCGAGGGCATCAACTACATGGTGTACAACCGGTGCATCGGTACGCGGTACTGCGCCAACAACTGCCCGTACAAGGTGCGCCGGTTCAACTTCTTCGATTACGGCACAACCAAGTTCAACGGCGGCCTGCACCGGACGGTGCGCAAGGCCACCGGCGGCGCCTTCGACGGCATGCTGCCGGACAATCAGCACAAGATCCCGCCCCGCCTTCTGTCGAAGCTGGACGAGATCAGCAAGATGCAGAAGAACCCGGATGTCACGGTGCGCAGCCGCGGCGTGATGGAGAAGTGCACCTACTGCATCCAGCGGATCAACAACGCGCGCTACGAGGCGTCGCTGCGCGACCTCAAGCACGTGCCCGACGGGTTCTTCCAGGTCGCCTGCCAGCAGGCGTGCCCGACCGGCGCCATCGTCTTCGGCGACATCAACGACAAGGAGAGCGCCGTCTCGAAGATGCACGCCAGCGGACGGGCCTTTGCGCTGCTGGGCTTCCTGAACACCCGCCCGCGGACGGAGTACCTCATCCGCGTCAAGAACCCCAACCCGGCCCTCCGCCAGCCGGTGGAGGACCCGTTCCATCACGGCGGCGACCACGGCGGCGGCGACACGCATGGAGAGCAGGGGCACGCGATGTTCGACCCGAAGCGGGCCGGCGAGGACGCCGGCTACGCCCTGAGCCTGAAGGTGATCGGCGCCTGAGCGCCGCACGACGATGACCTATCCGGAGACGCGATGACGAGTCTCAATCCAGACCAGATCACCGCCGAGCGGCTGGCGGGCAAGCGCCCGGGTCCGCTCGATCGATCGCGCGACGCCGCGGTCGGTGACGGTTCGCTGATCGACGACCCGGCGGTGCGTCCGCCGCTGGTGCTGAACAACCGCGGCTTCGCGGAGATCAGTGACATCGTCTGCGGGTACGTCGAGAACGCCCCGGGCAAGTGGTGGCTGCCGCTGTTCGGGCTCAGCGCCACGGTGGCCGGCATCGGCACGCTGATGATCCTGTACCTGATCATCACCGGCGTGGGCGTCTGGGGCCTGACCAACCAGGTGGACTGGGCCTGGGACATCACCAACTTCGTGTTCTGGATCGGTATCGGCCACGCCGGCACGCTGATCAGCGCCATCCTCGCGCTGTTCAAGCAGAAGTGGCGTACGGCCGTGAACCGGGCCGCCGAGGCGATGACGATCTTCGCGGTTATCTGCGCCGGCACCTTCCCGGCGATTCACT
>JBICIE010000317.1:0-7380 GCA_043101635.1 Phycisphaerales bacterium JB039 | reverse complement strand
GTACAACCGGGCAGGATCTTTTCGAAGTTGCCCTGAGTCGCCTGAGCATGGCGGCCGAGCATTCGGCCGTGCACTCCGAGACGCTGGAGCGCCTGCGCCGTCCGGAGGCCCTGTTCGAAGTCTCGATACCGGTCCGGATGGACGACGGGTCCCTTCGGATGTTCACGGGGTACCGGTGCCGGCACAGCACGGTGCGGGGGCCGGCCAAGGGCGGGATCCGGTTCCACCCGGATGTCAACGCCAGCGAAGTGCGGGCCCTGGCCTTCTGGATGACGTGCAAGTGCGCGACGGTCGGCATCCCGATGGGCGGGGGCAAGGGCGGCGTGGCCGTCAATCCGAAGGAACTGTCGATGATGGAGTTGGAGCGGCTGAGCCGCGGCTACATCCGGGCGCTGGCCGACGTCATCGGCCCGGAGATCGATGTTCCGGCTCCGGATGTGTACACGAACGCGACCGTCATGGCGTGGATGGCCGACGAGTACGCCAAGATTCACCGCCGGCGGCTGCCGGGAGTGATCACGGGCAAGCCGATCGCGATCGGCGGCTCGGTGGGGCGCGACGACGCGACCGGGCGCGGCGGCTATTACCAGATGAAGGAACTGGAGCGGATCGAGAACTGGGACCCCCGCAGCGTCACGGTTGCGGTGCAGGGGTTCGGCAATTCCGGCCAGCACTTTGCGCGGCTGGCCGCGGCGGACGGGTACAAGGTGGTGGCGATCAGCGACTCGCGCGGCGGGCGATTCGACCCGACGGGGCTGGACATCGAGGCCCAGATGAGCCACAAGATGTCCAAAGGCTCGCTGGCGCCGGTGGGCAACGAGATCAGCAACGAGGAACTGCTGCAGCTCGATGTCAACGTGCTGGCGCCGGCGGCGCTGGAGAACGTGATCACCGACGCCAACGCGCACAAGATCTCGGCCAGGTTCATGATCGAGCTGGCCAACGGCCCGACGACGCCCGAGGCGGACGCGATCCTGTACAAGCAGGGCACAATGGTGGTGCCGGACATCCTGGCCAACGCCGGCGGCGTCACCGTGAGCTACTTCGAGTGGACCCAGAACCAGACCGGCTACGCCTGGACGCTGGAGGAGGTGCACGAGCGGCTGCGGACGATCATGGCTCGAGAGTTCGGCGAGGTCTACAAGCTGGCCCGTGACAAGAAGCTCCCGATGCGGACCGCGGCGTACGTGCACGCCCTCAAGCGGCTGGGCGGGGCCCTGGAATCGACCGGTACCCAGGATATGTTCGGGACAAGGTAGGGTTTCGATCCGACTGTACCAGCGGCCCGGCGCCATTGGTCTGGAGATCAGGCGACGGAACTTGCCTCGTTGCCGATCCTCGTACACTGTGGAGGAGGGGTTTGTGCGCGCCTGCCGCAGCGGCGGGCTCGGCCCCCGGCAAGGAGGTTACCGACATGCGCCCGACAGGCGTCCCTCGCGCACTGGTCATTCCCGCGATCGCCGCGATCCTGCTGGCCCCGGTGGCCAGCGGGCAACTGCTCCCGCCGGCGGGGGGCAACGACGGGCCGCAGGCCGAGAGGCCAGTCGCCTCGCAGGGCCGGGCGGTGTTCGAGATCGATCGGCTGCGTCACGGCTTCGGACGAATCCTGGACACCGATCCGGTGACGACGGAGTTCGCGTTCCGCAACACCGGCGACGACACGCTGGTGATCTACGACATCCACTCGACGTGCGGGTGCACGGCGGCGGATCTGGACAAGCTGCAGTACGCCCCCGGCGAGGGGGCGGTGCTGCCGGTGACCTTCAAGCCCAAGGGCAAGATGGGGCCCAGCCACCAGCGCGTGACGATCCGCACCAACGATCCCGTCAACCCGGTGACCGTGCTGACGATCTCGGCGACGGTGGAGCGGGTGGTCTACGCCGAGCCGGCCCTGGCCAACATGGGCGCGGTGCACAAGGGTGGCACGCAGGATCAGTTGATCTCGGTGTACGGGCGCACGAGCGACTTCGAGGTGACCGACATCACGGTGATCGGCTCGGAGTTCTTCACGGCCGACATCATCGGAACCGAGGCAGAAGAGATCGACGGCGAGACGCTCCGGCGGACGGACATCGTCGTCTCGCTGAAGCCGGGGGCGGCGCCGGGGCATCTGAGCGCCGTGGCGACGGCCCGCACCAATGACCCGCGCCAGGATGTGCTGAACATCCAGCTTGCCGCGCGGATCGAAGGGGACATCGCGCTGTCGCCCAACCGGATCGCCTTTGGCCGGATCGGGCCGGGGGCGTCGACGGAGTTCCCGGTGCTGGTGCGCAACATGCGGGGCGAGCCGTTCAAGATCCTGGGGCTGGAGGAACAGTCGAACCTGGATTCGAAGGTCGAGTACCGCGTGGAGCCGGTGGATCCGGAGAAGCGCGACGCGTATCGGGTGACGTTCATCTTCCGTGGCAACAGCGCTGAGGGCGCGGTGCGCGGGCGGCTGCAGTTGAAGACGGATGTGCCGCTGGAGGAACTCGTGGATCTGACGTTCCTCGGGCGCATCGTCGCGGCCGGCGAGGAGGCGGGCGTCACGATCACCGACGGGCGTGATCGCTGAGCAAGGAGGTATCTTCCATGGGCAGGATTGCACTGACCTGCTGCCTGATCGCACTGGGGCTGACGGGGCTGGCGGCGCCGGCGGCGGCGCAGGAGGGCGCTGGCGAGCAGGCGCCGCGCCCGAGCGGGCGGATCAAGGTGGACAGCCTGGAGCATGACTTCGGACATCACCTGGCCCTCGATCCGACGGTGATCGACCTGGTCCCGGTGCGCAACGTCGGGGATGGCCCGCTGACGGTGACCGCGGTGCGCACCACGTGCGGGTGCGTGGTCGGCAAGATGAAGGACGCCGAGGGCGGCGAGCCGGTGGTGATTCCCGCCGGGGAATCGCGCGATCTGGAGCTGCGCCTGAACCCCGCCGGCTGGGGGACCGACAAGAGCAAGCCGGTGATCATCACGGTCGAGAGCGACGACGCGTCGTCGCCGCAGGTGCGCATCCGGATGGAAGCGACGATCACGCGGGCGATCCAGCTCGATCCGTTCCCGGTGGCCTTCGGCGACAGCCCCAAAGCGACGCCGAAGGAGATCATCCTGACGGTGACGGGGCGCAATGAGGACTTCGAGGCGTACGCGGCGACGGTCGCGGGGACCGACGCGTTCAAGATCGAGGTGCTGGATACCGAGACGGTGGAGCGGGACGGCAAGAGCGTGGGGCAGACCAGGATCCGCGTGTCGCTGCTCCCGGCGACGCCGGTGGGCTTCCACCAGGGGCTGATCACGGTGCGGTCGACGGACCGCTCGCGCCGGCTGACGAGCGTGGCGGTGACGGCGAACGTGACCGGCGACCTGGCGTTCGACACCATGCGCATCCCGGCGGGCTCGGTGAAGGCGGGCGAGTCGACCGAGCAGACGTTCCGGCTGACGCACGCCAAGGGCAAGCCGTTCAAGATCCTCAAGGTCGAGGAGCTTGATCATGACGACAAGGTGCTCCCGGCGCCGACGGTGAAGATCACGCCCCTGCCGGAAGAGGAGGGGGCGGGGTATCAGATCGTCGCGACCATCGTGGCCCAGCGGGAGTCGATCGGGCGGCTGGAGGGCTACTTCGTCTTCACCACGGATGTGCCGCTGGAGGAGAAGGTGCGCGTGCGCTACGCCGGGCGGCAGCTCCCGGCCGATGACGCCGGCGGGAGCGACGCCCCGTGAGACTGATCTACCGCATGCTGGCGATCATGACGCTCGCGACGGCCGCGGGGATGGCGCACTCGTATCTCGCGCCGATCCGGACCACCTTCGGGGAGCCTCGCCCCAAGCCCGTGGAGGGGCCCGGCCAGCAGCAGGATGGCGCGCAGGCGACCGGCGCCGGGGGCTCCGGCGAGGCCGGCGCCCAGGGCGGCGGGGAGCAGCCGGGCGAAACCTCTGGCCCGGCGGCGGCGCCGGACGGCGAGATCGACATCTCGGCGCTTGACCCGTTCATCGGCGTCGCCGAGGCGCACGCGGTGTGGGAGACGGGGTTCGTGAAATTCGAGACGCTGCCCGTCTTCCTGGACGCCCGATTCCCCGAGTTCTATCAGGAAGGACACATCACCGGCGCGCGTCGGCTGATGTCACATGAGATCACCGATGGCTCCGGCTCGGCGACGGTGAGCTGGCTGGTCACCGAACAGCCGGATGTGATCGTGATCTACTGCGAGGGAGGCGACTGCGACGCGTCGAAGAACCTGGCCCAGCAGCTTGAACTGCTCGGCTTCGGCCCGGACCGGATGCACGTGCTGCAGCCGGGGTACCCGGCCTGGGCGGCAGCGCATCCTGATCTGGTGACGCAAGGCGCCGAGCCCGGAGGCGGCCAGTGAGCTGGCGACCCGGGCCGCGGGAATCATGGGCGCTGCTGGTCGTGCGTCTGGCGCTGGCGGGCGTGTTCACGTTCGCGGCGTACCAGAAGCTGAAGAGCCCAGCGGCGCTGCTGGAGTTCCGGCAGGCGATCGAGGCCTTCAAGCTCATCGATCCGGACCGGGGCGCCCACCTCATCCAGGTGGCGACATACGCCATCCCCTGGGCCGAGGTCCTGTGCGCCCTGCTGCTCGTTCTCGGGCGGTGGACGCGGGCGGCGGTGCTGCTGCTGACGCTGGCGCTGGGCGGGTTCGTCGCGGCGATCCTGTCGGCCCTGGACCGGGGCCTGAGCTTCCCGTGCGGGTGCTTCGGGAAGATCAACTGGCCATGCTCGTCGCAGGAGCTGACGATGTGCGGGGTGTACCGCAACGCCGCCATCGCGGCGCCGGCGCTGTACCTGCTGATCCGCGGGGCAGGGTCGTACGGGGCTGACATCCTGCTTGGACCTCGTCGACGGGCGCCGGCGTTCGAGGAGTCGACGCCCCCACCGCCGGCCCGCGCCCGGGAGCCGGAGCCGGCGCGGCCGCCCAAGGCCCCGGAGAAGCCGAAGCTGGAGCGCGGGTCGGCGGGGACCTCGGGGTCCGATCCGGGCAGCGGCATGATCGATGTGCCTGGAACTTGACCGGCGCCGGCGCCTAGCATCGCCCCACAATTTCCCACCGTCGCCCGGGGCGAACCCGGGCCCACCGCCCAGGACGGAGTCTTTCACGTGAGTCGATTCAACCGTTTCAGCGCCGCCCCCAAGATCAAGGTCCTCAAGACGTCCGGCAACGGCACGTCATATGTGGACTGGAAGGACATCGAGAACCTGCGCCGGATGCTCAGCCCGAACGGGAAGATCTACGGGCGCAAGCGCCTGTCGGTGAGCGCTCGGGAGCAGCGGATGATCGCTCAGGCAATCAAGCGAGCCCGCTTCATGGGGCTGCTGCCGTACACCTCGGCCACGCTCTGAGACGCTGGCAACTGACCTTCGGGCCCGGGCCAGTGGTCCGGGCCTTTTTCGTATCCGGAGCCCGACGATGACGCGTCCGTACGACCGGCTGGCGCGGGAGGCCGAGGCGGTGCTCGAGGCGCCGCGTGCTGAGCGCCTGCGCCGCCTGACCGACTGCGTGTGGGAAGCCCTTGCGCCGACCGGCGTGAGCTGGGCGGGGTTCTACCTGCCGGGGGCCGATGGGGCCTCGCTGACGCTGGGTCCGTGCCGCGACAAACCGGCGTGCTCGCCGATCGGGCTGCACGGGGTGTGCGGGCGGGCCTTCCGCGCGCGGCGGAGCGTGATCGTGCGGGATGTGGCGGCCCTGGGCGCCGACTATGTGGCGTGCGACCCGCGGGATCGCTCGGAGGTGGTGGTCCCGCTGCTGGACGCCAGCGGCGCCTGCGCGGGGGTGCTGGACCTGGACAGCTTCGAGGTCGGGGCGTTCGGCGCCGGCGACGCGGCGGGCCTGGAAGCCATGCTGCGTGCGGCGGGGCTGCTGGAGGTCGAGCCGCCCGCGCCGCTGGAGCTGTGAGGCGGCCGGCGCCGGGCCGTGCTATTTGATGTCCTTGCCCTCCATGACGTCCGAGATCGACGCGGGCTCGTGCTCTTCGGTCTTGAACTCGCCGCGCTTGAGCTTGCCGACGTAGATGTGGTAGGCCTTCATGGCCTTGTTACCGAAGATCAGCATGATCGGGATGTTGGCCCAGAGCATGACGCCGGTGCCGAGGGCGGTGAGGTTGTCGAGCTGGGCGTCGGTCGAAATAAGCTGCGGGATCGCCGCGACGACGATGAGCAGGCAGTAGACGACCTTGTAGGGGAGGACCAGCTTCTCGCCGAAAAGGAAGACGACCCCCTGTTCGCCGTAGTAGGACCATGAGATCATGGTGGAGATGGCGAAGAGCCAGGCGGCGAGGGTCACAAGCCACTTGCCCAGCCCGGGCGTGACCGAGTCGAAGGCCTTGGCCGTGAGCGTGGCGCCCTGGTGGTTGAACCATGCGCCGGTGGAGTGCAACGTGAACTGCTGACGCGCGGTGGGCGAGGCGCCCCACTCGATGAAGTAGCGGGCATCCTCACCATCGGGCTCGACAACGACCCTGCCCATGACGCGGTGAAGGTTCTTGCCGGTGTTGGGATTCTCTTCGGCCACGACGACGGCGAAGACCTCGGCGCCGCTGGTGGGGGTCTCGTCCCCGGGGGTCACCTCGACGCGCTCCAGCGTCCACGTTCCGTCGGCGGACTGCGCGACGGCAGGGGCGTTGACGAAGGCCACATCCGGCCCGCGGCTCCACAGGCCGGTCGACAGGATGACCAGCGCGGTGAGCGTGCACACGACGAGCGTGTCGATGAACGGCTCGAGTCCGGCGACGACGCCTTCGCGCACCGGCTCGTCGGTCTTGGCGGCCGAGTGCGCAATAGGCGAGGATCCCTGCCCCGCTTCGCTGGAGAACAGGGCCCGCTTCATGCCCCAGAGCAGGGCGTAGCCGGCGGTTCCGCCGAGAAACGCGCCGGTTGCGTCCGTCGGGCTGAAGGCCTCGACGAAGATGAGCTTGAAGATCTCGGGAATGACCCCGAGCTTGAGGACGATGACGTAGACCGCCGCGAGCAGGTAGATGGCGCACATGAAGGGCACGAGTCGGCCGGCGACAGCGCCGATGCGCTTGATGCCGCCGATGATGACCAGCCCGACGAGGACGGCGAGGATGATGCCGACGGCGATCTGCGGCACATCGAAATAGGCGTGTGTGATGTCCGCGACGTTCCAGGCCTGGAACATGTTGCCGCCGGTGATGGTGGAGATCAGCAGCGTGATGACGAAGATCCCGCCGATGGCCTTGCCGAGCCCGCCGAGCCCCATCTCGCCGAACGCCTTGGCGGCGACGAACATCGGGCCGCCGTGCGGGTTCTCGGGGTTGTCGGTGTTGCGGTAGATCATCGAGAGCGTGACTTCCGTGGTCTTGATGGCCATGCCGAAGAGGCCGACCATCCACATCCAGAAGACGGCGCCGGGTCCGCCGAGCATGATGGCG
>JBICIE010000316.1:0-12621 GCA_043101635.1 Phycisphaerales bacterium JB039 | reverse complement strand
ATACTCCACGCGGGCCGCTCTCCGAGCGGCCCGCTTTGCGTGGGCGCCTGATGGCGCCACCGACTACGCTCCACGCGCTGTGAGCAGGCGGACCATTGACCAGATCCTGACGCTCGGCGCCATCGCGCTGCTGGTGCTGTTTCTGGTCTACCCGATCGCACTGACGACGAGGGCCGGCTTCGCCGACGACCCGACGTCCGGCGACGGCTTCACGCTCACGCACATCCTGCGGGTCTTCCAGAATCCCACGACGCTGGAGGGACTCGCCAACGCGCTGAAGATCGCCACGCTCACCACGATCCTGTCGATCGCGATCGCGCTGCCGCTGGCGGCCCTGGGGGCCCGGCGCGACTTCCCGGGCCGGCGGCTGTTCAGCGGGCTGCTGCTGGCGCCCCTGATCCTGCCTCCGTTCGTCGGCGCCATCGGCGTGCAGGCCATCCTCGGGCGGGCCGGCGCGCTCAGCGCCCTGCTGGGCGTCGAGATCGACATCCTCGGGGCGGGATTCCCGATCGTCGGGGGGCCGGGCTCGCTGCTGCGCCTCGATTCCCGCATGTGCGCCATCGCGATCGTCGAGGCCCTGCACCTATACCCGATCATCTATCTCAACGCTGCCGCGGCCCTGGCCAACCTCGACCCGGCCCTCGATGAGGCCGCGGAGAACCTCGGCGCGGGCTCGCTGCGGCGATTCTTCCGCATCACCCTGCCCCTGATCCGCCCGGGGCTGTTCGCCGGTGGCACGATCGTGTTCATCTGGTCGCTGACCGAACTCGGCACACCGCTGATCTTCGGGTTCGACCGGATTACGCCGGTGCAGATCCTCTCGGGCCTGCGCGAGGTGGCGACCAGCCCGGAGCCCTACGCCCTGACCGTCGTGCTGCTGGCGCTGGCGCTGGGGCTGTACGCCATCGGACGGGGGCTGCTGGGCCGGCGCGGGCACGCCATGCAGACGCGGGCGTCACGGGCCGCCGCCGCCGCTCCGCTGGCCGGCGCGGCCGGATGGGCCGTCGCCGCACTGCACGCGATTGTCATCTTCCTGGCCGTGGTCCCGCACCTCGGCGTGATCTTCACCAGCTTTAGCGAGGTCGGGCAGTGGTATCACTCCGTTCTGCCGCGGCAGTGGACACTGGAGCACTACGACACGGCCCTGCGCGACCCGGTCGCCTTCGGCTCCATCGCCAACAGCCTGCTGTACGCCTCGCTGGCCATGACGCTGGACATCTTCCTGGGCCTGCTGATCGCCTACCTGCTGGTCAACTCGACGGCCCGGGGCCGGCGGCTGCTCGACACGCTGTCCATGGCGCCGCTGGCCGTGCCGGGGCTCGTGATCGCCTTCGGATACGTGGCCCTGACGCTGCGCTGGCCCTTCGCCCCCGGCGACCCCCTGCACGGCGTCGCCAGCGTGCTGGGGACCGATCCCAACCCCCTGCTGCTGCTGGTGATCGCCTACGGCGTGCGCCGGCTGCCGTACATCGTGCGTGCGGCCGCGGCGGGGCTGGAGCAGACCTCCGGCGACCTGGAGGACGCCGCGATCAACCTCGGCGCCAGCCGGCTGACGGCCGTCCGCCGGATCATCGTGCCGCTGATCGCGGCCAACCTGATCGCCGGGGGCCTGCTGGTGTTCAGCTTCAGCATGCTGGAGGTCTCGGATTCGCTGATCCTGGCCCAGCAGCAGTCGGATTATCCGGTGACGCGGGCCATCTGGGACTTCTTCAACCGGCTGGGCGACGGCCAGCACGTGGCCAGCGCCATGGGCGTCTGGGGAATGGCCCTGCTGCTGGTGACGCTGCTGGGGGCCTCGGCCCTGATCGGGCGAAAGATGGGGGCGCTGTTCCGGATATAGCTGGTGACGACCCGGGAGCGGGGGCGGTAGCATGTCCCGGGAGGCGGCACAGCGCACACCCTAGAGAAGGAGACCTCCCGTGCATCGACCGAGCAGAATCGCCCTGACTGGCGCCCTCGCCGCAGCCGTGCTCAGTTCGGCGGGGTGCGTTGTCGCGATCGGCAACCGGCCGGCTGCGCCAAGCAGTTCCGAACGGGTGCGGCTCGACAGCGACCAGCTCGCCAGCATCCCCGAGGTGGAAAGCGCCAGCGAACTGCCGAGCTTTGATGTGGCGTATGCCGACCAGCTCAGGCAGCTCTCGCCTCAGACGACCATCGAAGAGTTCCGCGAGCTGTTCCCGCAGGCGCGGTTCATGGAGCGCAACAGCTCGTTCGCGACACCGGTGGACGCGTTTGCGGTGATCCACAAGCAGGTGTACCGGTTTGACGGCGAACGCAGGTACGGCCATATCAAGCGGGACGAGCGCTGGTTCTACTTCCGCAGCGACGTGCTCGTCAAGCAGGGCGAAGCCCGCGACTGGCCGGCGCCGGTCCGGGGCGAAGGGCAGTAACGAACGGCGAGCCGCGAAGAGGAGGGCTCGCTCGTGGGGTGAAAAAGCCCGCCGCGAGGCGGGCTTTTGCGTGCGACAAACCGTCCGGCTCAGTTCGTCCGCAGGCCGTTGACCAGAGTCTCCCAGCCCGGGGCGCATGCTTCCATGGCGTCAGCGGGGCCGGTCATCTTGATGAACAGCAGGCCGGTGGGGCGCTCCAGAATGGCGCCGCGCATGGTGGTATCCGGCTGAGCGGGCTGCTGACCCATGCCGAGGTACGTGCCGGTCAGTTCGACGGTGTGCACCGGCACGCCGCTGACCTGGCGCATCTGGGCCTGCGCCGTCAGCGGTTCGCCGCCGGGACCCTGCATCTGCATGGCCCAGCGCTCGATGTTGGCGATCACCGAGCCGCCGGCGGTGCTGAAGGCGGCGACGCAGAGGCTGTCGCCCTCGCCATAGTGCAGCTCGGCCAGGCGCATCTGGTTCGACGGGGCCACCTGGCGCCAGCCTTCCGGAACCGGGAACAGGATGCCGGCAACGGCCATCTCCCCCTCGGCCGGCGTCAGGGGCGGCGGGGTCTCGGGCTGGCCCGGCTGCGCCTGAGCCGGCGGCGGAGGCGAGCCCGACTGGGTCTGGACTGGAGCGGAGTTCTGGTCGCACCCGGCCAGGACGAGCGGCAGAGCGAGAGCGGCGAGGATTCTGCGATCAATCATGAACCATGGTACGGCCGCGGATCGGCCGAGACCGGCGGAGCTCACTCGACGACCGGCGCCGACTCGGCCGCGTCGACCACGTTGCTCAGCAGCATCGCCACGGTCATCGGGCCCACGCCGCCGGGCACGGGGCTGAGCCAGCTCGCAACTTCGCGCACCTCGTCGAAGGCGACGTCCCCCACCGTCTTCTTGCCATCGGGCCCCTCGATCTCACTGACGCCGACATCCACCACGATGGCGCCGGGCTTGACCCAGTCGGCCCGGATCAGCTCGGGCACGCCGGTGGCGCCGACGAGGATGTCGGCCGAGCGGGCCAACTCGAGCAGCCCCTGGGTGTGGATGTTACAACTGATGACCGTCGCCTCGTGGCGCATCAGCAGCACGGCGATCGGCTTGCCGACGACATCGCCCGCCCCCACCACCACCGCCCGCTTGCCGCGGATCTCGACGCCGGTGGACTGGATCATCCGCAGAGTGGCCAGCGCCGTGCAGGGCGCCAGCGAGCTGCGACCGTAGACGACGTTACCGATGTTGGCCGGGTTGACGCCCTCGACATCCTTGTCCGGGTCGATCAGGCGCTGGACCTCGTAGGGATCGACACCCTGCGGCAGGGGCATGTGCAGCATGATGGCGTGCACGCTGTCCTGGGTGTTCAGCAGCAGGACGCGCCCGGCGATCTCGTCGAAGCCGGCCTCGGCCGGCAGCCGGTGCAGCTTGTAGCCGATCCCCAGCCGCTCGCAGGTGCGCCCCTGGTTCTCGGCGTACATGCGGGCGCCGGCGTGGCCGGTCTCGACCAGCACGGCGTCGAGCCGGACCGGCCGGCCCTGGTCACGGAGCTTCGCAACGCGCGCGCCGATGCGCTCGCGGTGCTCGCGGGCCAGGGCCTTGCCGTCGATCAGGCGGGCGGGCATGGGGGAGGATAGGTGGCGGGAGTCGGGGGTCGGAAGGAGGGCGCGGGCCCTCCAGCCCGCAACATCGACTGCCTGCGCCGGTAGACTCGGAGCGATGGGACTGGGCGATTGGATCTGGATCGGCGCCGGGGCAGTTGTCGTGCTCGGCGCCGCAGTGCTGATCGCGTGGTCGCTGCTCGGTGACGGGCTGGCGCGCATCCGACAGGGGCGGACCCGGCGCTGCCCTCGCTGCTGGTACTCGATGGAGGGAACGACCGGCCGGAAGTGTCCTGAGTGCGGGCGCGAGGCCAAGTCCGAGCGCCGCATGCTGCGGTGTCGGAGGCGCTGGGGGCTCGCCGCGGCGGGCGCGCTGGTCGCGTGCGCGGGGGGCGCGGCGATTGCGTGGCCGCTGTCGGCGGGCGGGGCGTGGAGAAAGTGGATCCCGGATACGGCGCTGATCGTGATGCTGCCCTGGACGGATGAGATCTGGCCGCTGGAGGAGCTTCACGATCGGACCTACCGGTTTCACGGGCCCCTCTGGTGGTATCCGCGCCGACGGTTTGACGCGTGGCAGTGGCGCCTGCTGCAATCGCGCCTGCTGGCGGTGTGCGAGTCGGACGCCCCGGTGGCCAATCGCCGGCGGGCGATGAACATGGTGGCGCTCTCAAACCCCGCTGCGCTGCCGATCGACCGCGTTGCGGCAGCGCTTCGGCGCTGGCTGGAAGATCCGGACCCGAAGATTCGGGAGAGCGCGGCGTTCGTGCTGGACCGGCTGCGTTATGAACTCGGCGCCGAACGCGACGCGTGTGTTGCCGCCCTTGAGGCCGCCGATGCCGGCGGCGGGCGCTGGACGAAGGAGTTCATCGAGCTGGCGCTGCGGCGCGTCCCCGCTGTGCCGCCTGAGGAGTTCATCGGTCAGCAGCCTGGGGACTCGCTCACACCGCAGGCTCTCGTCGAGACGCTGGAGGGCGCATCAGGGCGCGACGCGGTTGTCGCAATGCGCGACCTCGGCGTCGTCGCGCGCCGCATCTTCCTTCAGCCGTACGACGGTGAGGCGGGCCCACTTCAGGTCAGCCGGTTCGATCTTGATCTCGACGGCCGCGCCGGAATGGACGCCGTCGTTCGCGTCGGCGACCAGCACGGATTGTACTGGCAGTTCTCTCTCTTCAGGCGCGACGGCAGCGCGTGGCGGTTCATCGACGTCGTCGGGACCGCATCCAACAGCTACGACGCGCCGATTCCTCGCATTGAGCGCGCCGCTGACAACCGGCGCTGGCTGGTGGTCGCCTGCGGCGGGCGGAACGGCCAGGGCGACTACGGCCACTGGCAGGACGCGTGGCTGCGCATCACGCCGCGGGGCGTCCACGGCGCGCTCGACACGGGACCCGGGCAAGGCGGCTTCATCGCGATGCGCAGCGTCAGCGCTGACAACCGCTTCGTGGACGCCTCGCACGATTCGACGCTGACCATACTGGACGCCGATCAGTGGCCGGCGGCGTTCGAGTACGAGTTCCGAGCCCAGTACCGCCTCGATCCCGCCCGCCTTTCCAGCCCGCCGGATGCGCCTGCGCCGCCGGCGCCGATCGTCCTGTTCGAGGACAGCGGGCGCATTCGTTTCCGCTGGAGCGGCGCCGCCAGCGCGCTGGTCATCGACCCGGCCCACTCGACATGGACGGTGGACGACACCTACGCCGTCGCATGGGATGAGCCTGACGCGTTCCTCGAGCGCCACTTCGAGAAGCTGCGCGAGTTGGCGGGCAGTGAGGACCCGTGGATCCGGGCGTGGCTCGAAGAACTGCTGGGGGCGTGCAGCGAGTCGGCGGAAAAGGCAGAACTGGCCGGCCTGCTGGGCGAGCGCAACATGCCGTGATCGCCGCCTCCGGCCGCCCGAGATGAACATAAAGACGGGCCGCCCCGCAGGACGGCCCGCGCTGTCAGTCCCGGATGCCGCGCATCCTACGGACAACCCGCCGCAAAGGCGTTCTGGAAGCACAGGAAGTCGAAGAAGTCAAGGGTTCCATTGCCGTCGCAGTCGGCGTAGGCGCCGACGTTGATGCTCACGCGGTCGCGCCGATCGTGATTGGTCACGCAGTTGACCACCGCCTCATCGTCGACGACGAGCCGGATGGTGTAGGCGCACGGGCGCAGGCCCGAAGCGTCCCAGACGGCCAGCACATCATCGACGACGCTGGTCGTGCCGCTGGCGATCTCCCGCCAGCCGCGCTCGTCGCCACCGGTGTACTGGAGGCTCCAGCGGCGCAGGTTGGCGTCGCTGGCCGTGCCGCGGATGACAATGTCATCGCACTGATACGTGCACGGGCCCGGCGCGGTGATCTCGGCCACCGGCGGTGTGTTGTCGATGGTGATGTCGTGGACGACCGACTCGGTGTTGCCGCACGCATCCTGGCCGCGCAGGCGCACCTGGTAGTCGCCATCGGCCAGGCTGCCGGCCTCCCACGTCGCCAGCGGATCATTGATGACCGTGCCGGGATACGTGGGCATTGATGAGTCCACCGGCTGGAAGCTGCCTGCGCCGGCCGGGCGCCAATCAACGCGGTAGAAGTCCGGGCAGCGGTCCCAGGCCGTGCCGTCGAAGCAGATGCGCCCGCCGTACAGCCCGCCATCGTCCGGGACCCGCAGTTCCACGTTCTGGAACGACGTGTCCACGAACACCGCGCTGGTGACCTGGCTGGTCATGCCGGCGCCGTTCTCGGCCCGCACCCGCAGGAAGTAATCGCCCTGCGACAGGCCCGTGGTATCCCAGAGGGCGATGACGCCATCCGGCCCGACCGGCGGCGTGCCGGTGGCGATGGTCATCCAGGGGCCGGCGGCGTCGCGGGCGTAGTCGAGCGTCCAGCTCTCGATGTCGCTCTCATCGTCGAGGATCGTGCCCCGGATCTCCATCGGGTTGCAGCCGCACTCGAACGGACCGGGGGCGGTGATCGCTACATCCGGCGGCGTCGTGTCGACGACCGGCGCCGCAACGGTGATCGTCGTGCTGCGCCCATTCTGCAGGCGGATGGTCATGCTGCCGGAGAGGCCGAAGGTCTCGCCGTCGGTATCGGCCCAGAAGAACTTCGATTCCTGCTGGGAGAAGATCGGCGCGAATGCGAAGCTGTAGTCCAGATCGTCGCCATCGCCGCTGCGGGCGCAGGATGTCGGGACCGCCGAGCCCAGCCCGGTGGCGGAGTAGTTCACGTCGGTGCTGAAACCGGTGAACCCGTCGCGAACCACCTGCTCGATGCCAAAGGCGCCGGGGCCGACGACATCGCGGATGCGCGGCACGAAGGCCAGCTCGCCGCTGGATGTCCGCAGGACGCGATCCTGCACATTGCCGCTCAGCAGGACCTGCCCGCCGGCGTCGAGGATCCGGAAGGGCACGAGGGCGTCTCGGACGACCGTACCGGCGATGGATCCGCCGGGAAGCGTCACCGAACCGCCCGGGAACAGTTCAACGGCGAGCGCCGGTGTTGCCGCGGCGCCGGCGCACACGATCGCCGTCGCGGCGCCTGCGGCGCGCATTGGATAACGAAACATTGGATGAACTCCGATTCTCTCTTTGGACGCCACTTCGCCGGGACCGTCCTCAACGTCGCGGCGACCTCGTGGGCAGCCGATTGCCGGCCACCAGTTCCGAATGTGTCCTTCTGCACACTACACGGGCGCTGCCGCGGAAGCAAGTCGCCGGCGCAACATGAGGAGTTCCTCCTTCTGCGCAGGCGGCGGGCCGCCCCCGCAAGGGAAAGCGGCCCGCCTTGACACGGCCCACCTGGAGGCGCCGCGGCTACGGGCCGCCGGCGGCGAAGGCGTTCTGGAAGCAGAGGAAGTCGAAGAAGTCGAGCACGCCGTTGCCATCGCAGTCGGCGTAGGCGCCGACGTGGATCGACACGTGGTCGCGAACATCGTGCGTGTAGGGTCCGCAGTCGATGATCGCGTCATCGGTCACGACCAGGCGGATGGTGTAGGCGCACGGGCGAAGGCGCGAGACATCCCACTCGGCCAGCACATCGTCGACGACGCTGGTCGAGCCGGTGGCGATGGTCCGCCAACCGTGCTCGTCGCCGCCGGTGTACTGCACGCTCCAGGAGCGCAGGTTCAGGTCGGCCGCCGTGCCGCGGATGACGACCTTGTTGCAGACGTAGACGCACGGCTCGGGCGAGGTGATATCCGCGATCGGTGGCGTGTTGTCCACGATGATGGTGTGGACATCGTCAAGCGTGTTGCCGCAGGAGTCCACGCCGCGGAGGCGCACCTCGTACTTGCCATCCGCCGCGGCGGCGGAGGCCCAGGTCGCCAGCGGATCGTTGATCACCGTTCCCGGGTAGGTCGCGTGGGCCGGGTCGACCGGCACGTACGAGCCCGAGCCGGCCGGGCGATAGTCGACCCGGTAGTAGTCAGGGCAATGGTCCCAGGCGGTCCCGTCGAAGCAGATGGATCCGCCGTAGATGCCGCCGTGACCGGGCGAGCGCAGGTCGAGGTTCTGAAACGCGGTATCGACCCACACCGCCGTGGTCACGACGCTGGTCATGTCCACGCCGTTGGTCGCGGTCAGGCGGAGCAGGTGATATCCCTGCAGGCCGGTGGCGTCCCACGTCGTGATCAGGCCGCCGGGGGCGATCGATCCGGAGCCGCTGTCGATCAGCGTCCACGGGCCGGACGCCGAGCGGGCGTACTCGAGCGTCCAGGATGTGATGGCGCTCTCGGTGTCTCGGACGGTCCCACGGATCTGCATGGGGTTGCAGCCACATTCGAAGGCGCCTGGATCGGTGATGGCGACCTCCGGCGCCGAGTCGTCGAAGACGGGGGCGGCCACGATGATCGTGGTGCTGTAGCCATTCTGGAGGCGCAGCGTCATCTTGCTGTTGACGGCGTACTCCTTGGCGTCGGTGGAAGCCCAGAAGAACTTGGATTCCTGTCCGCTGAAGATGGGGGCGAAGGCGAGGCTGTAATCGAGCACATCGCCATCGCCGCTGCGCTGGCAGAAGTCCGGGGCGCCGAGGCCCGGGCTGCTCTTGGACCAGTCGCAGTCGGTCTTGAACAGATCCATGCGGTTACGCACGACCTGGTCGATGCCCCACGCCGCGCCGACGCACTTGCGGATCCGCGTCATGAACGCAAGGCCGGCATCGGTCTTGAGCACCCGATCCTGCACTTCGCCCTGCATCAGCACCTTGCCGCCGGCGTCGCGGATGACGAAGGGAATCGAGACGTCACGTATCACTGTTCCCGCGATCTCTCCTCCGGGCAGGATTGCGGCGCCACCGGGCGGGATGTCCACCGCGCCGGCCGGTATCGCCAGCATGAGCGCGCCGCACACGGGCGCCACCCTCAGCCGGCTGCCTGACTTCTTGCTGAGCATCACGAGTCTCCTCTCGAGCGCCGCCTGCGCGCGCGCCCGACCGACGCTCGCGCAGAGCCGGCTGGCCAGAAGGCGCGTCGCGCTCTGGCGAGAGCGACGCGCTGTGAAGGGACGCCGGCGCTTGACCCCGTCGCGCGCCGGCGCGATGCCTGAAACACGCTACGCGGCACGGCGGGCGCCGCGCCGGCGCCGGCGTAGTGTCGTGCAAGATGGGGGCGAAATCCCTGCGCCGGCTCCGGCGCCACGGTCATTGCGCCGGCGCAAGCAGAAGGCGGGCCGCTCGAACAGCTCGGCGGCCCGCCGTGTGCCCTCAGAGGCCCGCGCCGTTACGGACAGCCGGTCGCGAAGGCGTTCTGGAAGCAGAGGAAGTCGAAGAAGTCGAGCACGCCGTTGCCATCGCAGTCGGCATAGGCGCCGACGTTGAAGCTCACCCGGTCGCGGACATCGTGGCGGGAGGTGCAGTTGACGATGGACTCGTCGGTCACGACCAGTCGCACCGTGTACGCGCACGGGCGCAGCCCGGTCGTATCCCACGTGCCGAGCACGCCATCGACGACGTTGGTGCTGCCGGTGGCGATGGTGCGCCAGCCGCGCTCGTCGCCGCCGGTGTACTGCAGGCTCCAGGCGCGGATGTTGGCGTCGCTGGCGGTGCCGCGGAAGACGATCCTGCCGCAGAGATACTCGCAGCCGTCGGGCGCCGAGATGATGGCGACGGGCGGCGTGTTGTCGATCTCGATCGTGCGGACATCATCCTTGATGTTGCCGCAGGTATCCTCGCCGCGCACGCGCACCTGATACAGGCCATCGGCGACGCTCCCGGCCGCCCAGTCGGCGAGCGGGTCGTTGACGACGGCGCCGGGGTAGACCGGGGTCGAGGGATCGACGGGCTGATAGGCCCCGCCCGCGGCCGGGCGCCAGTCGACGCGATAGGACTGCCCGCAATGATCGGCGACGGTGCCATCGAAGCAGATGCGTCCACCGTAGACGCCGCCCGCCACGGGCGTGCGCACGTCGACCGTCCCGAAGGCGTTGTCCACGAAAACGGCGCTGGTGACGACGCTGGTCATCTCAGCGCCGTTGCTGGCCGTCAGCCGGATCAGGTAGTCGCCCTGGGCCAGGCCGGTGGTGTTCCAGGAGGCGATGAGTCCCCCCGTGCCCACGGCGCTGGAGCCCGATGCGATGAGCGACCAGGGGCCGGCCGACTCGCGGGCGTACTCGAGCGTCCAGGAGGCGATCCCGCTCTCGGCATCCGCGATCGTGCCGCGGATCTGCATCGTGTTGCAGCCGCAGTCGAAGGCGCCGGGGCTGGTGATGGCGACGGTCGGCGGCGTGCTGTCGAAGACGGGCGCGGCAACCGTGATCGTCGCGCTGAGGCCGTTCTCGAGCCGCAGGGTCATGCGGCCGGAGGTGTTGAACACGTCGGCGTCGGTGGCGGCCCAGAAGAAGCGTGACTCCTGCCCGCTGAAGATGGGGGAGAAGCTGAGGCTGTAGTCCAGAACATCGCCATCGCCGCTGCGCTGGCAGAAGGTCGGCGCCCCGGAGCCGAGGCCGGTGATCGACCAGTCGACATCGGTGGAGAAGCTCTCGAAGCCGGAGCGGACGACCTGATCGATGCCGAAGGGCGTGGAGCCCTTGACGTCGCGCAGGCGCGGAATGAAGGCGAGCGTGCCGCTGGCGGTGCGGATGACGCGATCCTGGACGATTCCTTCCATGATGATGGTCCCGCCATCGCGGATGGCAAACGGGACCAGAACGTCGCGGACGACGGTTCCGGCGATGGATCCACCGGGCAGCGACGCAGCCCCGCCGGGGGGAATGTCGACGGCGAGCGCCGGCGCGCCGGCCGCCATGGCTGCGCAGATCCCCGCCGCAATCGAGTGGCTCCTGGTCCGTGAAGCTCTCTTCATGGTGCATCCTCTCCTGTTGCGCGCCGCAGCCTGGTCGATTTCCCCAACCGATTCCCCAGCAGCCGGCGCCGGTTTCCAAAAGCGCTCCGCCCGCACGGGCGACGCAGGGCGGAGCGAGAAACGCCGCCGCGGCTCACGCGCGGCGAGCAGATTCTCTCACCGGGCGCCGAGTGTACTGGAAAACGCGAACCCGGGGCGTGAGGAGTTTCTCAGAGCTGGCGCAGGAAGCGCAGGTCGTTCTCGAACAGCATCCGGATGTCGGGGATGCCGTACTTGCCCATGGCCAGCCGCTCGATGCCGAAACCGAAGGCGAAGCCCGTCCACTGCTCCGAATCGATCCCGCAGGCCTCCAGCACGCTGGGGTGCACCATGCCGCAGCCGCCGAGTTCGATCCACTTCGGGGCGTCACCGGGCCGCAGCGCAATCTTCATGTCGAACTCGGCGGAAGGCTCGGTGAACGGGAAGTAGCTGGGGCGCAACCGGACATCGGCGCCTTCGCCGAAGTAGGCCCGGGCGAAACTCAGCAGCGTGGTCTTCAGATCCGCCATCGACACGCCACGGTCGATGTAGAGCCCCTCGATCTGGTGGAACATGAACGAGTGGGTCGCGTCGACGGTGTCGGGCCGGTAGACGCGCCCGGGGGCCACCACCTTGATCGGCGGGCCCCAGCCGGTGGCGACGGCGTCCTCCATCGTGCGGATCTGCACCGTGCTGGTCTGGGAGCGGAGCATCCGCGGCCGCCCGTGCGTGGCCGGATCATCCACATAGAAGTTGTCGATGGGGTCGCGGGCCGGGTGTTCGGCGGGGATGTTGAGCTTCACGAAGTTGTGCTCGTCGTCTTCGACCTCGGGCCCCTCGGCGACCGCAAAGCCCATGCGCGCGAAGACATCCACCAGTTCATCGCGCACGCGCGTGATGATGTGGGCCCGCCCGACCGCGTGCGACTCGATCAGGCCCGGCTCCGTCAGGTCCAGCAGGGGCCCGGCAGGCCCGGCCCGCTCCGCCGCGGCTTTCTTCTGCTCGAAGGCCTCTTCCAGCGCCTTCTTGACCGCGTTCATGCGCTGACCGACGGCCGGCTTGTCCTGCTTCGGGACGTCCTTCAGCCCGGCCATGGCGCCCTTCAGGCGACCCTTGGCGCCAAGCCAGGCGATGCGCCACTGCTCCAGGGCCTCCGGGCCGGCGGCGGCGCTCAGTTCGCGCAGGCCGGTCTGTTCGATCTCATCGAGCGTCTTGAGCATCGGGGCGGATGGTAGGTCGCCGGGCCCCGCCGGCAGGTCCCGGCACGCCCTGCATCCGAACACCGCAGCGAAGGGCAAAGGAGGCCGTCCGTGGCCCCGACCCAGTCTACCACGCGGGCCGGCCCGCGCCAGATCGGAAGAGCGT
>JBICIE010000315.1:0-19684 GCA_043101635.1 Phycisphaerales bacterium JB039 | reverse complement strand
CTTCTCACCGCCGGAGAGCTGGCTGATCGAGCGTGGCTCCTTGACCGGCGGCTTGGCGATGACCTCGACGCCGCTTTCGAGCCAGTCGATCTCGTCGGTGACGACCTTCTGGCCGTCGATCTCCTTGACCAGGCCCATGAGGCGGACCTCGGCCCGTCCCCCGCCGAAGAGCTTGCGGAACATGCCGCCCGAACCGGCGAAGTTCTCCTGAATAGCCGTAAAGGTCTCTTCGAAGCGCCGGCGACTCGCGTCGTTGAGCTGCTCGATGAGCTGCTCCAGGCGGGCCCGGGCCGCGTCGATGTCGGCGACCTGGGCCACGAGATCTTCGTTGCGCTGTTCGAGGTTCGATTCCTCGTCGATGGCGTCGAGGTTGACGTTGCCGAGGCTGCGGATCTCGTCGCGCAGGGTGTCGATGTTGCTTGCCGCCTCGGCCGCGTCGATCGGCGCCACATCGCCGGTGGCCATGAGCACGCGGTATTCCCACCAGTCGCGGGACAGATCGACATCGCCATCTTCGGCCGCGCGGTCCTCCAGCGTCTCGCGCTTGACCTCGAGCTCCCGCCGGGCGACCTCCAGGCTGTGGAAGTCGCGTTCAATGGCGGTGGCGCCCCGTCGAACCACACCGAGCTGCTCGGTCAGGTCGCGGGCGTCGGCGACGGCCTGCTCGGCGGCCTGGCGGGCCTGCTCGGCCTCGACCTCGAGCGTGTCGATCCGGCCGGACAGACGGGTGATGGCGGCTTCAGCCTCCGCCGCTTCGCCCCGGCGCGCTTCGGCGCTCAGGCGCGTCTGCTCGAGATGAGCACGAAGGTTGTCCAGCCGCCGCGTGGCGTCCTCGGCGCTGGCGCGGGCGCTGGCGGCCTCGCGTCGCGTCGCCCCGAGCTGCTCGCTGAGCCGGCTCACATCGACGCGGGCCGTGGTCAGTTGTTCGGCGGCTTCCTCGGCCTGGCGCTGCGCGCCGGTAGCTGCCTGCTCCAGTTCCCGCGCGGCCCGCTGCTCGTCGGCGCTGAGCGCCTCGAGGCTGGCGGCGCGACCCCTGGCCTGCGCGATGTCGGCTTCGATCGACGCGAGACGCTGCGCCGTCAGCGATCGCTCCTCCCGCAGGCTGTTCTGATCGCGCCCGAGGCGCTCCGCGTCCGCCTCGGCCCGCTCGATCCGCGTCCGCAGCGAGAGCTGGGACCGCTCGTCGGCGGCAATGGCGGCGTCCAGCTCAGCCAGCCGCCTCTGCAGGGCGGAAGCCTCGGCGTCCACCGATTCGAGTTTGCGCATCGAGGCCGTCAGGTCGTGATCGACAAGGTCGATCTGCTCCTGCAGTTCGTGCAGTTCCGCCCGGCGGGCCAGAACGCCGGCGCCTTCCTCGGCGGTCCCGGCCGGACCGGCGGTGAGCCGGCCATCGGTATCGATCAGGGCGCCGTCCGGCGTGACGAACCGCGCGCCGGGGAGCGGTCCGGCGGCCAGCAGTGTCGCGGCGTCGTGGCTCTCGACCAGGTACGTGGCGCCCAGCAGGCGATCCAGCAGCGCGTCAGTCGCTTCCGTCCCGGCGCCGGCCCCCGATGCGCGCACGAAGCGGCGCAGCGGGGTGATGCGCCCCGCCAGGGCCTGCGGCAGCGCGTGGCCCGCTCCCATCGCCTGCGAGCGAAGCGGGATGAACGTGACGCGGCCCTCGAGCAGCGACAGCTCCTCGCCCGTTGGCGGGGCGGCCGCCGACTCGATGACAAGCGCCTGCAGCAGCGTGCCCAGGGCCGCCTCGACGGGCGCGGCATGGGCGATGTCGGTCTCGATGAGGTCGGCCAGCGGGCAGAGCACGCTCGCGAAGGCTTCGCCGCGGTCGCGCCGGTCGAGGGCCTTGCGGGCGGCTTCGCCGAGCCCGAGGCGAGACTCGACCATCTCCTGCAGAGCTGCGCGCCGCGAGTCAAGCTGCACCCGCCGGCGCTCCAGCTCACCGACGAGGCCGGCCAGTTCGCCGCGGTCTGCCGAGACGGACTGCGCCTGGGAAGCCGCCCGGTCGCGGTCTTCGCGCACCGTGGCGATGCGCCGGCGGATCGCATCGTGCTCGGCGTCGAGCTCGGCGCGAAGGCCCCGGTTGTGCTCGAGTTCCTCGCGGAGCTGCGCAGCGCGCTGATCGACCTTGGCGAGCGACTCGGCGAGTTGCTCGATCCGGCGGCCATCAGCCTCCATCGCGGCAAGCAGGCTGGTCCGCTGCCGCTCGATGCCCTCGATCGAGGCCCGGCGCTGCGCCAGGCTGCGCTGCAGTTCCTGGGCCTGCTCCAGCGCCGTCGCCCGGGCCTCGGTCGCCGCGGCCATGGCTCGCTCGGCGTCGCCGACGGCCTCGGCCATGGCGGCCATCTGATGCTCGAGTTGCTCGGCGGTTTCGGTGGCGCGCAGGATCTGGCCTTCGGCCTCTTCGATGCGGGCCAGGTCCGTCTGGACGCGCTGATCAGCCTCGTCGGCCGCCTGCAGGGTCAGGCTGACACGCTGCTGGGCGGCCTCCCGCTCATGGCGGGCCCCGAGCAGGGCGTCCTCCACCGCCTTGCGCTCGTCCTGACGCTCGTGGCGGGCCACTTCGGCCTCCTGGTGGGCCGACTCGATATCGCGCAGTTCCTGTTCGGTCTGGCGCCGGCGGGCCTCGACGGTCTGCAACTGGCTGGTGAGCCCGGCCAGACGCTGGCGGAGATCGTCGTACTGGTCGAACGCAAAGGCGACGCGCCAGGCCCGCAGTTCGCTGTCAAGATCGCGGAAGCGGCGGGCCTTGGCGGCCTGGCCCCGGATCATGCGCAGGCGGCGCTCGGCGCCGGTGAGTTGCTCGCGCAGCCGGATCAGGCTGGCCTCGGCCCGCTCGAGCTTGCGGGAGGCCTCGATGCGGCGCTGCTTGTACTTGGCGACCCCGGCCGCCTCCTCAAAGATCGTGCGCCGCTCCTGCGGATTGGCCAGCAGCATCGCGTCGACCTTGCCCTGCTCGATGATCGAGTAGGCGTCGGCGCCCACGCCGGTGTCGAGGAACAGCTCGCGGATGTCCCGCATGCGGCAGCGCTTGCCGTTGATCAGGTACTGGCTCGTGCCATCGCGATAGAGCCGGCGCTCGACGTCGACGGTCTCGGCGTCGATGGGCAGCTCGCGCCGGCAGCGGGAGCGATCGGCGAGGATCGGTCCGTCGGCGTCGGCGGGCGCCGGCGCCTCAGTCTCATCCTCCTGCTCGGCGTCCTCGATGCGCTGCAGGCGGACCGGATCGAAACCCGCCGGGAGCTCCGGATTGTCGAAGGTCAGCACGACGCTGGCCATCCCGGCTGGCTTACGCCCCGCCGAGCCGGCGAAGATGACGTCGATCATCTCCTTGCCGCGCAGGCTCTTACTGGAGCGCTCGCCGAGCACCCACTTGATGGCGTCAACGACGTTGCTCTTGCCGCAGCCGTTGGGCCCGACGATCCCGGTGACCGGATCGCTGAACCGGAACTCGGCCCGGTCGGCGAAGCTCTTGAAGCCGTTGACAGTGAGTTGGGTAAGGCGCATGCCCGGGCGTCCTCCATGCCGCCTGGCCTGGTCGTGAGGGCGCCGAGTCCTTGGCGCACGAATGTCCGGCTGGGGGTCCGCGGGCGGGGCGCCGCCAGCCTCGACTGACTCTGTCGGCTCGACCGGGCGTCCGGCATGGAAAACGGATGAAGGCAGTCGACGCTCCACGGGCTATGGCTTCCGCGGCTCGATCGGGACCAGCAGCGACCTGGTTTGCTGCGGCTCCCCGGAGGCGCCCGTGATCGCCCTTGTGACGCGGGTTGTGCCGGTGGTCTGCTCGACATCCGGTCCATCGCCGGCGAACTCGGGCCGGTCCGGCGTCTTGGTGGTCCGGGCGGCGTCGACGATCTGGGCGAACAGGCGGTCCTGCTCGACGCGCAGCGGCGCCCCCAGGGCGCCCTCCTCGGCCATCCGCGCCAGCACCGAGACGATGTCGGAATACGGAAGGTCCAGCCCGGGCCTGGGATCTCGAATCGTCGGGTTGCGGGCCATGAAGTCGATGAACTCGGCCACGTCGCGGCTGACGCTGTCGGCGAGCACCTGCCGTCCGCCGCGCCGGGAGCGGAAGGACACGCGCAGCGGCCCGTCGTCGTCATCGCCGACAATCAGCAGGCGATACGCCGGCCCGGCGCCGGCCAGCTCGTCGATGACCGGCAGGGCCTGGACGATCGGCGCCCCGCCAATGCGCGGCGCCTCGCCGAAGAGCACGATATGCGGCGCTCCCTGCTGCTTGACGTAGACCAGCGGCTCGCCGACCGGCACGACATCGAAGATCGCCTTGAGGCGCTGCTCGGCCGTCGTCGGGCCTTCAACCACATAGACCTGCCGCCGGATATCGCTGCTGGCGCCGCGCTTGAGCAGCGACTCGAACGCCGCGACCCGCACCGTCAGGCGCGGGTCGGCCAGCAGCGCGCGCAGCGCGAAATCAATCGCGGCGCTGCTGAGTTCGAGTCGGCCGAGCAGTTCCACCGCCTCCACCACCTCCGCAGGCGTGTTCGTCGAGGACGTCGCCTGTTCGATCAGGTGATCGACAACCAGGGGGTCTTCGAGGCGGGCCCCGGCACGCAGGGCCGCGCTGCGAGGCAGGATCTCCGGATACTCGTACAGCGTGCGGATGGCCGGCAGCGCTCCTGGCCCGATCGCCTCAAGGGCCCATGCGATCTCCTCCCAGAGGTATGGATCGCGCTTCACGGCTTCGACATAACCGAACGCGGCGCCCTCGACATCGAACGAACGCTCCACCTGCAGGTGGCGCAGCACCTGCAGAAACGCGCCGGGCTCATCCACCCAGGTCGGCGGGATCTGCACCGCGATGACCTGGACGTTGCCATCGCCGCTGCGGCCTTTGCCCCGCGCGGTCTGGACGCGCTGCCCGGCTCGGGCCGGGAAGCGGGTGTTGATCGAGGTCTGGGCCGATCTCGCCCGCGCGTGGGATTCGGTGTTCAGGGCCAGGGCCAGTTCCAGCGGGTCGGTCACCTTGCCGCCACCCAGAACCCGCCCCTGCGTCCGCGGCGTCTCGGCAGAGCCGGTCTCGGCGTCCGGGAAGACATTGACGAACAACTGGCCGCGGGCTACCGCGACCTGCTGGGCCCGGATGCCCCCCAGCACCGAAGGCAGGCCGATGCGCATCTCCGTCGTCCACAGCGTCGCTCCTTCCAGCGATTCCACGCCGGAGTTCGGCAGCGCCTCGACATAGACATCGAACTTGAAGTCCGCTGGGGCCCCGGGTGGGATGACCGCCCAGGCGACCACGACGGCCGTGTCGTTGCGGGACAGGAACTGGCGGGGAGAAAGATCCTCAAAGACAGTTCCGGCGAACTGGCGGCCTCCAGGCGTCATGCCCCGCGCCGCGAGCTCCCGCTCCATGGTCGCCTGGATCTCCGGGCGCAGCAGCCCCCCGCCCCCCGTTGTGTTGACGGCAATCCCGAACCCCGAGATGAGCACCGGATCGGCCCCGTAGATGGTCGCCATGGCGCTGATGGTGTTGCGCAGTGCGGGCGGGACATCCGGTGTCTCGAAGCCCGACAGATCCGGGCTGACCGGCTTGGGCGTGCGGGGCGCACAGCCGGGACCGAGGCTCGCGAGCAGCGCGAAAGCCAGAGAGAGTACCGCAAATCCTGCTCTGAGCATGAGTTGCCGCTCCAACGGTTGCGTGGCGGGGTCCAGCGCGGGCAACAGAACTCTACCCGGCGCTCGCTCCCGGTTCGCTGGGCCCGCGGCACGGTTCGATTCGAAGGGCTGCGCTCCCGCCGCAGCGCGATTTTGTTCGTATAATGATAGGATGTCCGGAGCTCAGCCGATCAGCGCCGCCACGATCCGACAGCGTTTCGTCTGCCTGCCCCCACCTGTGGTGGATACCGGTCCCAAGCCCGCGAGATCGTGTGTGATTTTTCAAGCTCAGCGCAAGTTCCCCAGTTTCCGAAGCTTGCGGGCAATCGACACCACTTGCGACAGATTCTCCGGCGGCTGTGCACAGCATTTTGGGCTTGAGGCCACCCACATACACGATCTGTTGTGGTACAATCTCCTCGCGGCCCATTTGGGCCGATGTCTGAGGGGATTCGGGGGTGGTCGGGCCAGGGAGCCGGCCCTCCCAGGCCACGGACGGCCGCCGCCTCGCCCCGCTTCCCCGACCGGAGGAGGCCTCCTCGGAGGCCAGTCAGGAGATCCCGATGGCCGTGCTCTGCGACAGCCAGATCCGCGAACTCGTGGGCATCGAGCCCTTCCAGGAGGGCGAAAAGCGGCCCGGACGGGTGTCCTGGGGCGTCTCCAGCTACGGGTACGACGTCCGCGTCGGCAGCCGCTTCAAGATCTTCACCCCCACGCCGCGGACCGGCGGCATCACGGTCGTGGACCCCAAGGCCTTCAGCGACGACCTGTTCATCGAGATCGACTGCGAGAAGCAGGGGACCGACCACGTCGTCATCCCGCCGAACTCCTTCTGCCTCTGCGAAACCGTCGAGACCTTCAAGATCCCGCGCGACATCCTCGTCATCTGCGTCGGCAAGAGCACCTATGCCCGCTGCGGGCTGATCGTGAACGTCACGCCGCTGGAGCCGGAATGGCGCGGCAAGGTGACGCTGGAGATCAGCAACACCACGCCGCTGCCAGCCCGCATCTACGCCAACGAGGGGATCGCGCAGTTCATCTTCCTGAAGGCGGATCGCGTGTGCGCGGTGTCGTACGCGGACAAGGCGGGGAAGTACCAGGATCAGGGTGGCCTCACGCTCCCGAAGGTGGACTAGAAGAAGGCAGCAAGGCACGCGGCATCAAGGCATGAGTCGTGGACGAGCCAATCCAGAGTTACCAGGATTTGATCGCCTGGCAGAAGGCGTTCCGGCTCGGTGTGATAGTGCACGAACTTGCCGGAACACTGCCGGAGAACGAGCGATTCGGGCTCATTGCACAACTGCGGCGCGCTGCCATAGAAGCCGCTTCGAGCATCGCCCGCGGTTACGGGGCCGGGAACACGCGCGACTACGTGTGGTTCCTCAAGTCCGCGCGTGGCGAGTTGTACAAACTCGACACGCAGTTGCTGTTTGCCCTCGAGTTCAAGTATGTGACCCAGGAAAGGTACGACGCCGTCAAGCCGGCGCTCGACGAATCGGAGCGCGTGCTCGCCGGACTCATCAGGAGCCTCGGCGGATGAGTCTGGATGCCTTGATGCCGCGTGCCTTGATGCCTCTCTTCTCGTGGAAGACAAACTCCTGCACGGATTCGCAGCCATGAAAATCGAACGCAAGTTCACACAAGCCGGCCAGTCCCCCTTCGACTCCGTCGAGTGGACGACGAGATCGTCGAAGATCAGTAACCCCGACGGCTCGGTCGTCTTCGAGATGCCGGACGCCGAGGTCCCGAAGGGCTGGAGCCAGCTTGCCACCGACATCATGGTGAGCAAGTACTTCCGCAAGGCCGGCGTGCCGCAGACGGAAGAGCCGTTCTCGCTGCCGGGCGAGTCGGACGCGCTGGTCGAGGACGATGGCAGTCCGGTGCTCGGTCCGGAGCGCAGCGCGCGCCAGGTGATCCATCGCCTCGCGGGCTGCTGGCGCCACTGGGGCCAGAAGCACGGGTACTTCGACACACCTGCCGATGGCGAGGCGTTCTACGACGAACTCGTCTACATGATGGTGCATCAGATGTGCGCGCCCAACAGCCCGCAGTGGTTCAACACCGGGCTCAACTGGGCCTACGGCATCACCGGCCCGGCCCAGGGGCACTACGTTGTGCATCCGAAGACCGGGGCGGTGACGGTGGCGCCGGACGCGTACTCGCACCCGCAGCCGCACGCCTGCTTCATCCAGAGCGTGGAAGACGACCTCGTCGGCGCCGGGGGCATCATGGACCTGTGGGTCCGCGAAGCCCGGCTGTTCAAGTACGGCTCGGGCACCGGCACCAACTTCTCCCGCCTGCGGGCCGAGGATGAGCCGCTGTCGGGCGGCGGCAAGAGCAGCGGGCTGATGAGCTGGCTGAAGATCGGCGACCGGGCTGCCGCGGCCATCAAGAGCGGCGGCACCACCCGCCGGGCCGCGAAGATGGTCTGCCTCGACATGGACCATCCCGACATCCAGCGGTTCATCAACTGGAAGGTGCGCGAGGAGATCAAGGTCGCGGCGATGGTGGAGGGGCTCAAGCTCCTCAAGAAGGAAGATGAGACCATCCGCGAGACGGCCGACCGGCTGAACCTGAGCCTTGACTACGACTTCAACGGCGAGGCGTACCAGACGGTCAGCGGGCAGAACAGCAACAACTCCATCCGCATCCCCGACGAGTTCTTCGAAGCGCTCGATGATGGCAAGAAGTGGAAGACCTACTTCCGCACCAGCGGCGATGTCGCCGCCGAGCTTGACGCCCGCGAACTGTGGGACGAGGTCGGCTACGCCGCCTGGCGCTGCGCCGACCCGGGCGTGCAGTTCGATACGACGATCAACGCGTGGCACACCTGCCCGAGCGCGGGGCGCATCAACGCGTCCAATCCGTGCAGCGAGTACATGTTCCTCGACAACACGGCGTGCAACCTGGCCTCGCTGAACGTGCTCAAGTTCTACGACGCCGACAGCCGCGGCTTCGATGTCGAGCGCTTCGAGCACGCGGTGGACCTGTGGACCGTCGTGCTTGAGATCAGTGTGCTCATGGCGGCGTTCCCCAGCCGGGCGATCGCCGAGCTCAGCTACCGGTACCGCACGCTCGGGCTCGGCTACGCCAATCTCGGCGCCATGCTCATGCGGGCCGGCATCCCGTACGACTCGGAAGAGGCGCGGGCGGTGTGCGCCTGCATCACATCGCTGCTGACGGGCCGGTCCTATCGCCAGTCCGCGGCCATGGCCCGCCAGCTCGGCGCCTTCCCGGGCTTCCATGATGACAAGCGGGCGATGATGCGGGTGATGCGCAATCATCATCGCGCGGCCCAGGGCGTGAATCGCGACAGCCGCGACTGGGAGGATCTCTCCATCCGGCCCGTGCCGATTGATCATGCGTTGTGCGCTTCGGGACGGATCAATCTCGCCAACACCGGCGAGTTGCTCAAGCGCGCGGTCGATTCGTGGAACGAGGCGGTCGCCCTCGGCGAGAAGCACGGCTACCGCAACGCCCAGGTCTCGGTCATCGCCCCGACCGGCACCATCGGCCTGCTGATGGACTGCGATACCACCGGCGTCGAGCCCGACTTTGCGCTGGTGAAGTTCAAGAAGCTGGCCGGCGGCGGCTACTTCAAGATCGCCAACGCTTCAGTCGATCCGGCCCTTGAAGCGCTTGGCTATACCGACGCCCAGCGGCGCGACATCCTCCGCTATCTGCTCGGCGCCCTGCATCTGGAGGTCGAGCTTCCCGCCGGCGTCGCCGGCGCCCAGCCCGGCGAGACCCTCGCCCAGTGGCTGCGCGGGCGCGGCATGCGCGACGTGGACATCGACCGCATCACCGATGCGCTGCCGGGCGTGTTTGAACTCGGCTTCGCCTTCAGCGCCTGGGCCCTCGGGGATGAGACGCTCAAGCGCCTGGAGATCGATCCCGCCCAGGCCAAGGCCGACACATCCTTCAACCTGCTGCGCAGACTCGGCCTCACCAGTTCCCAGATCGAGGCGCTCAACGAAGCCATCTGCGGCACGCAGACCATCGAGGGCGCCCCGCACCTGCGCGATGAGCATCTGCCGGTCTTCGACTGCGCCAACACCTGCGGCAAGAAGGGCGTCCGCTACATTGCCCCCGAGGGCCACATCCGCATGATGGCCGCCGCCCAGCCGTTCATCAGCGGCGCCATCAGCAAGACCATCAATCTGCCCAACAGCGCCAGCGTCGATGACATCAAGGACTGCTACCGCCTGAGCTGGGAACTCGGCCTCAAGGCCAACGCCCTCTATCGCGACGGCTGCAAGCTCAGCCAGCCGCTGAGCAACAAGTCCGACACCAGCGCTGAGGAGGTCGACCTCGAGCAGGAGGTGGACGAGGCGGGGGAGTCCGATCTGCACGACGAGGTCTCGACGCAGACGGCGGCCCTTGGCGCTGCGGCTGCTCGTGGTGACCAGCAGGCGGTCCGCGAGGCCGAGATCCGCATCGTCCACCGTCCGATGCGCCGGCGCCTGCCGGACACGCGCCGCTCCATCACGCACAAGTTCAACGTCGCCGGCCACGAGGGGTATCTCACCGTCGGTCTCTACGACGACGGTCGTCCCGGTGAGCTCTTCATCACCATGGCCAAGGAAGGCTCGACCATCGGTGGCCTGATGGATTCGCTGGGCACGGCCGTCTCGGTGGCGCTGCAGTACGGCGTGCCCGTCGAGAGCCTTGTCAACAAGTTCGCCCACCAGCGGTTCGAGCCGGCGGGCATGACCACCAACCGCGACATCCCCTTCGCCAAGAGCCTGGTGGATTACATCTTCCGGTTCATGGGCATGGAGTTCGTCGAGGGGTTCCGCGAGCAGAACGCCCCGCGCCGCTCCAACGGCGCTGGCGAGACGCGTGAGGCGCCCGGCGCGGACCGCCTGCGCCGGCCCCGCCTGGATGTTGCCGGTCATGACGGGCACGTGGATGAGGACGCCGAGTCTCAGGCGGCCACCTCGGGAGCGGCCCAGGGCGCCGCCCGGCCCCGGCCGCGCGTCCAGTTCGAGGCCACCAGCACGATGGTCCGCAGCGACACGCTCTCGGTCGCCCTGGCCAGCGCCGGCGACGCCCCCCCCTGCGACAACTGCGGCGCCATCACCGTCCGCAGCGGCACCTGCTACAAGTGCCTGAACTGCGGCAACAGCATGGGATGCAGTTGAATGATGAAGCCGGAACGATGAAGGATGCGTAAACACGCGGGCGCCCGATCAATCTCGGGCGCCCGATCTTTTTCCTGCTTATCCTTCAATCATCCGTCCTTCCTCATTCCTCATTCAGCGCGGCCCGCCCCATCGGCATCTCGAATCGGTCCCGCGTGGTGCAGTACTGCAGCCCGCCCATGCGCCCGATCGTCTGCAGGACAGCCGGGTCCGCGTGGAACCGCTCGTTCAGCACGCCCTCGGCGGCGAACACGTGCACCACGCGCCCCATGACGATGTTGCCGCCCCCCGGCTGGCCCGGGTTGGTGCGGACGATCCGTGTGGTCTCGCACTCGAAAGCCACCGGACTCTCCGCCATCCGCGCCGGGCGTACTTTCATGCTCGGCGCCATCGTCAGCCCCGCAAGCTCGAACTCGCTCTCGCCGTACGCCAGTGGCTCCGCCGCCGCCGCCACCCGCTTCGCATAACGCTCGCTCGCGATGTTCACCACGAACTCGCCTGTCCCGCCCTCCTCCCGCAGTGCGGCATTGCGCAGCGTGTCCTTGTCGCTTCCATCCGGCTTGTTCGCCGGGCAGAACAGCAGCGTCATCGGGTTCGACCCCACTGCCGTAAAGAACGAGAACGGCGCCAGGTTCGGCCGACCCTCCGGCGACACCGTGCTCACGAAGGCGATCGGGCGCGGCGTCACGCACCCGATCAGCAGCTTGTACCTGCTTGCGACATCCAGCGAGGCGACATCGATCTCCATGGCCGCAGTGTACCAGTCGCTGCGGGGCCGCAGCGAGCCCGCCGTACCATCGGTGATGGCCGATCAGACCGATGACGCAGCCCTGACATGGGCGTCACTGCTGGCGCACTGGACGAGCCTGGCGCGCAGCGCCGTCGCGCGGCCCCCGACTGCGGAGGGCTCGCGGTGGAAGCAGTCGATCGCGCCCCAGATCGGGCTGCAGGCGGTCACGCACGCGCTGGGCGACATCGGGCGCCTCGACGCGGATGAGCGAGCCCTGGCGATCGATCGGGCCGAAGCTCTCATCCAGCGGCACGCCCGCGAACTGCACGCGGCCTGGGGCGCCGAGCCGCTGGACCGGCGGCTGGTGGAGATCATCGAGGATGCCCGGGCAGCCCTCGCCGGCGCTGCGGCGTGGGGTCTGGAGTGGATCCTGACGCAGCCGCTGGCCGCCGACCAGCCCGCCGAACTGGCCGGCGCGCTGCTGGACAGCGGCTTCGCCGGCAGCCTGCTGACCCCGGCGCCGGGCGTCGTCATTCCCGCCGGAGCCCCGGCGGCGTTTCTTGCCTCGCCGCGGGCCGGGAGCATCCGGCCCGAATGGGTCCAGGCCGTCGCCGAGTTCCTCGGGTCCGATTGGCCGCCAGAGCCCCGCGCCGGGCCGCGTCAGGTATACCGCCAGTTCGATTTCGGGCGCGGGGCGCCCGTCCGCGATCTGGTCGCCCCCGTCGCCGCGGGCGTCGCGCCGGGCCAGCCGCTGCTCGTCTGGGCCATCGTCGATGGCGCCCTGCAGCCGGTCAGCCTGCCGGCTCGCCGCCCGGCGCCCGCGCCGGATATCCCGCTGGTCTTCACCGAAACACTCGACGACGATGCGCCGGGGCCGGCCGCGGCGCCGTGACCCCTGATGAGCCGGCGGCCGGGCCGATCGCGGTACAGTTTCATTGGTTGCCGACGCGAGATCGGCGGGATGGAGGAAGCGTGCTTCGAACGCTCTGCCTGACGCTGGCGCTGGCCGCGGCCCTCGCTGGCTGCGCAGTGCGGACAGCGCCGGACGCCGCCCGGGGCGCCGCTGTCGAGCAGGTCTCGGAGGCGGCGTGGCCCGCCCGGGACCCGGACCTGGTCGCGCCGCTGGTCGACGACCGGGAGCGCATCGCGACGGCGATCCGAAGAAGCGTGGTGATGATCGAAGGCGCTCCGGTCCAGGGGACGATGGAAGTCACCGTCCGCATCGTCGGAGCCGCCCCGCACGGGCGCGGCGTGATCCGTGAGGTCGAGCCGGTGGACCAGCCGGCCGGTCTCGAGCGTCAGACGCTGCGCTTCATCTCCTCCTGGACGCTGGAGCAGATGGTCCGGTACGGACGCCGGCGCGAGGCCGGGACCGCCGGCCCGGTGAGTCTGGCGCGCGCCGCGGAGATGGCGCGCAACGACCCGCTGTTGGGCCTCGAACTCGATATTCTGCCGCCGCTGACGAGCCCGGCGCGCGGCTACGTTGTCTGGCTGCACAGCCTCGGGGGCGACCGCTACGAGCGGCCGGTCATCGAAGCCATGCGCCGGCGCGGCTGGGCGGTGATCGAATCGGACTTCCCGTGGATGGCATGGTCGGGGCAACTGACCATGCTGCGGACCGACCGCGACTGGAGCCACGCCGGGGCCGACTTCGCCGAGCGCTTCGACCAGCGCCTCGCAGAATGGACCTACGCGATCGAGGCGGCGCTGTCGTACCTGGAGAAGGCTTCTCCGGACGTTCCGACCGATCGCGTCTGCGTGGCCGGCTTCAGCGCCGGAGCGATCTGCGGGCCGACCATCGCCGCCGGCCTCGGCGAGCGGGTCCGCGCGGTGGCGTTGGTCGGCGGCGGCGTGGACATCCTCCGCATCAGCCAGACCAACGGGCTGACCAACGCCGGCGTCGGCTTCGGCGCGCTCGATCCGGTGGAGGACGGGTTTCAGCCGCGCGAGCTGCGGCGTGAGGAGCTTGATGAGCTTTCCAGCAAGTACCTCGAAGCGTCGACGCTTGACCCCTATCACACCGCCCCCGCGCTGGCCGGCACGCCCACGCTGATGCTGCACGCCGCCCTGGACCAGGTCGTGCCCGCCAGCGCCGGGCGGATCCTCTATGAGCGCCTGGGCCGCCCGGAACGGTGGACCTTCTGGCTCGGCCATTCACTGCTGTTCTGGCGGCTGCCCGCCTACGCCGAGTCCATCGCATCGTGGCTGGACAGCGCGGCGATGCAGGACGCCGGCGCCAGATAGGATGGCGCCATGCTCGTTCTCCTGATCATCGCGGGGATCACGGTCGCGGCGCTCTTGCTCGGCGCCGGCGTGCTCCATCTTCTGGGGCGAATGGGCCGGGCCGGCCGGCGCATCACCGACGCGTGCGCCCGGGCGCCGCTGCTGGACCTGCTGATCACCTACTTCACGGCGGCGCCGATGATCGTCGGCGCGGCGGTCGGGGGCAACATGCAGCTTGGCGGCGGGTTCTGGCGCGGCGCGGCGCTGGGCCTGGTCGCCGGCGTCATCGGGCAGGTGGTGGGCGTGACGCTGTGGACCATCGCCCACGAGCTTGCGCAGCCTGAGGCCCGGCGGGGACCCCGGATCGTCACCACGCTGAACCGGAAGGTGGGGCCGGTGCGCAACTTCACGGCCGTGTGGATCACCGCCGGCGCCGTGCCGCTGTTCTGGCTGATCCGCATGGCGCAGTACACGGTCTATCCGCCGCTGACGTGGCTGGTGCGCCTGCCGAAGTACGACGCCGCCGAGTGGGTCAACTGCTCGCGCCACAAGTTCGATGGCCTCGTCGGCCACGACCGCATCTGGTGCCTGTACTGCGACTGGATGACCGGCGTATGGTCGCTGGGCTCCGAGATGCTGCGGAATGTCGAGAGCTTCTGGTGCCCGATCCGGTTCCGCAGCGACAAGAAGTGCGCCAACTGTGTGGTGGACTTCCCGGATATCGACCACGGCTGGGTCGCCGCCGATGGCTCGATGGCGGATGTCGCGGCGGTGCTGGAGGACAAGTACGGTCGGCCGGCGCCGGATGGCAGCCACCCGTGGTTCGGCCACCCGGTGCGCCTGACGGTCGCGGGGGCGCCGGCGCCCGATGCGCAGCAGAAGCCGGCGCAGGAGCCGTCCGATCCCGAGCCCTGATCCGCGCAAGCGCGCCGCTACGGGCAGCCCTCGCCGAAGGCCGTCTGAAAGGCGAGGAAGTCGAAGAGCGTCAACACGCCGTCGCCATCGAAATCCGCGCGCAGGTCGCCTTCGGCGAAGAGGTTCTGGAACGCCAGGAAGTCGAACAGCGTCAATTCGCCATCGCCATCGAGATCCGGCCGGCATGCGCCCGTCGGCAGCCCGACGATCACGAACGAGCGGTCTTCGCCGAGGTACGTCCCGAAGCCGATCAGCGCCGAACCGTCGAACGACAAATCACCGATGCCCCCTACGTGCGGTCGACGCCGGCCGATGCCAGGTATTCGTTGGCGTCCACCATGCCGAGCAGCGGCAGCCACATGGTCCCCGTATGGAAGTCGCCCCGTGCGCTGAAGCCCGCGATGATCCGCCCGTCCCCGCTGATGGCTCGCGCCTGGGATCTCGAATAGCCCGGCAGAATGCCGAGTTCACGCAGACCCTCGTCCCGCGTCCACACGATCGCCCGGCTTGGACCGCCGAAGTCTCCGCTCGTGCCGACGATGACCTCACCGGTGGCGCTGATGTCGCTGCCCGCGGCCATGACTTCGCCGGGCAACCTGCCGAGCCCTTCCATGCCGGCGGGCGCAGTCCAGCGGAACACCTGGAACCCGTCCGCCGAGTCGCTCAGTCCTGTGATGACCATGCCGTCAGGCGTCACGGCCGCCGCGGACGAACTGGCGCCGCCGGGCAGCGTGCCAAGGCTCTCCAGGCCGCCGCTGGCTGTCCACCGGAACGCCCGATCGCCATCGGGCGTTTCGCAGCCGCCGACCACGATTGCGCCATCAGCGCTGCAGTCATTGGCCCACGCCCACTCGCCGCCGGGCAGGTAACCGAGGTCGCGCATGCCCTCTGCGGCGGTCCACCGGAATGCGTGGCTGCCGGTGACGAGGAAGCTGTGGGTATGGCCGACCACCGCCGTGCCATCGGCGCTGATCGCGCCGGCGTACACCTCGGTGTCCCACATGCTGGCCACGCCGAGGTCCACCATCGGGCCGCCGATGGCCCAGTGGAAGGCGCGGATGCCGCTCGGGACGCGGCAGTACCCCGCCGCGGCGGTCCCGTCGGCGCTGATCGCGGATCCCACGCTCCACGTGCCCCGCGGCAGGAGCCCGACCTCGATGAGCTGCGGTTGCCGGCCTGCGGCGGCCGCCCCGAGACATGCGAACAGGCTCGCTGCGAGCAGGCGGTTCTGCGGGTAGAGCATGACGCCCTCGATCCCGGCGGCGCTCGGCCGCCAGACCCGTCATTGTATCGCAAAGAGGCGGGCCAGGAGTGCTCAAAAAAAGCCTCCATCGATCCGCGGTCGCCTACTGTTCCGGCCCGCCCCACGTCGTGGCGGACAACGGTGGAGGACGATCGCGATGAGCACGAAGCGAGCGAAGATCAGCATCATCGGCGCCGGTAACGTGGGCGCCACCTGCGCACACTTTGCGGTCGCCAGAGAACTTGGCGATATTGTCCTGCTGGACATTCCCGACCGCGTCGGAACCGCGCAGGGCAAGGCCATCGACCTCGCCTGCTGCGCGCCCATCGAACGCTTCGACGCCATGGTGCTCGGCACCAGCGACTACAAGGACATCGCTGGCTCCGATGTCGTGGTCGTCACCGCCGGCCTGCCCCGCAAGCCGGGCATGAGCCGCGACGACCTCATCGAGACCACCGTCAAGATCGTCCGCAGCGTCAGCGAGAACATCCGCGAGTACGCGCCGGATTCGATCGTGATCGTGGTCAGCAACCCGCTGGACGCCATGGTCTACACGGCGTGGAAGGCCACGGGCTTCCCGACCAGCCGCATCATGGGCCAGGCGGGCGCGCTCGATGTCGCCCGCTTCAGCACCTTCATCGCCTGGGAGATCGGCTGCTCGGTCGAAGATGTCCAGGCCCTGCTGCTGGGCGGCCACGGCGACGACATGGTCCCCCTGCCGCGCCTCACCAGCGTGCACGGCATCCCCGTCAGCGACCTGCTCCCTGCCGACAAGATCGAAGCCTGCGTGCAGCGGGCCAAGGTCGGCGGCGGTGAGATCGTCAAGCTCATGGGCACCAGCGCCTGGTACGCCCCCGCCAGCGGCACGATCCAGATGGTCGAGGCCATCGTCAAGGACAAGAAGCGGATCATCCCCTCGGCGGCATACCTCGATGGCCACTTCGGTCACAAGGGCCTGTTCGTCGGGGTCCCGGCCCTGCTCGGCGCCGGCGGCGTCGAGAAAATCGTTGAGTTCAAGCTGACTGCCGAGGAGCAGAAGCTCTTCGACGAGTCCGCCAGCCACGTCGAGGAGCTGGTGGGGGTGGTCAAGCGGATGTTCCCGGACCTGGCCTGAGGCGTTCCTCCGAGGCGACGGGACAGCCCGGATAGCGCCTCTATACTCGTGAAGCAGTCCTGACTTCGACTCCTTTGCTATGCGGAGAGACTTTGAGATGAAATGGCCCCTTCTGACGCTCCTGCCGCTGCTGGCCTCCGGCGCGGCGTTCGCCCAGAACGAGACGCTCCAGGCCAACGAGGCGCAGGCCGAGGCGCCCGCGCCGGTCGAGATCGAGCCTCTGGACGCCGAGGCCCAGCGCCTGGTCGACATGCTCACAGGGTCCTGGCGCACCAGCAGCCCGATCGCCGAGGGCGATGACCATCTCGTCGTGCATCTCGCTCCCTTCACATCCCCGACGCTCGGCCATGTGATCTACGTCGAGTCGGCACGCGAGGGCGACCCCTGGACCGCCACGCGCCAGTCGCTGTTCAAGGTCTACCGCTTCGGCGATCAGCTCCGGCTGCGCACGCTCGAATTCCGCTCGCACGAGAACCGCCAGTGGGAGCATCTGATTGGCATGTGGGCGGCGCCGGACCTGATCCCCGGCGATCAGATCAGCGCCGACGCGACCATCGCCACCATGGACCTGAACATGGACGCCGCGGCGACGGGCTGTGCCGGCGCCTCGCCCTGCCCGTATCCGACGCGTGAGTACGACGCCGTCGAGATGACCTCTTCCCTCCAGATCAGCCCCGATCGCATCGTCACCAAGGACACGTTCTACGGCGCCGACGGCTCGGTCGTGGCCGGCGCCGGCGTGACCAGCGACGCCAGCGGGATCGAGTGGGAGCCTCTCCAGACCGATGTCACCGTGCAGCGCGACGACGACGGTCTGGTGCAGATCTTCATGACCAGCGTGCCCGAGGACGCCGAGACGCCCACCGAAGGCGCCAACGTGTACGTCCACTACTCCGGCTGGCTGCTCAGCGGCCAAATGTTCGACTCGTCGCACCTGCGCGGCGTGGCCTACCGGTTCGTCTACCCCGGCCAGTTCATCGAGGGCTGGAGCCGGGCCATCGCCGACATGGCCCCCGGGGCCCGGCGAAAGCTGATCATCCCGCCCGAACTGGGCTACGCCGATCGCCCGATGCGCTCCATCCCCCCCAACTCGACGCTGATCTTCGATGTCGAGATGCTCAAGATCGAGCCGCCGACCGAGCCGGCGCCGACCCCCGATCAGCCGGCCGGCAATCAGGGCGGCGGCAACGCCGGTGGCGGCAGCGGCAATGATGGAGGCGGGTGATCCCGGCCCGCGCGGTGGCCAATGAGCGATCGTGACTACTACGAGACCCTTGGGGTCTCGCGCAAGGCGACCGCAGAGGAGATCCGGGCCGCCTACCGCAAGCTGGCCCGGCGGTATCACCCCGATGTGAGCAAGGACGCCGACGCCGCGGCCAAGTTCGCCCAGGTCCAGGAGGCCTACGAGGTCCTCTCGGACCCGGCCAAACGCCAGCGTTACGACAAGTGGGGCCGCGCCGGCGCCGCGGCCGGCGGCGGGCCCGAGTCGCCGGGTCGCGCCCACTACTCGTGGTCGAGCGTCGGCGGCGACACCGGCGATTTCGGGTTCGATCCCGACGACCTCGGCTCCATGTTCGACGCCTTCTTCGGCGACCAGGCCCGCGGCGCATCGCGCCGGGCGGCCGCCGGCCCCAGACGTCGCGGCCAGGGCGCCCCGCCGCCGCTGGAGCATGAGATCACGGTCACCTTTGAGACCGCTGCCTCCCGGGGCCGCGAGACGCTCCGCCTCAGCGCCGGCGGGCAGGAGCGGACCATCGATGTGACCATCCCACGGGCGGTGGCCGACGGCGCCCGCCTGCGAATCCGCAGCGCGGTCGGAGACCGCGATCTGCTGCTGCGGGTGCGCGTCGGGGGGCACCCCGTGTTCCGGCGTGAGCGGGGGCCCGATGGCGAGTGGACCCTGGATCTGAGCCTGGACCTGCCCCTGACGATCGCCGAGGCCACGCTCGGCGCCCGGGTCCGGGTCCCTACACTGGAAGGACCGGTGGAACTCACGGTGCCACCGGGTGTGGCCGGGGGACGGCGCCTGCGTCTGCGGGGCAAGGGGCTCCGGGACGCGGCCGGCAAGGCGGGCGACCTGCACGCGACCGTGCGGATCGTGCCCCCCGATCCCGGCAAGCTGACCGAAGAGCAGCGCCAGGCGCGGCGCGCCGCCGGTGAAGCAACCGGAGCGGTGCGAACCGGGCCGCACTGGACCGCGTGATGTCGGTTTGACAGCGCGGCGGGCGCGTGGCAGAGTAGGTGGATCCGGGACGAGGCCGCCCATTGGTCAAACAGCGACACCAACTCTTCGTCTTCCTGCTCGCGATCTCCGACGGCCTGGTCGTCGCCGGCGCGGCGCTGCTGGCGTGGCTCGGGCGCAAGCTCCTGATCCCCCTCGGGCCCGGATACCGGTTCTGGCCCGAGAGCTGGGAAAGCTACTTCAAGGAGCCGCTGCTGCTGTTTGCGGTTCCGATCACGCTCTACGCGATGTGGCTCAGCGGCATGTACAAGCCGCGCCGCGATCGCTCCATCTGGGGCGAATACCTGCAGGCCATCCGCGCCTCGGCGGTGGCCGTCGTGGCGATGGTGATCGTGCTGTGGGCCATCGGAAACCGCGTGATCGTCGCGACCGACTCGCCCCGTCTCGTCCTCGGCGAGGCGGCGCTGGATGCGGGGCGTGTGCAGCTTGGCCTGCTGGCCGGGCTGCTGCCCGTCATGGT
>JBICIE010000314.1:0-17395 GCA_043101635.1 Phycisphaerales bacterium JB039 | reverse complement strand
CGAGGGCATGCCCGCCGCCGAGATGAAGCACGGGCCCATCGCGCTGATCGACGATGGCATGCCCTGCGTCTTCATCGCCACCCGCGGCGCCCAGTACGACAAGGTCATGGGCAACATCGCCGAGGTCAAGAGCCGCGGCGGGCGCATCATCGCCGTCGCCACCGAGGGCGACACCGAGATCACCCGCCACGCCGACGACACCCTCTACATCCCCGACTGCCCCGAATGCCTCAGCCCGATGCTGGCGGTCGTGCCCCTCCAGCTCATGGCCTACCACGCCGCCGTCCTCCGCGGCCACGATGTCGACAAGCCCCGCAACCTCGCCAAGAGCGTGACGGTGGAGTGAGGGGACTCCGCACTCGGCTTTGGGTACCCCCCCACTCCGTGGGGGGCCTACCGAGGCTACCGGCCCTGCGAAGTCGAAGCCCGGATCTGCGTGAGGAGCTGAAGCCCTGAGCAAGGGTGGGCGCATGGACAGCGCCGCGCGCGAGGGCGCGGTTGATGTGTTGTTGAGAGAGGGAGCAAGGAGGCGTGGTAGGAGGGCAAGCCCCCCTCGGAGTGGGGGGGTACCCAGGTCATGGCGCGCGCGGGAGGGCGCCGGCGCGGTGAAGGAGGCCGCGGGGGGATCCGTTTGTTGCGGTGGCGGCGCGCGCTGGGGGGTGGGGCAGGATTGCATCCTGCCGGGGAGGGGGCGGCGCATCGGGGACGGACTTGATGGACTTGATGGACTCGATGGAATTGGTGGACTTGATGGAGGGGGTGGTCGGTGTGATTGGCGCTGGGGTCGGGCGCTCGTCGGCGGCAGGATGGAATCCTGCCGCACTGGGACCTCGGGCGAAGCCCGGCTGATTACGACGTTCTCGGCCGTTGTCGGGGCGCTCTCGCTGCGCATCGCCAACACACCCGCCCGAGCTCGCGCTCGGGGGCTCCATGAGACCCGCCCCCTGATCCCTGATGGCAGATCGCTGATCCCTGCCCCTCACTCCTCCCCGAACTCCTCCACGATCTTCTCTACCCCGCGCCACGTCGCAAGCGTCGCCGGCGCCGTCATCTCGATCATCAGCCCGCTCAAGAGCAGCGCCGCGAGGCTCACAGCGCCCGGGGTCGACTGCGGGTCGATCACGCCGAGGGCGATCAGCGCGAGCCCGGCGCACGCCTGCATCAGGCCGAAGCCGGCGCACAGCGCTTCCAGCGCCACACCCATCGGCCGGCCGTGGGCCCGCACGCCGATCATGCCGAGCCACGCCCCCAGCAGTTGCCCCCCGCCGGCGAGCAGCGCCAGCGCCACGACAGATCCGATGGAGCGCCACGACCCGGTCAGTTCAGCAAGCTCGATCTGCCCCGCCGCCAGCGCCACCGCGCCCGGCGCCCCCACCACCAGCAGCGCCTCGCGCGCGATGAAGCGCACGCGCGAAGTCGGGCGCGCAAGCCAGCCGGCGATCCACCCCAGTACGAGCGCCCCCGCCGGCAGCGCAATGGCCCAAGGACGTGCGCCCGCCACCCACGCCCCCCCGATCATCAGCCCGGCCGAAACCAGCAGACACACGATCCCCAGCCGGTCAGCCGCGCCCTCGACGGCCAGCCCGCGCCGCAGCGGCAGCGGCCCCAGCGCCGCCCCGGCCCCGAACGCCCCGCCCACCGCGACCGCGGCCCCCATCTCAAGACCCACGCCCCAGCGCAGCATCGCCGCGGCCACCAGCCCCGCCAGCACCGACATCGACGCCCCCGGCAGCGCCAGCGTCCACGAGTCCGGCCCGCTGCGATCCGGCCAGGCCAGCCGGGCAAAGCCGGTCCGCTGCGTCCGCCCCCAGCCGGCGAGGGCCAGTGCAACGCTCAGGGCCAGCAGCCCCAGCCACGCGCGCGCATCCAGTTCGACGCGCCGGGCCTCGACGGCGCAGCGCTCGGCCGGCGCCCGCGCCTCGCGCAGCTCTTGCGCTCGCGCTTCGATGGCCAGCGCGTCGGCGCCAGCGGCCTCCATCGCCAGCAGCTCGGTGCGGGCCTCCTGGCGCGCCATCGCCAGGGCCTGCTGCGCCTCGGGATTGCCTCTCAGATATCGCCAGGAGAGATCCGGCGCGGCCCGCCACGCCACCGACGGGCCCAGGAGAACCCCCGCGAGGATCCCCCCGGCGATCGCCGCGGCCGGCGCCCCGCCCGGGATCCGCCCCCAGCGAATGAGTAGCGCAAGGGCAGCCGCCGCGCCGATAAGCGCCACAACCCCAGCGATCGCAGGAACTACCGCCGCGCTCACGGGGCACTCTAGACGACCCCCGGGGAGACGCCATGCGTCAGACCAACGATGTCCGGCAATCGACTGCCTGCGCCAGAACTTCGGCCGGCGCGCTGCCGGAGATGGCGCCGGCTCGTCCGGTGCGCGTGGAGCCGCCCGCGACCCTGACCCTGCGCCCGCTGGAAGCGGCCGACCGGGACGCCTTCCTCGACGTGATCAGGCGCAGCCGCGAGCGCCTGGCCCTGTTCAGCCCGCTGCACATGCCCGGCGAGACCGACGAGCAGTTGTTTGCGCGCCAGCTTCGCCTGACCCAGGACGGCGAGCGGACCGGAACGGCCCGGCGCCGGATGGCCTGGGCCGACGGTCGCATCGTCGGGGCCTTCAACCTGGTGAGCATCAGCCGCGGCCTGGACTGGACGGCAGACGCGAGCTGCTGGGTCGGCGCGGGCGAAGGGGGGCGGGGCGTGGCCACGCGGGCCCTGCGCCTGATCACGCAGCACGCAATGGACGACCTGCCCGACGGCCTCGGGCTGCATCTCATCCGGGGCTACATCCAGCGCGACAACGAAGCGGCGATCCGGCTGGTGGAGCGGCTCGGCTTCCAGCGCCAGCCGGAGGGGCGCACCCGCCTGCAGACCGGCGCCGAGTGGAAGCTGCACGACCTGTGGACCCTGGGCCGGTAGCGCGCCTTGGCGCCAGGCGCCCTACCTTGCCCTGTGCCGCCGCACATCGTGCAGACCGCGCGCCTGACGCTCCGCCCGCTCGGCGAGCAGGACCGCGACGAGTTCATCCGCGTGTTCACGATCAGCCGCGATCACTTCGCGCCGTGGAGCGCAACCGGCGAGGCGGGGCGCGACCCCGGCGCGATCTTCGATGAGCAGCTCCAGCGGGCCGCGGCGGAGTGCGCCAGCGGGGCCGGCTTCCGCCGGGCCGGCTTCCTGCTCGAGGGCGGCGCTCTCGCCGGGCTGTTTGCCTTCGGGCAGATCTTCCGCGGGCCTTTCCGAAGCTGCTACGCCGGGTGGCGCATCAGCGCCGACTGCCTCGGACGCGGCCTGTGCACCGAGGCGATGGCGAAGATGCTCGACATCGCCTTCGCGCCCGAGCCGGAGGGGCTCGGCCTGCACCGCGTGCAGGCGAACATCATCCCGGAGAACATCGCGAGCCTGCGCGTCGCCGAGAAGCTCGGGATGCGGCGCGAGGGACTGGCGCTGCGGTACCTGCACATCGGCGGCGCGTGGCGCGATCACATCATGTTCGCCCGGACGGCCGAGGAGCACGGCGCTCAGTAGCCGCGCGCCAGCCACCGCACGAATTCTTCGAGCCACATCCACGCGCGCTCGCCGCCCACGAGCACGATCGCGGTGGAGACACTGAGAATGCCGATCGCGAGCATGCTGGTGGCGACGAGGCCGCCGTGCTGGAGGCGAAGGTACCGCACGACGAACATCCGCCAGTAGGTCCAGAGCCAGGCGACGGCAGCGAGCGCCAGGGCGGCCTGGAGATGTGCGCCCGAGATCATCACGACGCCGCGCTGGGCCGTCACGCTGATGAGCCAGAGGCCACCGACCCAGGCCGCCGCCAGCGGCGCGATGATGACGAAGCTCATGGCGCCGCCGCGCAGGACGTGCATCCTGCGGATGCGCGCCCGGCGGAACGACTCGGGCAGGAGCAGCAGCGCCAGGGCGGTGGCGACGAGGATCAGCACGACGACCAGATCGGTCGCGCGGACAAAGCTCCTGACCATCGCGCCACGCCATCCGGTCCCGACGACGATGTCGGCGTAGGGCCAGATCATCGCGCCGACGGCCTCCTGCCACGGGGCGCGCCGGGCCGCCGGCGCCCCGGCGCCGGCCCACATCTGCACCGTGAGGCTCGCGTTGTAGACCAGCCAGCCCTGCACGGCGCCGTAGAGCAGGTGCACGAACGCGGCGCACGCGATGACGACGATCGCCAGGCGCCGGACCCTGATCGGATGCTCGAGCCGGATCCGGCGCCAGAAGCGCCACGGCGCCAGCGCACGCAAGGCGGTGGCGAACAGGCGGCGCAGAAGCCGCGATGCGGTGTGCTCAAACGACCACGCAGGCGTCGTCAGGGCCGGGTTGAGCACATCGGCCCAGTGGAAGGTCAGGCCGCACTCGCTGCACACGCCGTCGAGCGGGCACTGCTCGCGCCACGCGGCGGCGACGCCGCTCTGGTCGTAGCCGCAGCGCGGGCAGGCGGGCTGGGGCGCAGGTGGCATCGCTCCCACACTACCGCGCCTGAGGGCGGCCGGTTGCCGGCGGGCAAAAGGAAAACCTCCCGGCTTCCGTCGAGAAGCCGGGAGGCGTTTCGGGACGGGCCATCCGACCCGCGGCGCCGAAGCGCTGGCCGCGGCGAGGGTCCCCCTCGCTCGCGCGGCGGCGGGCCGGAGCGGCCGCCTCCCCTCTCCCCTTGCGTTCATCGAGACGCGCCCGCTCCCGAGGTGACGCCGCCCCTCTGCCTGACGCCAGTCCGGATCACGACCACCCGTCCCCCAAGGCCTTCCCGGGGGTGGGCGCGACGAATCGCGATCGAACACTCGGCCGGGCCAGGGCCTGAGATGGCCCTCCACATGGCCCTTTCCGCCTGATGAACTCTGCTCAGTATGACGCAGGACGGGGCCGGTGTCAACCCGCGTCTGCGGGGCGAAGCGGGACGGCGAGGCGGGGGGCCTGGGCGGGCGTCGGCGGGGCGTCGAGGTCGATGGGGAGATAGACGCCGCGGGCGTGGTCGCTGTTGAGCACGACGGCGCAGGGGGGGACGAACCGGATGCCGGCCTCGACCCACTCGTGGCCGAGTATGAACATGGTGACGCCCCAGCGCTCGACCAGGTCTTCGAGGAGTTCGGCGTCGTAGCCGCGGCCCCAGACCATCATGTAGGCCGAGCCGGTGAGGGGGCGGAGGTCGTCCTCGGTGATGGGGCGGGAGAGGATGGTGGCGTCGAACCGCTTCATCATCGGGGGGCTCGGGAGGCTGTGGCTGCAGAGGATGCGGCCGCGGGCCGAGTCGCAGATGAGGGCGAGGGGCATGGAGGCGATGAAGGCGTCGATGGCGGCGGTCACGGCCTCGGCGTCGTCGCCGAAGATGTGCTCGACGCCGGCGTTGAAGGCCTCGACGACGCGGACGCCGTCCTTGACGATGCCGCTGCCGCGGATCTGGGCCAGTTCGTGATTGGCCAGCAGCATGTGGACCTTCTCGGGGAAGGCGGCCTTCAGCGCGGCGGCCCGCACGAGGGCGCGGTAGCTGAAGTCCATGCCTCCGAGGAGATTGTCGGGATGGATGATCTCGTGGAGCGTCAGGTGGGCGGCGTCGGCGGCGCGGGGGCCGGCGGGATCGACATCGAGCCCCGCGGCCTCGATCAGACGGGCCATGTGGGCGGGGTTGTCGTGCAGATCGCCGGTGGCGATGAGCCGGCCGGGCCCGCTGATGCGATCGACCGAATGGCTGCGGCATGCGGCGGCCGCGTTGGCGCCCGCGCCGCGGCGCAGGGCGGCGATCACATCGTCTGCGCAGCTCAGATCGACTGACTCCAGCGCATGGACATCCATCGGCGCCGGCCTCACTGCTTGGAGGAAGTTGCCGGATCGGGCTCAGTGGATGCGCCGCCGCGCTCGGCCTCGGCCCGGAGGATGCCGTGGATGAGGTTGAGGCGGTCGACGACCTCGGCCATCCTGGGCCGGCTGTCCGGGTTGACCTCGACGCAGCGCATGATGAGTTCGTTGAGTCGCGGGTGGATCCGCGGATTGAGTTCCACCGGCGGGCGCGGGCGCTCGATCAGGTTGTCGTCGAGGGAACCGACCAGCGAGTCGCCCTTGGGCAGCGCCGTGGGGATGTGGGTGCGCGTGAGGACCCAGTACATGGTGGCGCCGAGGTTGTAGACATCGGTCTGCTCGGTGATGGGGCGGCGGTGCACCTGCTCGGGGGCGATGTAGTCAGGCGTGCCCTGGATGCGCGGCTTGACGGTGCCGATCTTGCACGACTGGCCGAGGTCGATGATCTTGGCGACGCCGGCCTCGGAGACGACAACGTTGTTGGGCTTCATGTCGGCGTGGACGAAGCCCCTGCCGTGCATGTGGCCGAGCGCCACGCCCACCTGATGGAAGATGTCGACGGCGCGCTCCATGGTCTCGGGCGGATGCCGGTCGAGAGGGGCGCCGTCGACCAGTTCCATGACCAGGTAGAGCTCCTTGACGGCGAGGAGCTGGCGCTTCTTCTTGATGAGCCGGTCGATCCGGCGGATGCCCGGGTGATTCAGTGCCGAGGCGACGCGGAACTCCGCCTCGGCCTGGTCGAGGAAGCGCTGGTCCTTGGGGTTCTCCTTCTGGACGTGCTTGAGCGCCCAGATGTGCTTGGTCCGCGGGTCGTGGACCAGGTAGATGATGGAGGCGGCCCCGCGCCCCAGCTCCGCCAGCACACGGAACCCCTCGACAAGATCACCCTTCCGCTTCGCGTCCACGGTCGCGTCGGCCCCTTACCCACCACCACCCCGGATGAGCCGCCTGAGGCGACCCGGACAATATTCCGGCAACCCCGATCTCTCCATCGGTCCGGAGAGGAGGATTCTTGCCGTCCGGCCGGCCCGAGGCGCAGCGCAGCGGTCCCGCGATCCTCTTGTTCGGTACTTCGTCGGTTCGGTTCGCGTCTTTGGACTTTAGTCCAGCCCGGCCGCGGCCAGCCGCTCCCGCAGGAGGGCCTCGGGGAAGAACGGGCCCGGGTCGGCGGTCTCGGCCAGATCGCTGTGCAGCAGGACCCGGCTGCCCGGGATCTCCAGCTCGCGCATCAGGGCCTCGACGAGTTGGGACAGCCGGTCCACCTGGGCGTCCGTGAAGCCGCCCCGCTCCCCGTCCCCGACCACGCAGACGCCGATGGAGTGCTCGTTGTACTCGGCCTGCTGCGGCCCGGAGACGTGTGCCCCCGGCAACTGATCGAGCCAGCGATAGCCGACGTGCAGTTCACCGTCGGTGATCCCCCGGCCATTGCCGATCACGAAGTGGAACCCGAGGCCGACGAGGTTCCTGGCGCGGTGCTCGGCGGCGATGCTCGAGGGGGTGCCGTACGGCTTGCCGGAATGGTGGATCACGATGGCGTTCCAGCGGTCGCGATCCAGGGACGCGGGGGCGGTGAAGATCGCCTCGATCGAGGTCGGCGCTTCGGAGGCCATCATCGGGACCAGGGCGCGGCCGCCGACCATGGGCGACGGCCCGCGATCCAGCGACGCCAGCAGAGCCCCGCCGGCCAGCATCGAGGCGCCGAACGCACTCCAGACAACCGTGCCGCGCCGGCGTCGGCCGGCCCGGATCGCCGGGCGTGCAATGGTTCGGAGAATCAGACCGAGCTTCACGCTTGCGTCCCTGCTGTGCATTCGCGCCGCATCCGTGCGCGAATCGAACTATCGGCTCATGAAGCGCTGTGCCACCAGACGCCGGGGGCAATTCAGGCGCGCCATGCAACCGCTATCTTCTGGATCGGGCTCTGAGGCCGTGCGGCTTGGCAAAAGTGGCGGCGCCGGGGGCCACGGTGGGCCCGTGCGCCGTACAGCCGGACCTGCGGTTCTGGGACTATCGGCGTGACAGCCGTCCACGCAGGTTCGGCTGCTTTCGCCCGAAGATATCGAGCGAGGTGGCAGGCTCATCCTGATTGCGGACGGCGTCGTAGCGGTCGAACGGCGTGCGGTCTGCGCCCTCGGGAAAGAGCGGGTCGACCTCGCAGCCGCAGGCCGCGCCCGCCAGCAGGGCGGCGCCGAGCACGTGCAGCAGGCGTCGAGCGTGACGCTTCATCGAGTGCAGACTCCGGGCCAAAAACAAGTGTACCGCCCTGGGGGACGGGGCGGTACACGTGGAGGAGAGAAGAGAGACCGTTGATTCTCGCGGCCGGCGGCGCCCCGCCAGCCACCTGTATATACGGACGCAGCGCTTGGCGGGTTCACGCCCGACGATCCCCAAGTGCAGTGTTTAACCGAGATTACGTAGGTTCACGAGTCGGCCCTGCTCATCCAGCGTGACATCGCCAGACCCGATCAATTGCCGAACACCTTCGCAGAGCGCGGCGCACACCGCCGTCGCCAGGTTGAGCGATCGCTCGGCGGGCATCATCGGGAGCGTGACCAGCCGATCGGGATGGCGGCGGAGCAGGTCCTCCGGCAGACCGGCGGTCTCGCGCCCGAAGACGAGGGCGTCGCCGGGCCTGAGCCGGACCTCGAACAGGGGCCGGCTGGCCCTGGTCGTCAGGAGCCACAGGGGGCGATCCGGCTCGGCCTTGCGGAAGGCCTCCCAGCTTTCGTGCTCGCGCGGGCGCAGGCGGGGCCAGTAGTCGAGCCCGGCCCGGCGCAGCGCCTTGACCGAGGTTTCGAAGCCGAGGGGGCGGATCAGGTGCAGGGCGGCGCCGAGGGCCAGGCACGACCGGCCGATGTTGCCGGTGTTGTTGGGGATCTCCGGCTGGTGCAGCACGACATGAAACAGCGCATGCTGCTGGGCTGGCAGGTGGGCCGGCGCCGCATCGGTCGCGTCGGGATCGGGCGGGGTCAGCCTCCGCGCTCCCGGATGTAGGCTCGCTCGAGATCGCGGCGCATCTGCACGCCGGGGTCGACGCGGAGGATGCGCTCCAGCGCGGCGTCGAAGCGCGAGTTGTGCGGCGTGCCGATCCAGCGCAGCTTGTTGTCGGTCGAGAAAATGGCCACCATGGGCAGCGGGAACTGCTGGACACCCCCGCCGTCACCGCCGACCACCTGGGTCAGGATGGAGCCGGCGGGATCCACGACGATGGTGTGGTCGTAGCGGCGCTCGGTCCGGGCCCGGCGCACCTGCTGCTCGAACTTCCGGGCCCGCTCGGCCTCGGCCTGGGCGTCCTCATCGCGGCGGCGCTCGTTCTGCAGCGGCGGCATGAGCACGCCGATGACGGCGACGTCCCGACTCTTCTCGCGGGCCAGCAGGTCCATCTGCGGCTGCACGCGGTCGTAGCTGGCGATCACCTCCGGAAGCCAGAAGTAGACGACGGTGGCCCGGCCGTTCGTGCTCAGCGGCTTGCCGAAGGTGGTCATGTCGGGAGAGACGGCGAGGATGGTTTCGACGGCCTCGTCGCGCCGGCCGCGATTGCGCAGGGCCTGCTCCTCGAACTCGCTCCAGCGGGCGGGCCAGTCGGCGGCGCTGTAGGCCTCCTCGCCGAGCTGCGGGATGGTGAATTCCGGCAGATCGGCCAAGTCGACATCCGTGTTAATGGCGCCGGTGCGCCGGGCCGCCGCGGCGGCCGCGGCCCGCTCGTCGGCCAGACGCTGCGGCAGGTCCTGGGCGTCGCTGCGGGACTCGGCGATCAGTTCGCGCACAGCCCGATCGACGCTGGTGGTGGCGATGTCGGCGTAGCGCAGACGGCCAGCGCGATCGATCACGTAGAAATCCGGATCCTGATCGGCCATCAGCGTCTTGCGGAACTTGCCCTCGGCGTCGAGCGCCACCGGGATCGTGATCTTCCGGCGCTCGAGCTGCGCGGCCACATCCTCATACCCGCGCGGATCGTGGACGCCGACGACCGTCAGTCCCTGGTCGCCAAGCTCATCGGCCAGACGTTGCGCCACCACGAGGCCGGTCATGGAGGGCTGATACCAACTGGCGAAGGTGACGAGGAGGGTCACGTTGCCGGCGGTCAATTCGGCCGGCTCGCCGCGCCAGTCAGACAGCGCATCCCATGCGGCGGCGGGAAAGTCCTTGAGCTCCATCTTGTCGAGCTGCTCGCGCCGGCTCCCGGCGCCCTCGCGCACGACATCCTGGGCCAGCAGCGGCGTGGCGGCGCCGAGGGTCGCCGCGACGGCAGTGATCCATGTTCTTCGCATTGGCATCGCCCTTTCCTGTGGGATCCAGGAGAGGATACCGGATCCCGGCGTCGCGTACGACATCACTCAGGTAACTCCTTGAAGTAAGACGCATGAGCCCGGCGCGTGTTCCGGCAATTTCAGGCTCTGTTAGGATCCGGCCAGAGGCTCCACATGGCGATCGACGCCGCAACCGCGACGTTGAGGGAATCGACGCCGGGCGCCATCGGGACGCCTCGCCGCTGAGAGGCCAGCGACAGGGCCGCAGATGACAAGCCGGGCCCCTCGGCGCCGACGAGCAGGGCCACGGGCGGCGCATCCTGCTCGGGCGGCGACGCCGGAGCCAGGGGCTCGCCATCGGTGGTCAGGGCGATGATGCGCCAGCCGGCGTCACGCAACCTGGCGAGGCCCTGCGGCCAAGGCGCCAGCCGGGCGATCGGCAGCCGCAGCGCGTGACCCATCGAGACCCGCAGCGCCTTGCGATACAGCGGATCGCAGCAGCGCGGGCTCAGCAGGGCGCCCGCGGCGGGGCCGCCGAGCGCCGCCAGCGAGCGCAGCAGCCCGCCGACGTTGGCGTGGTTGGCCAGATCCTCCATGACCAGCAGCCGTCGGCAGCCGGCGATGAGCGCCTCGGGCTGCGCTTCCGGGCCCCGGCGCCCGGCCGCGAGCACGCCCCGGTGCAGATCGAAGCCAACGATCCCGGCCACGACGGCGCGCTCCGCGAGGTAGACCGGGGCTCGCGCCGGCAGCCGGGCGAGGATGTCCTGCATCGTGTCGAGGCGCGTCGGCGTGATGAGGACGGACTCGACCTCGTAGGCCGACTCGATCAGGGCCCGGACGACCAGTTCGCCCTCGGCCATGAACAGGCCCGGGGCGAGGCCGGTTCCGCCCTCGGCGCGGGCGCGGAGCCACGCGTCGGGCTGATCGCGGAAGATCTCGACCCGGGGGTCATCGAGAGACTCGATCCGGACGATGTTCAGGCCGGCCCCGCGTGCGCTCATCGCGACGATGCTAGAAGTTGGGGGCCGGGGATCGGGAATCGCGAGATCCGCCGATCCCGGGCCGCCGCTCCGCCTGCCGCGCTTCGACCACTGAGCTACGACTCACGACTCCGACTTCCGACTCCCGACCATGCAGATCTGGCACGCCGTCATCCTGGGTCTGGTCGAGGGGGTGACCGAGTACCTGCCGGTCAGTTCGACCGGGCATCTGATCCTGGCCTCGTCGCTGATGGGCCTGGCGGACGACCCGGAGAGCAAGCGGGCGGTGGACGCGTTCAACATCGTGATTCAGGGCGGGGCGATCCTGGCGGTGCTCGGGCTGTACCGCAGGCGCATCGGGCAGATGCTGCGCGGGCTGATCGGGCGCGACCGGGCGGGGCTGCGCCTGGCCATCAACATCCTGGTGGCGTTCCTGCCCGCCGCGGTGCTCGGCCCGTTCGTGAACGAGACCATCGAGCGGGAGCTGTTTCATCCCGGGCCGGTGCTGGCGGCGCTGGCGCTGGGCGGCGTGGTCATGATCGCGCTGGATCGGTGGCGGCTCAGCGACCGGGGGGACGCCCCGGGCGCCTCGCCGGCGGCGGGGCTGACCATCGACGAGTTGACGTGGCGCGGCGCGCTGATCATCGGGGTCATGCAGGCGGTGGCGATGTGGCCCGGGACCAGCCGCAGCATGATGACCATCACCGGCGGCGTCGTGGTCGGCCTGCGTCCGCGGGATGCGGCGGAGTTCAGCTTCCTGCTGGGTCTGCCGACGCTGGGCGGCGCCTGCGCCTTCACGCTGGCCAAGGACTTCGCCGACAACGGGACCCCGGACACGCTGCTGTCTCTGGGCCTGGCCAGCGTCATCGTCGGTCTTGTGGTCGCGACGCTGTCGGCGGCGGCGGCGGTCAAGTGGCTGGTGGCGTTCCTGAACCGTCACGGGCTGGAGCCGTTCGGCTGGTATCGGCTGGCGCTGGCGGCGGCGCTGGGGGCGCTGTGGCTGGGCGGGATCGTGACGTTCGGATAGGCCCTCAGCCGCCGAGCAGCGGGACCCAGGCGGGGGCGCCGTAGACGTACAGCGCCACGGCCCACGCCAGCGCCATGAGAGCCGAGGCGACCAGCGCAATCAGGCCGAGCGGCTCGGGGCGCTTCAGGGCCCACAGCGAGACCAGCAGCGACACCGGGCAGAACAAGCCGCACGTCAGCAGGCTCACGCACATGAAGCCGAAGGCGTAGCGCCCCGGCGTGAGGGGAACCTTCGGCTGCGGCTGCATCGGCCGGACATCCGTCACCGGCGATGGTACGCCCGGTCGGGCGGCTCACCCGATGTCGAGCAGCGCGCTGAGCTGCTGGCCTGTGGCGACGGCGCTGATCCCCGCCGGGCCATCTTCCAGGCGCATGCGCCGGCCGATGAGGCTGTGGGCGTCGAACGCGCCGCGCTCCAGCAGCGCCAGGGCGTCGGCGATCGGGCCGGTGCGCGAGCCGAGCACCTCCAGTTCGGCGTCGATGACCGGTCGCAGGTCGGCGCCTTCGCCCGGCGCCGGCGCCCGCGTCAGGATCAGCGTCCCGCGGGGACGGAGCATGCGCACCGCGAGTTGCAGGCTGCGGGCCGTCCCCTCGCAGTCGATCACGACGGTCTGGTCGCGGCGCTGGCCGGCGTCGTCGGCGTGGCGATGCCGCACGCCCCACTTCTCGCACAGCCCGAACATGGCCGGGCGCCATCCGAGCAGGCGCACGGTGGCGTTGAGGGGGCGGGTGACCTGGGCCACCGCCAGCGCCTCGATCCCGTCGCCGATGACGGTGACGAAGACCTTCCCCTCCAGGCGCACGTACTGGGCCGCGTGAATCGCCGCGGCCACGACCGGCGCCATCACGGCCGCGTCGTCATCGAGTGCGCGCGGGACCTCGACGAGGTTGCGCTCCGGCAGACGCACCAGTTCGCAGAAGCAGCCGTCGCGGTCGTCGCGGCCGAGCGTCACGCGGTCGCGGCAGTGGCGGCTGAGCCCGGCGCGGCAGAGATCGCACAGTCCGCAGATGATGTCGGGCGCCGCGACGATGCGCCGGCCGGCAAACTTCGAGCCGCCGGCGGCCTGCTGCACCGTCCCGACGAAGGCGTGGCCCATGACGCCCGCGTGCCGCCGGGCGCCGGTGGCGATCTCCGCCTCGAAGCCGGTCACCAGGGCTTTGGAGACACGCACGATCGCCTCCCCGGGGCCGGGGACGGGAGCGGCATGCTCCGGATCGAAGCGGATCCGGCCGGCTTCACACACAATCGCGCGCATCGAGGACAGATCGGCCAGTTGCGGCGGGGCGGGTGAGCCGGCCCGTCGCGGGGAGGGGATCCGCCCTGAGGCCGGCCGTTGCAGCCCCCAAGGGCAGACCAGATCGACGCGCTCAATCGGCGCAGATCACCCATCTTCAAGGCGAGATCGAGGCGTCAAGGTGCGGCGCGGACTCCCCGCTCCGGGTTTAACGCGTCCTTTGCGCAGCGGGGCCGCTATCGGACGGATGAACCGGTACGCTCTGGCCCGCTCGCGCGTCTGCGAGCGTTCCTAGAGAAGGAGGTTACCATGAGAAGTCGACTTGTTCCGCTTGCGGTCTGCCTTGCCGCGGGCGCATTGGCCAGCGCCCAGGACATCAGCCTCGAGCTGCTCGGCCGGTACCAGACCGGCGTCTTTGACGAGGGCGCCTGCGAGATCGTGGCCCACGACAGGCAGACCCAGCGCCTGTTCATCATCAATGGCGACACCGGCGCCATCGATGTGGTCTGCATCGCCGACCCGACCAATCCGTCGCTGCAGTTCTCGATCGACCTGTCGCCGTGGGGGGACGCGGCGACGTCTGTCGCGGTTTGTGACGGCCTGATCGCCACCGCCGTGGTCGCCGAGATCGAGACCGACCCGGGGCGGGCGGTCTTCTTCAACGCCGACGGCGAGTACCTGGCGGATGTCGAGGTGGGCGCGCTTCCCGACATGATCACGTTCACGCCGGATGGCCGCTACGTGCTGACGGCCAACGAGGGCCAGCCGAGCGCGGACTACACCATCGACCCGGAAGGTTCCGTCAGCGTCATTCACATTCCCCGCAGCCCCAACGGGATCAACCAGGACCAGGTCAAGACCGCGAGCTTCGCGCCGTTCAATGGCGCAGACCTGGACGAGTCGATCCGCATCTTCGGCCCGGGCGCGACGGTGGCCCAGGACCTCGAGCCGGAGTACATCGCGTTCTCGGCGGACTCTCGGACGGCCTACATCGCCTGCCAGGAGAACAACGCGCTGGCGGTCGTCGATGTGAAGAAGGCGAAGGTCACGGCGCTCGTCGGGCTGGGGTTCAAGGACCATTCGCTCGCCGGCAACGGTATCGACGCCTCCAACCGCGACGGCGCGATCAACATCACCACCTGGCCGGTGCTGGGCATGTATCAGCCCGACGCTCTGGCCAGTTACACGGTCGATGGTGAGACCTACATCGTCAGCGCCAACGAGGGCGACGCCCGCGACTACGACGGCTATTCCGAGGAAGAGCGCGTCGGCGATCTGCCGCTCGACCCGGTCGCGTTCCCGGACGCCGCCACGCTGCAGCTCGATGAGAACCTCGGGCGCCTGAACTCCACCACCGCCACCGGCGACTTCGACGGCGACGGCGATTTCGACGCGATCTTCGCCTACGGCGCCCGCAGCTTCTCGATCTGGAACTCGGCGGGCGAACTGGTCTGGGACAGCGGTGACGCCCTCGAGCAGATCACCGCCGCCGCCTACCCGGACGACTTCAACAGCACCAACGACGAGAACATGTCCTTCGACAACCGCTCCGACGACAAGGGCCCGGAGCCGGAGGGTGTCACGATCGGCCAGTTCAACGGCCAGACCTACGCCTTCGTCGGCCTGGAGCGCATCGGCGGGATCATGGTCTACAACGTGAGCGATCCGACCGCGCCACAGTTCGTGCAGTACATCAACACGCGCGACTTCAGCGGCGATCCTGCCGCGGGCACGGCCGGCGACCTCGGCCCGGAGGGGCTGATCGTCATCCCCGCCGCCGACAGCCCGATCGGCGAGCCGCTGCTGGTTGTCGGCCACGAGGTCAGTGGCTCGACGGCGATCTTCCGCATCAAGGACGCCGGCGCAGCCATGCCGCTGCCCGGCGATGTCAACGGCGACGGGCGGGTCAACGGCAAGGACATCCGGGCCCTGACGCTGGCCATGGGCGCTTGCGACTGCTACTGCCCCGGCGACCTGAACGGTGACGGCTTCGTCGACGAGCTCGACCTGGTGGAGTTGCTCGGCCTCATCCGCGGGCGCTGAGCGGAGCTGCGCCATCCGGCTCCTTCCCGGCGGGGGCGCCCGGCGCCCCCGCCTTTTCATGCGCCGACCATCGCTCTGCCGAACTTGCCGCGGGGGCCCGGTTCCGGTACCGTGGCCTGCCGAAGGAGGTGGCGATGCCGTCGCTCACAATCGTGTCCGGCCCCAACGAGGGCGATTACTACCCGCTGGGCAATCGCACCATGGTTATCGGACGACAAGAGTCCTGCCCGATCCAGGTCGCCGACGACCGCGTCAGCCGCAAGCACATGCAGATCCGGGCCGAGGCCGGCAAGCACTTCGCCTTCGACATGAACAGCGCCAACGGTGTTTTTGTCAACGGGCGCCAGATCCACGCGGAGATCGAACTGGCCGACGGGGATGAGATCACCATCGGATCTTCCATGATGTCGTACTCGACCCGCGACTTCCCCGATCGCGCCAGCGCGCTGGAGGCGTACAAGCAGCGCGGGCAGCGGTCGCGCCCGACGATCGAGCAGTAGCGTCGCACTGCGCACCGAACCGGGCGCCATGCGTGATCAGCCGACGCGCCTGAGGATCGTCAAGCCGTAGTTGACGGGCCCGAGCGCCACGTCGCACATCGCGTAGCGCCCTCGGGCGACCCGATTGATGTTGTCGAGCAGTTGGCGCGGGCCGTCCCAGCCGCAGAACTCCGGGAACACATCGTGGAAGATCACGAAACCGCCGGTCTGCAGGACGGGCTCGATGGCCCAGAGATCGTGGCACACGCCGGCGTACTCGTGATCGCCATCGATGTACGCAAGCTGCACGCCGCCCTCCGACTGCAACTGCGGTTGCATGGCGGCGATCTCGAATGAGCTGCGCCCCTTGTGCAGCCTGACGCAGGATGCAAGGCCGGCCTCGCGCAGCGCATCTTCGACAGACTCGCGGCGTCCCCTGACGAGTTCCGCCTCCCGGTACACACCCGGGCGGATGGGCAGAAACCCGTCGAACGTGTCCAGCACTCCACCCTGGCCGATCTCGCGCAGGGCGGCGGCCATCCAGATCGTGCTCACGCCGATGTACGTGCCCGTCTCGATGATCCGCCGCGGCCGGATGTTCCTGACCAGTGCGTACAGCAGAAGCCCGCCATCCGGCGAGATGCAGGCGGGAAACGACAACGGGGAGTCGTACAATCGCCGGAGGACACGAGCCCAGCCGGTATCGGTAGACTGCAGGATCGGGGACATGGGCCAGCGGCCGCGAAGCTCGGCCTGACCGGGCGAGTGGAACGCCAGTTCGGACCGGGGAAGGGGCGCCTTGTGCTGGTCCGACGGCGGGGGCGCCGGCGGAACGGGGTAGCGCGTGAGGACCTTCCAGGCTCGACCCGCCAGCGACCGCCTGATCTCCGAGAGCGTCCTCATGGCAAAGCGTACCCGAAACGAGGTCGCTCTCATACGATCGCCAGTCCCGAAGAACGCCCCGCAGGATGCCGTGATGTCCCTGCAAGTGCCAGAAGAGGTTGCGCTGCGTGGGGCCCTTCAAGCGCCACCGCGCGCCGCTCGCGGAGTGGCGGCGCTGCTCCCCGCGGCCCTGTGGGCGCTCAGCTGCTTCTACTTGTTCGGCGCTCTTGGCCTCTGGATCGACGACTGGTACTACATCCAGCGCGCTCCTGAGTCGCTCGCCGTCGAGGCCTGGTACCTCGAACGCCCCATCCACTTCTGGCGCCCGCTGTACAAGTCGATCGTTCCGCCGCTGCTCACGCTCTTCTGGGAGTCCGACGCGATTGCGCACGCCCTCCTGGCCATCGCCCACGCGGGTGTCGCGGCGCTCCTGTGGCGGCTGCTGTGGACACTGGGCGTCAGCCGCCTGGCCGCATCCGGCGCGGCGCTGCTGTTTCTGACGACCCCGGTGCACTATGAGTGCGTCTTCTGGATCTCTGCGCTGCCGACGACGCTGGCGACCGCTCTCGGGGTCGGCACACTGCTGCTGACAGTGCAGTGGGCGCGGGGCAGAACTCCGCCCTGGCTGATCACGCTTCTTGCGCCGGCGTACTTCGCGATGGCAGCACTGAACGAGCAGCCCGCCGCCCTCGCCGCGGCGCTAC
>JBICIE010000313.1:0-24735 GCA_043101635.1 Phycisphaerales bacterium JB039 | reverse complement strand
CGCGGCCCGGGCCCGGAGCGATCAACAGGATCCGGCGGCGCGGGATAGGCGTAGACGAACAGCGCGCCAAGAGCCGCGAACGCGGGGCCTATCAACCAGACCACCAGGGTGGTCAGTTGCGCGGAGCCCCCACGAGTTGTGTGATGAACGGAATCGTTCATCAGGTCTCCGCTGTTTGCCGGGCGTGAGCCCGGGTTTCTAAGCGTGGTGCGCTTCGGCGCGCACCTGCGACGGGCCGGATTCTGCGCTGTCCTCCTCGGTTGATCGCTGAAGGTCGAGCATCAACTGGCCGGGCATGTACTCGGTGAGGACAATCCGGCGGATGTGGGTCAGAGCCCGGACGACGGCGGCGACGCGGGCGAGACTCTCGTGGATGCGCTGCAGGCGTTCGTTGAGCACGCTGTCACCGAGAGAGCGGTGGCCCACGAGCTTGAGCTGCAGTTCGATCACGCTGATGGCGTTGTTGAGATCGTGGTTGAGCGCGATGGCGGCCTGGTGGAGGGTCTCCATCTTCCGCTGCTCGTTGGCGCCGAGGTGCTCGCCGAGCAGGTTGTAGGCCTGGGCCAGTTCGCCGAACTCGTCATTGCGATCGATGGTGATGCGCCGGTCGAAGCGTTCGTGGGCGAGTTCGCGTGACGCGGCCACGAGTTCGTCGACCGGGCGGAGGATCATCTGCAGGGCGCGCAGCAGCACGATGACCGAGACATTGACCATGAGCATGGCGGCCAGCGTGAGCCCGAGCACCAGGGCCCGGAACTTGAAGCCGAGTGCGCTGCGCTGCTCGGAGAGGTAGTCGCCGGCGGCCCGGTCGAAGCTCCATATGTGCTCGCGCATTTCGATCGCGAGGGCGCGCAGGTCATCGGGCCGGTCGTCCATGGCGGCCTTGTGCAGGGCCGGGAAGGTCTCGGCGATCTGCCGGTGAGCGGCGGCGGCGGGACCGCCGGTGCTGACAGCGGGGTGGGCGCCGAGACGGGTGAGAGCCGCCTGGAACTGGATCAGGGCCTCGGTGACGCCGGCGGCGGACGCGTCGGCCGACGGGGCGCCGAGGCGGTCGCTCTCGATGCTGGTGATGGCGTGGCTGAGTTCCTGGGCGCCGCCGGCGAGATCCTCGGCGTCGTGATTGACCGCATCGATCTCGGTGACGACGTTCTGGAGCAGGACGATGGCGACGACCGCCCCGATGACGAAAGCGCCGATCAGCAGGCCGATCCGGGATAGGAGCTTTCGTCGGAGCATGGCGGAGACCGCCAGTGGGGCGATCAGGTCGACACGCCTGCGTCGACCTCGGCGAGATCCTTGGGAATGCCCAGCTCTTCCAGCTTGCGGTACAGGCTGGAGAGCCCGATGCCGAGGCGCTTGGCGGCCTCGGATTTGTCGTAATGATGCTCCCGGAGGCTGTGGATGATGTGCTGTCGCTCGAACTGGCGCATGGCGCCCTTGAGGTCCTCGGCCGAATCGTCGACCCCGGCGGCGGGCTGGAAGGGCAGATCGTCCACGCCGATCTCTCGTCCGCCGGCGAAGATCACAGCGCGCTCGATGACATTCTCCAGTTCGCGGACGTTGCCGCGCCACTCGTGATTGAGCAGGGCCCGCATGGCGGCATTGCTGATGCCGAGCACCTGGGTGTTCATCTCGCGGCTGTACTTCTGCAGGAAGTGGTGGGCCAGCAGCGGAATGTCCTGCCGGCGTTCGCGCAGCGGCGGGATCTCCAGGCGGACGACATCGAGGCGGTACAGCAGATCCTCGCGGAAGCCGCCTTCCCGCGTGAGTTGACGCAGTTCCTGGTTGGAGGCGGCGATGATGCGGACGTTGACGGGGCGGGGTCGGGTGTCGCCCACCGGGACCACGACCCGCTCCTCGAGCACGCGCAGCAGGGAACTCTGGACCGCCAGCGGCAGGGTGGAGATCTCGTCGAGGAAGAGCGTGCCGCCGTTGGCGGCCTCGAAGTAGCCGATGCGGTCGCTGACGGCGCCGGTGAAGGCGCCCTTACGGTGCCCGAACAGCTCGGATTCGATCAGGGAGTCGGGGATGGCGCCGCAGTTGACGGCGACGAACGGCTTGTCCCGGGTGATGCCGTTGTAGTGGATGGCCCGGGCGAACAGTTCCTTGCCGGTCCCGGAGTCGCCGACGATCAGGACGTTGCTGCGGACCGTGGAGAGCTTCTGGGCAAGCTGGAACAGCCGGCGCATCCCGGGCGACTCGCCGATGAGGTTGTGAAACTCGCTCTGGGCAGCAAGCTGCTCGGTGAGGAAGCGCCGGTCGCGCCGCATCTCGCCGAACTCCAGGGCTCTGCGCACGCGCATGAGCATGTCCTCGAACTGGACGGGCTTGAGCAGGTAGTCGACGGCGCCCGCGTGCATGGCGGCGACAGCGCTTTCCACCGTGCCGAAGGCGGTCATGACGAGCACGGGCGTCTGGGCGGCAAGCTGCTGGAGGCGCTGCAGCAGGGCGAGCCCATCCATCTCCGGCATGCGGATGTCGGTGAGGACGAGATCGACCGGCCGCTCCACGGCCATCTCGTAGGCCTCCACACCGTTGGCGGCTTCGAGAACCATGTAGCCCTCTTCGCGCAGGAGCTCGGCGAGGGAGGATCGGAGCAACTGCTCATCCTCGGCCACGAGGATGGTCTTGCCTGCGGTGCGGGAATCTCCGGAATCAGCCATCCGCTCGCGTCCTATTGATCAGAACTCTCATCAGGGCTCTTGAGGTACTTCGCCGGCATGGGATTGTCCTCTCGCTCGTAGTCCCAGTAGACGCTGATGAGCCACCAGCGGTCCTTGTCCTTCAGCAACTGGACGCTGTAGATGCCGCGGAGGTACGGGTCGGCGTCGGCCTGGCGGCGGGACTCGTAGGTGCTCCAGATATGGGCGATGTTGCCGAACTCTTCGGCCCGGCGGGCGACCTCGGTCTCGAAGTACCCGCCGCGTTCGAAGTACTTGCGGTTGTGCATCACGAAGTCGTCGACGCTGAGGGCGAAGATCGCGGTGCGCCCGTCCTCCAGCGTGCGTGCCGCGACAAAGCGGGTGTCGGGGCGGCACAGGGAGCGGAGGCGGTCCCAGTCGCGGGGCTGGCCCGCGGGGCCCGAGATCGACTCGTACAGGGCGGTCATGACCCCGTCGATCGTCGTGACGTCGGCGGTGCGGACCTCCTGGGCGGGCTGGGGGCCGGCGGGCTGGGCGCCCGGCGTTGCGGGCGTCCCGAGGTTGGCCCCGGCGAGGGCGAGTCCAGCGACAATCGGGATCAGCAGGTTCATCAGGCGCCTTTCTCAGGGGTCGGAGCTTTGGCCTGCAAGCCTCGTGCCGAAGCCCAATCGGGGTCCATTGCGGCTCCGCGGCTGTCAAGGCAGTCTCAATGTTGAGAATATACAGGAGTTGGGAACGCCAGCGGCGGGAATCCCCATGCTCGGGAATCGCCTGCCGGCAGTTTTGGGGCATGGCACGGGATGTGCAGTCGCCTTGCCGCCGTGAGGTGCGCGCCCATACGTCCGATAGCTTCTCATCCAGCGGGTCTGGTCTGGGCAGCTGTCGGCGTGGCGCTGGCGGCCGTGGTGGCGGCAGGGCAGGTGGGGCGCCAGCCGGCGGGACAGGAGGCGGCGGGTCCGCAGACCTGCGCCGGCGATTGCCACTACGACATCCAGAATCACACCTTCATGCACGGGCCCGCAAAGCGGGACTGCGGGAGCTGTCACGCGCTCGGGAGCCCGGATGAACACCGCTTCTACCTGGTGGCGCCCCCGGAGGAGTTGTGCGTCCGCTGTCACGCCCTGCCCGGGCGTCTGACGGCCCACGCGCCGGTGCGCGAGGGCGCCTGCCTGAAGTGCCACGACCCGCACGGCTCCGAGCACAAATCCGCCCTGCTGGCGGACCCGAACCGGGACCTGTGCGGCCGGTGCCACGATCGCTCGCTGACGACCGGCGCCTATGTGCACGGGCCGGTCGTCCTGGGCGCGTGCATTGTCTGCCATGATCCGCACGCCTCGCAGGAGAGGGCGCTGCTTCGCAGGAGCGAGCGGTCCACCTGCCTGACGTGCCACGAGGATGTGCTGGCGCATTCGGAGGCGGGCTGGATGGCGCACGCGGCGCTCGAAGTCGGGTGCGTGGGCTGCCACGATCCGCACGCCTCGGAGCACGAGTATCAACTGGAGGCCAGCGCGCCGGACCTGTGCCTGCAATGTCATGAGCAGGCGGTCGAGCAGACGCTGGCCGGGGTGGAAGTCGTCCATGGCGCGGTGATGCAGGAGGGGGGCTGTGTGGTCTGTCACGAGCCGCACGGCTCGACGCTGCCGAGCCTGCGCCGGGCGGACGAGGCAGCCTACTGCCTGGAGTGCCACGATGAGCCGATCCAGTCGAGCCGCGGCACGACGCTGACCGACATGGCGGCGCTGCTCGCGAAGAACCCGGAGCATCATGGCCCGGTGCGGGAAGGCGTCTGCACCACCTGTCATCAGCCGCATGGAGCGCAGCGGCACAGCCTGCTGGTGGAGGCGTATCCGCCGGAGTTCTATGCCCCGTTCGAGATTGACACGTTCAAGCTGTGCTTCCGCTGCCACATTCCGGATCTCGTGCTGGACTCCGCGGGCATCGGCCTGACGAACTTCCGGGATGGCGCGACGAATCTCCACTGGCTGCACGTCAACCAGGAGAAGGGCCGGACATGCCGGGCCTGCCACGAAGTACACGCGTCGCGCCGGCCGGCGCACGTGCGCGAGGCGGTGCCGTTCGGTTCGGCCGGCTGGATGCTGGAGATCAACTTCCAGCAGACCCGCGAGGGTGGCTCATGCACCCCCGGATGTCACACGGAACGCACGTACACCCGGGGCGATGGCGCTGAGCCGCCCCCGCCGGTGGCGCGAGATGCTGGAGGTACGCGATGACACTGGCGACAAGCAGAAGCTGGCGCCGGGTGTGCGGAGTCATGGGCGGTGCGACGATCCTGGTCCAGAGCGCTGCGGCGCTGCCGCCGCGCGGGGCTGACGCTCCGGAGATCACGGCGACGACCGTCGGCGGCAAGGCGATCGGCACAGCGCAGTTCGGGGATCGGCCGATGGCTCTGGTCTTCGGTGAATTCACGAATCCGGCTACGTTCCAGGCGTGCCGGGACGTGCTGTCAGCGCTGTCGGAGGAGCGGCTTGCGCACAGCGGCGTTGTGCCGATCCTGCTGACCGCGCACGAGGTCACGGCGGAAGAGGTGGCGGCCAGGCCGGAGGGCAGTCTTCCGGCCGTTGTGATGGTGGATCCGCAGCGCGCGGCGTTCGGCGCCTACAAGATCCTGGTCGTGCCGAGCGTTGTCGTGGTCGGTTCGGATCAGAAGGTGGTGTACGCGGCGCCGGCGTTTCTGCCGCAGTTCAAGACGCTGGTGCGTGAGGCGCTGTTGGTGGCGACCGGCCAGGAGAGCCCTGAGCAACTGGAGCGGAGCATCGCCGGCGATGACCGCCATCAGGAAGCTGCGAGCCGGGCGGATCGCCTGGTGAGCCTTGCCGAGGAGCTTGCCGCGCGTCGGCTGTATGACATGGCCGAGGCCCGGCTTCGGGAGGCGCTGGCGATGGAGCGCGACAACGCCCGGGCCCACCTGGCGCTGGGGCGCATCCGGCTGCGTCAGGGGCGCGCGGAGGAGGCTGAGGCGGAGTTCCGGCGGGTGCTGGAGCTGGAGCCGGAGTCGTTCGAGGGCGCCCTGGGGCTTGCTCGGGTGCAGATCACGCGCGGGGGCGCCGACCTGGATGCGGCGGAAGAAGCTGTTCGCGCAGCGCTGGAGAAGGACCCCTCCAGCCCCACGGCGCACTACCTGATGGGTCTGATCTACGACCAGCGCGGCCGCTGGAAGGACGCGGCAGCCGCGTACCGCACCGCGCTGGAGAAGCTGCTGGACCGCTAGGAAGGCCGGACGAGGATGGACAAGAAGCCGACATCGCGCAGGCGCCGGTGGATCAAGTGGGGCTCGATCGGGCTCGGGAGCTTCGTCGTGCTCAGCGTGGCGTCGGTCGAGGTGACGTCACAGAGCTGGTTCTGCAACTCCTGCCACATCATGGAGCCTTTCTACACGAGCTGGAAGGAGAGCGCCCACGGCGACGTCGGCTGCGTGAAGTGCCACATCTCCCCCGGTGTGAACAGCTTCCTCGAGGCCAAACTCAACGGCCTCGGCCAGGTCGTCGACGACACCCTGAACCGGACGTCCAACAAGCCGTCGGCGTCGGTCAGCCAGATGGCGTGCCTGCGCTCGGGCTGCCACTCGATGGAGACGGTCAGCAACACGAACACGTTCAACGACACGTTCCAGTTCAAGCACGGCAAGCACGTCGGCAAGGAGTACTACGGCATCGAAATCGGCTGCACCACGTGTCACTCGCACGTCAAGGGTGATACGCACTTCGAGGTGAATACGACCGTCTGCATCACGTGCCACCTGATGGAGACGGACGGGACAGCGCAGCCGCTCGGCGCCGGCACGGAGGTCTCCTACAACGGCGGCATGGCGCCGGTCATCCGGCTGGCCGTTCGCGACGGGCATGCGGCTGATACCGCCGGGCAGGACCTCGAGGGACGCCCGCCTGCAACCTGCAAGACCTGCCACCAGCCGCCGAGCAAGCCATTCGAGTATCGCGGCATGCTGGTGGACCACGAGGAGTATCTCAGCTACGGGGCGGCCTGCGAATCGTGCCACCGCGACACGACGGCCCAGCCGCAGCCGATCGACGACGGCTCATGCCTGGCGTGTCACACGTTCGGCATTGAGAAGGCGATGCCGACCGAGGAGATCCACCGGGCCCACGCGGAGGGGCGGCACAAGATCGAGTGCTTCAGTTGCCACGGCACGCCCCGGCATGGTCCGGCGGCGCAGACGATGACCCTGGAACAGTTCGACTGCCGCAGTTGCCACCAGGACCAGCATCAGGTTCAGCGTCAGGCGTACCTGCACGAGGTGGAGAAGATCGAGGGGGACATCGGCACGCAGCCAATCAGCCCGATGTTCATGGCGCACGTCGACTGCACCGGGTGTCACATCGCTCCCTCCCCGCTCAGCGCCTACCCCAGTGGAGAGGCGCGGGTCGCGCGAGCCGTACCCGAAGCGTGCGACGCGTGCCATGAGCCGGGTCTCGGCGATCAGATGATCCCGCTGTGGCAGGAAGCGGCCCGCGGCCTGTTCGATAAGACCAGCAGCGACCTGGCGGCGGCCGAAGCGGTCGTCGAGGGCGGGGAGGCGGCGGAACTGCTGGCGACGGCCCGAGGGCTGCTCGACCTGGTGGAGATGGATGGCAGTTGGGGCGTACACAATCCGCGGTACACGCAGAGCCTGCTGGAGCGGGCCCGTGACATGGTCAACACGGCCCGCTCGCAGACCGGCGGGGAGGAGCGGAGCGGCGAGGGACGCGATGGCGCGGCGCCGAAGCCGTCACCCGGCGGCGCGGAGGGTGGCTGATGGCAGGGCGTCCGGCCAGGCGCGAGTCCGGACATGGCGGGCGCCGAGGCGCTGCGCTCATCGTCCCGATGCTGGTGCTCACCGCGGGGTGGGTGGCCTGGCCGATTTCGCGCGATCCGCCCACGACGCGCGTGCGCAACTGCACGGAGAGCGGGTGCCACGCCGAGACGATGGACCATGAGTTCCTGCACGGGCCGACGGCCGTGGGGGCGTGCACCATGTGCCACACCTACGACGACCCGGCCGAGCACACCTTCAGCATGAAGACGCAGGAGCCGGAGCTGTGCACCTTCTGCCACATCGACGTGGGCAAGGGCGGGAACATCGTGCACCAGCCGGTTGCCGAGGGGCAGTGCCTGTCCTGCCACGATCCGCACGGGGCCAGCAACCGCCAGCTCGTGCCGCATGAGACGATGGCGGGGCTGTGCGCCGAGTGCCATGTCGATACTCTCGCGGGTGAGCACATCCATCCTCCGGCGGCGACCGGGGAATGCTCCACCTGCCACTCGGCGCACGCGGCGGACCACGCGGGGCTGCTGGCGATGCCCCGGCGCGACCTGTGCATGTCGTGTCACGAGGGCGTGGCCAACGACCTTGCCAACAGCCTGCACGTGCACGATCCGGCGGCGGGTGACTGCCTGGACTGCCACACGACTCACGCCTCGGATCAGCCCGGGCAACTGTTGATGCAGGTGGAGCGGCTGTGTCTGACCTGCCACGAGCCGGTCGGCGCGCTGGCCCGGGCCGCGGAGCACAAGCACTCGGCGGTCTTCGATGATCGGGCGTGCCTGAACTGCCACCTGCCGCACGCGAGCGAGTCATCGGCGCTGCAGCACGATGACCCGGTCGGCGCCTGCATGGCCTGCCACGGCGCCGAGCCGAGCACCGAGCCGTCGGCGGCGGAGGATCGCCAGGCGAGCCCGGCAGCGCCGTACTTCCCCGACCGCCAGCCGCCGCGGGCGATCGCGGCCAAGCACGTGGCGCCGCCGGCTTCAGAGCTGATTGCCGGGCTGCCGAACCTGCACGGGCCGGTGGCCGACGGCGACTGCGCCGCATGCCACGGCGTGCACGGGGCGGAGCACTCCCGGCTGCTGAAGCTGTCATACGCCGAGTCGTTCTACGTGCCGTTCTCGCAGGAGGCGTACGCGCTGTGCTTCACCTGCCATGACCAGCGGCAGATCCTCGAGACGCCGACGACGGTCACCAAGTTCCGGGACGGGACGGCGAATCTGCACGCCCTGCACGTCAATCGCGAGCAGGGGCGGAGCTGCCGGAGCTGCCACAACACGCACGCGAGCAAGTCGAAGGCCCAGGTCCGGGAGACGGCCCAGTTCGGCCAGTGGGAACTGCCGCTGAACTTCACGCTGACGGAGACGGGCGGCTCTTGCTCGCCGGGCTGCCACAAGCCAGCGGCCTACGACCGGGTCGCGCCGGTGGGATCACTGGCCCCCGAGCCGGTAGCCGGGCCCGAGGCGCCGAGTGACAACGCTGGCGGACGTCCCTGAGATCAGGGATAGGTCTGCGGCGAGTGGTTCTCGCCGTGGCACCTCAGGAAGCACTCGCCACTGAGGAAGCCCGTGTCCCGGAACTCAAGGCGTCCGGTCGCCTGGTCGCGGAAGACGACCGAGGTATCGAAGTTGATCAGGTGACTGTTGGCGGACATTGACCCCTGCACCGAGGCGATGCCGTGGGCGTCGTGGCATGTCGCGCAGGAGGTTCGCTCCTCGACGATGTGCAGGCGGTGCTCGGGGAAGGACTCGTCACCGAGGATGCTGGATCGGTCGTGACACTGGTAACACAGGGCGTAGGCCTGTGCGCTCTCAGAGGTGAAGTCCGCCGTCTCGTACCGGGCCAGCAGCAGCGGCTCGAGGTTCGAGCCATGCGGGCCATCTGCGCCGGAGCCACCGATCGCCCTGGTTCCGGTGTCGGAGGCGTGGCAGTCGGTGCAGGCGACGTAGCTCGACTCGCTCCAGCCCGGCCGGAGGCTCGGGACATCCGGGTTCCTGCCGGGCGCGGCGACGGGGTGGAACGAGACTGCGGTCGGGCTGAACTCCAGGCGGGTGTTGTTCTGGACGATCTGGCGCGAGACGATCGGCTGGGCGGTGGAAGCGTCGGCGTGGCACTTGAAGCAGACCTCGTACTCCGTGCTGGCCCGGGCCAGCGCGCTGCCCGAGAGGCTCACGCCATCGATCTCGCCGAGGTTGGGATGAAGCTGCGGCGCCGGCGCCGAGCCGTGGGCCATGGTGTGCGGCTCATGGCAGTCGGCACAGTCGACATCCGTGTTCGGCACGAGCGAGCCTGCGCCGTGGCGGAAGACCTTCTGCAGATCGCTGGCGATGTCGATGGCGCCCGGATGGCTGCCATCGTGACAGAGCAGGCAGGTGTCCGTCGTCGTCGGTCCGCGGAGCAGATACGGCCCGCTGGGCGCCGAGTGGGGCTGATGGCAGTCACTGCAGTTCGAGTGGTGCTGCACCGTCGTCGTGCCCATGGTGTGGCACGCGATGCAGAGCTGCGACCCGTCGTTGAACATGTTCAGGAAGTTGCCGCGGGAATCGTCGTGGGCGTCGTGACAGGTAGTGCACTGCAGTTCGCCGTTGTGATCCAGCGGCAGGTGCGGCGGGAGCGCAGACGGATCGCGCAGGCGGGTGTCGCGCGTGGCGAGTGCCGAGTCGTAGCGGAACGAGATGGGGTGATCGTCCGACAGGTCGGTGCCCAGGTTGGATGGGCCCGGGGGGAGAGTCTGGGTCCCGCCGGCGAGGGGGATCGGTGTGGTGCGGCTGAAGACGGCGCCAAGGGCAATCGTTCCGTCGTGGCAGGACAGGCACATCTTGGAGGCGCCGGTCGGCTGACCCGGCTGGGCGTCCAGCGACTGGCTGGAGTAGATGCGATAGGCCTCGATGGGCGTGTAGCGGTTCCACAGCGGACGGATGGGCCGGGCGTTGTGCGGGGTATGGCAGAAGATGCAGACCTGCTCTTCAGTGGGCGCGCGGATCGCGCCGGGCCCGCTGGCGGACAGGTTGTGCGGGCTGTCGACGACGCTGCCCTGGGGCTGGGCCAGCGCCAGGGCGCCGCCGGCAGCGGCGAGTCCGAGAATCCAGGCCACTTCCTTCACTGACCATCCTCCGGCGCGATCGGTCCGAACGCCTGCACACGACGATTGTATGAATCGGCGACCCAGATGCGGCCCTTCTCATCGATCGAAATGCCGGCGGGCAGCCAGAACTCGCCCGGGCCGACGCCTTCGTGTCCGAAGGTCATCAGCAGGGCGCCTTCGCGGTCGAAGACCTGAACGGCCTCGAAGTTGGCGTCGACCACGTAGAGATGGCCGTCGTCGCCGACTGCCAGGCCCTTGGGCTGGGAGAAGTATCCGGGCATGTCGCCCTGCTCGCCGAACTGGCGCAGCGGCTGGCCATCGGGGTCGAACACCTGCACGCGGAAGTTCAACGAGTCGCTGACGTAGAGGCGGCCGTCGCCGTCGACGGCGATGTACGTCGGGAAGTTGAACTCGCCGGGGCCGGCGCCGCGCTGGCCGATGGTCTGGAGGAGCACATCAGCCTGGCTGTACACAGCCACGCGGTGTGCCCCGGTGTCGGCGATGTAGATGCGTCCATCCTCGGGGTGCACGGCGACGCCGACGGGCCTGACGAGGCGGTCATCGCCGACGGTACCGAGCAGTGCGCCCTGGTCGTCAAAGGCGAAGACGGCGGCGGCGCCGGGATCGGAGACCAGCAGCCGCTGCGCGCCGGGATCCCAGGCGACGGCGACGGGATGCACGAAGCGGTCGAGATCCTCAGGCGGAGCAAGCTGGGTGTACTTGCGGGTCTCGAGATCGAAGATGTGGACGACGCGGGCGTCGCTGTCGGCGATGAACATGCGCCCGGCGCCGTCGAAGCACAGGCCCATGGGGCTGAGGATGTGGGGATCCGGCTCGGCCCCGAACAGGGCGCGACCGAGGCGGCTGAGGGCGCTGCGTCCGGGCTTGAGGTCGGCGGCGCTGGACAGCTCGCCGAGGTACACCAGGCGCGGCTCATCGGGCGGCGGGGGCCAGCGCGGGCTGTCGGGGCCCGGCTCGAGGATGACGCCGGGCTTGGAGGCGCAGCCGCCGAGGGCCATGAGGCACGCCGCGGCGGCGCTCCGTGCGACCGGGGGCAGCGGGCGGGCGCGACTGGGGCGTGATCGTCGCATCAGAACTCCCTGCGCAGTTCAACGAGGACGACCTGCGAGAAGGTGTCGGACTGATCGGAATCGAGGTAGCTGCTGCGCAGCGAGGCGCTGACGGAGGTCTGCCGGCGGCGCCAGTTGACCTCGAAGGCGCCTTCGTACCCGGTGGAGTCGCCGAACTGGCGGGACTGCTCATCGCGGAACTCGAGGCGCAGGTTGAGCCCGAGTTCCGGCAGCACCTGGCCGTACCAGCGTGTGATGGCGCGCGTGATCCGAAGCTGATCATCGTCGAGCGGATAGTCGGTAACTTCGTACGAGAGGCTGGCGCTGAGGGCGGAGGAGATACCGAGGCGCTGGTCGTAGCGGGCCTCCAGGCGCGTGGAATCAAAGGGCGCGAGATCACTGTCGCGCTCCTGCCGCTCGGCCATGAGGTAGAAGGGGTTGCGGCGATACTCCACTCCGTAGAGCAGGTCACGGATGTCGTCGAGGAGGAACTGCTCGGGGGCGTCGGACTCGATGCCGTTGTCGGTTTCGGTGTAATTGACATAGCCGCCGAGGCCGCGGAGGGTCCCTTCCTCGAGCGTGTAGCGGAAGGAGATCGACTTGGTCAGCGTGTCGATGGTGGCGGCGGGCTGGGGCCCGACGATGTAGTCGACGAGGACGGTCTCGCCGGATGCGATGGCGCCGCCGACGATGCGCCGGATCTCGACGCGATCGGGAAGGTAGCGGACGGTGTAGTCCAGCCCCTCGACATAGGTGCGCGTGCCGGTGAGGTTGGTCACCATGACCGAGCCGACGAGGATGTTGTTCTGGTTGATGACCGAGGGCGCTCCGTTGAGCGCGATCGGACGGTCCACGATGGAGAGCGGATCGCCGCGTTCGCTGTCATCGCGGACCTCGTAGGCGAGCCTGCCGGAGGCGTCGATGCGACCGTACGGGGCGCTCTTCTCGTACTGAGCCAGCAGATCTCCGAAGACGGCGTCGCTGGTGAAGTCTCCGGTGGTTTCGAGGCGGTTGGCGCCGACGGTTGCGTCGGTGGTGAGGCTGTCGTACAGACGATGGGTCAGCGCGGCCGTGCCCTGGAGGAACTGCTGCGACTCGGTGTCGCGATCCTGGTCATCGAAGATCAGGTTGTAGCGGGTTTCGAAGCGATCGGTGTGGCGCAGGCGCAGCAGTTCATCAATGCGGAACTGCGTGAGCGGCGACAGGCCCGACTGGTCGTAGTAGCGCCCCTGGGAGCGCAGCGAGTACCGCCCGAACTCATCGAAGTCGATCCGGTGCGAGAGGATCAGGTTGTGGCGGTCGTAGGTGTTCTGGAAGCCGCTGCCCTGTGTCTCCGTCACCGAATCGAAGGTGTAGTCGGCCTCGAAGAGCTGGCGTTCGCTGCGCAGTTCGGTGCGGGCGGCGAAGGTGTCCTGCACGAGGTTGTAGTCGCCGAGATCCTGCTGGTCATCCTGGTCGACCTCACGATGGAAGTACTGCAGGAAGGTGGGGGCGGCGTCCAGGCGCAGATTCGTGCGCACGCCGTACTCGGTGGTGGTGCTGTCGACGGTGCCGCTGAACTCGCGGTCGATCAGGGCCTGGTCGCGGAAGGCGTAGACCGTGGTCGGGGCCATGCTGTCGGCGAGGAACAGGCCGCTGATGTCGAACAGATTGAACGTGCTGACATCGGTGCGTGACTGGTCCGGGACGTCGCTCTCGATGTCGAGCTGCTCGATGCCGAGGCGGACGACGCCGTTGATGTCGAGCAGGTTCTCGTGCCCGACGAAGACGCGCCCGTCGAGTTCCAGATCGCCGCGCAGCCGGCGTTCTTCCTGCGTCTGATCCGGGTTGGTGCGATCGTCGCGCCGGTAGCGTCCCTCGAGGTTGATGGCGGCGTCCAGGCGCCTCAGTTCCAGCCCGCGAAGCCCCTCGCGCTGCCCGACCACGATCGGGCCGAGATCCTGCTGCTGCTGCGCTGCGGCCTGCGAGCACGCCAGCCCGGCGATCGCACACAGCGCCAGGCGTGGGCGCCGCTGGGTCACCGCTGCTGCCCTGGTGGGCTGGCGCCCGCGGAAGGCCGGCGAACGTCGCTACGCAGGAAGTGCCGGGTGACGCCGCCATGGCCATAGTGGCACTGGAGGCAACTGACGGATTCATCGGCGTGCTCGGGAACGGCCTGGGCATCGAGCAGCGCCGGCTCGTGGCAGGCGGTGCAGACCTGTCGGGCCGGGCCCTTGAGGAGGTGCGCATAGGCCGATTCGTGTGCCGAGTGGCACCAGAGGCAGGCCATCGCCGCGACCGGACCGTGCATGCGCGGCTGCTCGGTGGGCACGTTCTCGTGGCACTTCATGCAGATGCCGGAGTCGAGCGACTGCATGTTGAACCGGCCGGTGTGGCAGTCGCTGCATCGCTCCTCGGCGTACGGCTTGTGGATGCTGTAGGTCGGGCTCTCCCGGAGCGGCTGGCCGGCCGCGAAGGCGGGCGCGGATGGATCCGGCACGCCGTCGAAGAAGAAGCTGAGCACCTCGAAGCGTCGCTGCGGGGAGCAGCCGGACCAGATGAACGCCGGCGCCAGCAGGGCGCAGCAGGTTGCGGCGAGCGCGAGAGCGCTTCCTGCGTTCGCACTGCCGGGCCTGGTCGCCATCCGGCGGTCCTTTCGGATGGACTACTGCTGACCTCCGTGTGGCCCCGCCGGCTCGATCGGCGGATGGCCGCCGGCGTCTTCAGAGGCTTCGCCCGGATCCGGGGCGTCCGGGGGAATCTGGAGCAGATTCTGGGTTTCCGGGTTGGGGCCTACGCCGGCGTCGACTGCCGCGGCCGATGAACTGAGTTCGGCGACGGTCCAGCCCTCGCGGCGCTGCCCGAGCACGTACGCGGAGACCTTGGCGGGGCCGAACTGATTGGTCACCAGCACGACGCGCTTGGGCTCGAATCCCGGATGCACCTCGCCGGCGAGGGCCTTGACATCCGCGGGATCCTCGGCGACGCAGATTCCGGCGGGCAGGTTCATGGCGCCTGGGAATTCGCCGGCCGAGCCGAAGGCCATGAGCAGTTCGAAGTCGGCGTTGAACATCTGGACGTTCTGGAACGCGGCGTCGACGACGTAGATGATCCCCTCGCTGTCGACCGCGACCTGCTTGGGCCGGGCGAATGTGCCGGCGACGTCGCCAAGAGCGCCGACGGCGGCGAGAAACTCGCCCTCGGGGGAGAACTTCTGCAGGCGGGCCCGCATCATGTCCATGACGTAGACGTTGCCGTCACGGTCGGTGTCGACGCCGAGCGGGAGGCGGAACTGACCGTCCTCGTCGCCGACGCTGCCGATGCTGCCGATGTGGTCGCCGCTGACGCGGTCGAAGATCTCGACGACCTGGGACTCTCTGCTGCACGCGTAGAGGCGGTCACCGTGCACGGCCACGGCGATCGGCACGAACGCCTCGTGCCCGAAAGCGCGGACGAAGCGTTCCCGTTGGTCGAATACGATCACGCCGCCTCGCTCGGTGTCGGCCACGTAGATCATGCCGTCGTCGGCCACAACGACATCCACGGGGTTGGACAGCCGGTTGAAGCCGCTGGTTCCGATGAGGCGCATCTCGCGTTCGGGGAGGTCGAGGACAGTCAGCGACTGGCCGCGGATGTCGCAGACATAGATGCGTCCATCGTTCATGTCGATGCCGTAAGGCTTCTGGATCGCGACGGCGGCTTCGGCCTCGTCGCCGAAGACGAGACGGGAGAAGGCGCTGTCGCTGGTGGGGACGACATCCATGCTCGACTGGAACGATCGGACGAACTGAATGCGCGGCTCGGCGGGAGAGATGGGCCAGAAGGCGTACTCTCGGTCGACCGCAGCCCGGTCGGAGCGTCCCGAGGAGCAGCCGACGAGCCCGGGCGCCAGCAGGGCCACGAGCAGGCAGGCGATGGGGAAGGGGCTGCGGGCGAGGGAACGTGCGTCAAGTTGCATGACCAACTCCAGAGTGCTGTGGACCAGCAGGCGCGGCGGAGCGGCTCTGGCGCGCCCCACGCGTCGATGCTAGTTGCGCTGCCGCATTGGCGGCAGGCGCCGGCCGCAAAATAGCAACGGTGCGCGGGGGGAGCCGCAAACGACGCCGGCCCTCCACGCGCACCGGGGATGCGCCGCCCGCTCGGTCCAGGAACAAATCGGATCAGAACACAGGGCGGCAGAACGGCCTCACGCCGGACTTACTTGATGTGGCAGCTCAGGCACAGAGCGCTGCCGACGTTGCTCTTGACGAGCATGTAGGGATACCCGCCGCGGGCGTGAGGATCATGGCATGACCGGCAGCCGACGGACGGATAGCCGGTTCCGGTGCCCGGATCGGTCCAGGTGTACAGACGGACCGTCGGGCTGGCCAGGAAGGCGCCGTCCCACCACGAGGGCTTCGGATCGGGCGGATAGAGGCCGTCGGTGCCCACCGGGTGATCGTCGGTCAGGTCGGTGCCGAGGTTGGCTTTCCCGGAGATGAACACGCCGCCGGTCTGGCCGCCGAAGCTGTCCAGGGCCACCGTGCCGTCGTGGCAGGAGAGGCAGAGGCGGCTGGCGACGTCGAAGTTATCGGCCGCGGTACCACTGCCGGCGTGCATCGTATAGGTGGCTGTGGTCAACTCGTGGTTCCAGAGGCGAGGAAGCCCCGGCATCGCATTGTGCGGCGTGTGGCAGGGGAGGCAGATCTCGCCCCGCGACCATCCGCTTGATGTGAAATCGTGGCCCGAGCCAGTGATCTGTGCCATTGCGGGGGTCCCGAGGGCGCCCGCAAGAGCCAGGGCACTGAGCGCTGTCAGTTTCCGTGTCATGGCTTGCTCCCTTTCAAAGCTGTGCGGGTTTCTACTCTCGCCCGCTCGGTTTTCTTCTGCGAGGCTCTTCTGCAAGGCCCGTGCCAAGATGGCACTTGAGCAGAAATGGCCCTGGGAGGCTCAGAAAGGGCATCGAAGACCTTGTTCGAGGGCCTGGTTTCCAGCCAATGGGAAACCGGCGCCCGGGAGGCTTCCCGAATCGTGGAGAAATCGGATCCTGAACTCCGCTATTGGGACCTGCCCGGTGGCGATGGCCGAGTCGGGGTTCATTCCCGAATCCAAGAAGAGCCATTCGGTCGTCTCCCGAGTTCGGGATTGTGATTGAGGGGCCGGCGCCGGGGCAGTACCCTCATGTCACGCAGGCGTCCGTGGGGCCTGTCCGCGGGCCGGCACGGGCTTTGCAGCAGCGAGGGGCAAGGAGCACCTCATGTCAGGCGTGAAGATGAAGCTCATTGCCGGTGGCCTCGCGATCGCCGCGGCGGTCGGGTACCTCGGGATGACCGGCGTGCAGTCGGGTTGGGTGTACTACCTCGATGTCGACGAGTTCGTGCAGAGCGATGCGGCGCAGGGCAAGCGGACCCGGGTTCACGGCGTGGTGGCCGAGCAGGGCGCCGATGTCCGCCCGGCCGACCTGTACGCCAGGTTCGATCTGCTCGGCGAGTCGGAGCGACTGACGGTCGTGTACGAGGGGCCGGTTCCGGACATGTTCCAGACCGGGCGCGAGGTGGTCGTGGAAGGCGCCAGCGCCGACGGCGGCGTGTTCGAAGCCGACATACTGATGACCAAGTGCGCCAGCAAGTACGAGGCGAAGCGCGACGAGCATGAGGCCCAGGTGCTCAGCGGCCAGGCGGCCCTGGAGCAGCCCGGGCAGCGTGAGGGTCTCGAGTCCGCGGCGGACGGCGCCGCGGAGGGCGGGCGATGATCGAGCAGCTCGGCAACTACTCGCTGATGGCGACGTTCCTGGCGGCGCTGCTGGGCGTGCTGGGTGGCCTTGCGGCATGGCGCGACCGGGGCCTGCTGAAGTGGACCCGAATCGCGGTCATCGCGACTGCGCCGCTGCTGACAATCGCGTCGATTGCTCTGCTGGCGGCGCTGCTGACCAGCGACACGCGTTTTGCGTACGTCGCGTCGCACTCTGAACGGGCGATGCCGATCCAGTTCAAGATCGCGGCGTTCTGGGCCGGGCAGGAAGGCAGCATCCTGCTGTGGGCGTGGATGGTGACGGTGATGGGCGTGATCGCCACGCTGTCACGCCGGAAGCTGGACGCTCCGGGGGAGCCGATCACGCTGGCAACGCTGTCGGTGGTGAACGCGTTCTTCGCGGCGCTGCTGCTGTTCGCGGCCAACCCGTTCGAACTCGTGCCGGGCGGCGCGGCCGTCGAGGGGCGCGGGCTGAATCCGCTGCTGCAGCACTGGGCCATGGTGCTGCATCCGCCGACACTGTTCCTCGGCTACGCGGGGTTCACGATCCCCTTTGCCATCATGCTCGGCGCGCTGGTTGCGGGCAAGGCCGCCAACGGCTGGGCCGGCGAGATGCGGCGCTGGGTCCTGTTCTCGTGGGTGAGCCTGGGCTGCGGGATCGCACTGGGCGCATGGTGGGCCTATGTCGAGCTCGGCTGGGGCGGGTACTGGGCGTGGGACCCGGTCGAGAACGCCTCGCTGCTGCCCTGGCTGACGGGCACGGCGCTGATGCACACGATCATCGTGCAGCAGCAGCGGGGGACGTACCGGGTGTGGGGAGCGTCGCTGACGGCGCTGACGTTCCTGCTGTGCATCTTCGGCACCTACATCACGCGCAGCGGCGTGATCCAGTCGGTCCACGCCTTCGGCGAATCGGTGGTGGGCACGTTCTTCCTCGGGCTGATCCTGGTGGGCAGCGTGGTGAGCGTCGCGGCGATCACCTGGCGCTGGGGCGAGCTGCGCTCGAAGATCAAGATCGAGAGCATCGTGAGCCGGGAGGCGATGTTCCTGGCGGCGAACGTACTGCTGCTGGTCATGACCGGCGCCACGCTGGTGGGGACGATCTTCCCCCTGATCTCGGGCGTGTTTGTGTCCGAGGCGATCAGCGTGAGCCAGGGATACTACAACCGCGTGGTGGCGCCGATCGGGCTGGTGATGGTGGCGGTGATGGCCATCGGCCCGCTGCTGGTGTACGGCAAGGACGCGGCCCAGAGCCTGCGCAAGGGCGTGGCGGCGCCGGCGGCGGTGACGGCGGTGATCCTGGTGCTGGCCATCGTGCTTGGGATCCGCAGCTTTGCGGCCCTGGTCGCCCTGGCGATCGCGGTGATGACGCTGCTGGTGATCGGCTTCGCGTTCGTCCCGGCGGTCCGCGGGCACATGCGACTTCGCGGCGGCAACTTCCTGATGGCCTCGCTGCGGGTGATCGATCTGAATCACCGGCGTTACGGCGGGCAACTGGCCCACGCGGGCGTCGCCCTGATGATCATCGGGATCGCCGGTTCGAACCTGTTTGCCGAAGAGCGCAGCATCACGATGACCCCGGGCCAGACGGTGGATGTCGGCCGCTACACGCTGCGGTACGACTCGCTGCGGGATGTCCGCGAGCTGAATTACGTCGCGGTGCAGGCGACGCTGCAGTTGACGACCGACAGCGGCCGAACGGTGCAGTTGATGCCGGAGCGCCGCTTCTATGACAAGGCGGAGAATCCGTCCGCCGAAGTGGCGATCCGCTCCAGCCTGCGTGAAGACGTGTACGTCGCGCTGGTCGGCTGGGAAGGCGGCGGCAAGAGCATCGCGATCCAGGCGATGGTCAATCCGCTGACGATGTGGCTGTGGATCGGGGCCACGATGACGGTGGGCGCGGGCGTCTTCTGCATGCTGCCGCGCCTGCTGCCGAGGACCGCGCTGGCGCCGAGCCCGGTCGCCCGGATGGAGACGGCGGCGGTTCGCCCGCCGCGGGGCTCGGACGCTGTGACGGCACACTGAACCGCGGAGGGCATTGGACATGCGATCGTTTCTGGCCGCACTCGTTCCGCTGATCGCCTGCGCAGCGGCGGCAGCGCAGGAGCTGGCGCCCCCGGCGGGCGCGGCGCCGCCTGCAGTCGGCCCCGCGGACGCGGCGCTGGTGGATCAGATTCTGGCCGAGTCGCCGAAGGGCCGGCTGGCCATCCACGCGGTTCAGGGCAGCGCCGGAGGTGATCCGGTGGGCTCTGTGGACGTGCAGGTCGACCTGTACCACAACAACCGGCCGCTCAAGCAGTTGACGGCGACGCTCGACGAGAACGGCGTGGTCGTACTCGAGGATGTGCCGATCATCCTCGGCGTGCGCCCGGTGGTGAAGGTCGAGTACGGCGGCGTGACCTATCTGGAGGTCGGCGCTCCGATGGACGCCGAGAATCCCGAGGCGGTCGTGACCGTGACGGTGTACGAGACGACCGACGAGACGCCGCAGTGGGATGTCGCGATGCGTCATGTCATCGCCGAGCCCACCCCTGAGGGGGCGGTCGTGGGCGAGACGCTGGTGGTGCAGAACCCGGCGGACCGGACCTGGCTCGGCGGGCCGCCGGACGCCCAGGATCGGCGCACGACTGTGCGCGTGCATCTGCCGGAGGGGGCGCGCGACGTGCAATTGACCAGCGGCTTCCACGGCTGGTGCTGCACGACGCTGGAGGGCAACGAGCTGGCGGTGCAGATGCCGCTGATGCCGGGGCAGACCACGTTCCAGTATTCGTACATGGTTCCGCCGCACGATGGACACGCGGATCTGCGCATCACGGCGCCGGCGCCGATGCGCACGGCGGTGTTCTTCGTGCCGATGGGCGGCGATGTCGAGGCGATCGGGATGCAGGAGGCCGAGGCGCCGGCGATGGGCGGCGCTGCGCAGATGCGGATGTTCCAGGCCCAGGACATTGCCTCCGGGCAGGAGATGGGCGTGGTGCTGACGGGCGGGGCGGTGGCCGCGGCGGCCAGCGGGTCCGCGGCCCACGCCAGGCTGCTTGCGCTGATCGGCGCGGGGCTGGTGGTCGTCGCGATCATCGGCGTCATGGCGGTGCGCGCCGGCCGGCAGCGCCAGCGCGCCGCCGGCGCTGTGGACGCATCATGACGATCGTGGCCGCGCAACCGGGCATCGCGAAGGATGCGCCGTCGAGCGGCGGCGGCGCGGCGGTGCGTCTCGCCGGGCTGAGCAAGCGCATCGGGGAGCGGCAGGTTCTGGACCGTCTGGACCTGACTGTTCGAAGCGGCGAGTTCGTGGCCCTGCTGGGCGCCAACGGCGCCGGCAAGAGCACGCTGCTGAAGCTGATCGCGACGCTGGCGCCGGCGACGGCGGGCACGATCGAGCTGTTCGGCGAGCCCGTGCGGGGCCAGAGTGCGCGGCTGCGGGCCCGGATCGGCATGATCGGGCACCAGCTCATGTTGTATCGGGATCTGTCGGCCGTGGAGAACCTGGTGTTCTTCGGGCGGCTGTACGGCGTGCCCGATGTCCAGGCGCGGGCCATGGAACTGCTCGAGTTCGTGGGGCTGGCCGATCGCGCGGGGGACACGGTGCGGACGCTGTCGCGCGGCATGGCTCAGCGGATCGCCATTGCGCGGGCGCTGATGCACGGGCCGGACCTGCTGCTGACCGACGAGCCGTTCACCGGGCTGGATGTGATCTCAGCGCGGCAGCTCGAGCAGTGCCTCGTCGATCTGCACGCCGACGGGCGCACCATTCTGCTGGCGACGCATGATCTGGCCCAGGGACTGCGCCTGGCGCAGCGGATGGTCGTGCTGCGCCGCGGGCGCATCGCGCTGGATGAGCCGACCAGCAAGCTCGACGACATGATCGTCGCCGGCGCCATGGGGGCCGGGGCATGAACGCGGCTCAGCAGGTCATCCACCTGGTCGCCAAGGACCTGCGGATCGAGGCCCGCAGCCGGCAGACGGTCGGGCTGGTGATCGTGCTGGGGGTGCTGGTCGTGGTGGTGCTGGCGCTGGGGCTGGGGCCGGGGCCGCGGATCGAGGGCATGCACGCGACCGCGATTCTCTGGGTGGCGTACCTCTTCGGGGGGGCGCTGTGCTTCGAGAAGACGATGGCGGTCGAGTCGCACGATGGCGCGCTCGGGGGGCTGCTGCTGGCGCCGATCGACCGCGGCACGATCTACATCGGCAAGCTGGTGGCGAATGTGGCGCTCATGCTGGCGGTGGCGCTGGTGGTCACGCCGGTGGGTGTGCTGCTGTTCCGCTTCGATCTGTCGTCGGCGCCGCTGGGCTTCGTGCTGGTGATGGGGCTGAGCATGCTCGGTTTTGCAGCAGTCGGCACCCTCTTTGCGGCGGCGGTCACATCCTCGCGGCTGCAGGGGGGACTGCTGGCGATCCTGGTCTTTCCCCTGAGCCTGCCGCTGGTGATCGCCTCGACCCAGCTCATGCTGCGGCTGTTCGAAGAGGGCCAGTCGCTGTTGAGCGGCGGCCTGGGGCTGCTGATCGCCTTTGACGTGATTTTCATCGTCGCGAGCTGGCTTGTATTCGAATTCCTCCTCGAACCATGAACGACTGCGGAGTGTGCCGATGATGTCCTCAAGGTTGCTGATGCCGCTGTTCTGGGGCGCGACGATCCTGCTGGTGGTGGTCGGCGTCGCCATGGCGGCCTTCTACGCGCCGGTGGAAGAGACCATGGGGCCGATCCAGAAGGTCTTCTACTTCCACATGCCGGTGGCGGTGACCACCTTCGGCGCAGCGCTGGTGGTCTTCATTGCGAGCCTGGGCTTCCTGTGGCAGCGCCGCAGCCACTGGGACGATCTGGCCCACGCCGGGGCTCAGGTCACGGTGCTGTACGCCTCGATCGTGCTGCTGACGGGCATGATCTGGGCCAAGCAGGCCTGGGGCTACTGGTGGACCTGGAGCCCGCGCCTGACCTTCAGCCTTATCCTCTGGCTGCTGTACGTGGTCTACCTGATGATCCGGTCGTCGATCGAGGCGCCGGAGCGGCGGGCCCTGGTCAGCGCGGTGTACGGCGTCATCGCCTTCCTCGATGTGCCGCTGGTCTACTTCTCGACCAAGCTGCTGCCGGACATCCACCCGGCGTCGATCGAGCTGGCCCCGGAAATGCGCCAGACGCTGCTGGTCTGGCTGGTGGCGACCCCGATGCTGTGCGCCGGCTTCATCGCGATGAAGTACCGCCTGCTCCGGATGACGGCGGCCGCGGAGCCGCAGGCCGAAGCCGAGGCGGCGCCCGGCGCCATGCCCGCAGGAGAACAGTCATGAGCGGGAACGGATACGCCATCCTCGCCTACGCGATCGGGCTGGGGCTGATGCTGCTGTACGGGCTGCGGCTGTGGGCGCAGTGGCGCAAGCTTGGCGCCGGGCGGCGCAGCGCAGGCGCGCGGGCGTAGCGCGGCGATCGGAGCCGTCGATGACGCCGCAGCCCAGGAAAGATCGGCAGCCGGCCTCGCGCCGGGGAGCGCGCCAGAGCCGCCTCAGCCGTGGCCAGCGGCTGGCGGTGCTCGTGACATTTGCGGTTCTCTTTGCGGCGGTCGTGCTCGGCGGCCTTGAAGGCGCACTGCGCCTCGCCGGCTTCGGGGGCTATCCGCCGACGTTCATCACCGCCGGCACGCTGCGCAGCGGAGAGCGGCTGATCTTCACGGACCACGGTGGCCCCGGCTCGTACTTCTTCGCCAACCGGTCGCGGCCCGGGTCGCTGGACCGCGCGGCGCTCGTCATGCCGAAGCCCGCCGGCACGGTGCGCATCATGCTGGTCGGCGCCTCGGCGGCGAAGGGCAATCCGTATCCGCGTCCCCTCACCGCTGGATCGTTTCTGCAGGCGATGCTCGGCGACCTCTGGCCGGACCGCAATGTCGAGGTAATCAACCTCGGGACCACGGCGATCGCATCCTTCCCCGTGCTCGGGCTCATGACCGAGTCGCTTGAGTACGAGCCGAACCTGGTCATCGTGTACGCCGGCAACAACGAGTTCTACGGGGCCTACGGCGTGGCCTCGCTGCACACCGCGGGGCGCTCGCCCAGGATGATCCGGCTGATCCGCTCGACGCGCTCGCTGGCGATCGCCCAGTTCATCGACGCCCAGCTTCGCGGCTATGACGAGTCGGATCCGCGCACGATGATGGAGGCGATGGTGGGGCAGGCCGACATCGGGCCTGATGACCCGGCCCGGGACGCCGCGGCGCGCAATCTGGAGGCGTTCATCGGGGCGATGATCCGGCGGTGCCAGGGGCGGTCGATCCCGGTGATCGTGTGCGCCCCGCCGGCCAACGAGCGGGACCTCGCCCCGATCGGGGACGCCGGGGCGGCGAGCGATCCCGCGCTGGCCGCGGCACAGGAGTTGATGGCGTCCGATCCGGCCGCTGCCGCGGCGGCGCTGTCGGGGCTGGTGGCGCAGCGCCCGCAACTGGCGACGGCCCGCTTCCTGCTCGGCCGGGCGCTGTTTGCCCAGGGGCGGTATGACGAGGCGGCCGAGGCCTTCGGCCGGGCGCTGGACCTCGATCCGATGCCCTGGCGCCCGCCCTCGCAGTCGGTCGAGGCCATCCGGCGGGCGGCTGCGTCAGGCGGGGCGGTGCTCTGTGACCTGGAGGAGGCGTTCCAGGCGGCCAGCCCCGGCGGCAGCATCGGCTGGGAACTCATGGCCGATCACGTGCATCCGTCGCTGCGGGGCCAGGCCCTGATTGCGCGCAGCATCGTCGAGTCGATGTGTGGGCTGGATGGTCCGCTGGCGCCGGATCGCGATGCGGTCGGGCAGCTTCCGGACTGGACCGCGTACGCCGATCGACTCGGCGCCAACCCGTACACGGAGTACGCCGCGGCCCACGCCATGCGCGTGCTGGGCGCGATCCCGTTCTTTGCCGGGACGAACCCTGGCTTCGCCGAGCGCTTCGACGCCTTCTGCCGCCAGGTGGAGACCACGGCCCCGCGCGAGGTGATCGAGCAGCTTCGCCTGTGGACGACGCCGGCAACGCACGCCGATGGCCAGCGGCCGATCGAGGGCATGGTCGGCCGGGCCCTCTACGGCCTTGATCGGCTCGGCGAGGCGGAGCGGCTGTTCACGGTTGCCGCCGGCTCAGTTGCGCCGTATGGCTCGTGGGACCTGCAGTATCACTATTACGCGCTGCTGTGCCGGCAGCAGCTTGGGCAGCTCGATGAGCGGGACCTGGAGCAGGCGGCCGAAGTGATCGAGCGCGGCGTCTTTCTGGTCGAGTCCGGCGCCAGCCGGACGGGCGCTGCCGAGCGATACCTCGGTGAGCTGTTCCAGCTCCGCGAGGAGTGGGACAAGTCGATTCCGCCACTGCTGCTCGCCCGGGAGATGCTCAGCGGCGTGGACCGCTTCCTGGCCGACCAGGCCCTGGTGCGGGCCTTCGTCAAGACCGACCAGGTCAATGAGGCGATCCTCGTCATCGAGCAGGGCCTTGCCGGCGATCAGCG
>JBICIE010000312.1:0-12617 GCA_043101635.1 Phycisphaerales bacterium JB039 | reverse complement strand
CCCAGCAGCCGGCGCCAGCCGAATCCCGGCCGGATGAAATCCTGCCCCACTCCCCACAGCCCGCCGCTGCCCGCCCGCGCGACCTCATCGCCGGCGCCGGCGCCCTCCCCCGCGCGCCCTGATCACATCAATGCCGCCGATCCCCTCGACACAACGACACACCGCAGCGCGGCCCCGGCCGCGCCGCTGTCGATGCGCCAGCGCAGCCGCGCCCCTACGCCCGCGACTGGTACGCCCCGTCCGCCGTGCTGATCTTGATCTTCTCCCCCTCGACGATGAACGGCGGCACCCGCGTCTTCAGCCCCGTCTCGCACACCGCGTCCTTGAGCTGGTTCGTCGCCGTCGCCCCCTTGATCCCCGGCGCCGTCTCGGTCACCGTCAGCTCCACCGACGCCGGCAGTTCCACCGTCACCGGGTTCTCGTTGTACATCAGCACGGTGATGCTCGCGTTCGGCGCCAGGTACAGCAGCGCGTCGCCGAGCACATCCGCCGGAATCACGATCTGGTCGTAACTCTCCAGATCCATGAACGTCGCGCCGCTGTTGTCGCTGAACAGGTACTCCATCGTGCGCCGGTCGAGGTTGACGCCCTCCAGATCGTCGCCGGAGGCCAGCCGCCTCTCGATGTGCTTACCAGTCACGACGTCGCGCAGCTTCACCTGGATGAACGCCCGCAGGTTGCCCGGCGTGCGGTGCTCGTACTGCGTGATCACGTACAGATTGCCATCAACCTTCACGCCCATCCCCGGGCGCAGGTCCGTCGCCTTCATCGGATGCCCTTCCTGACAGAAAACGCCCGGCCTCGCCGGGCGGCAGGAAGGTTAGGAAGGCCCCGGCGCGGGAAACAAGCCCCCGGGGGCGGCGGGTCAGTGGTCCAGTTCGTGCTGGAACTGAAGCAGATCATCCAGGGTCACCGCCCCATCCAGCGTCAGGTCGGCCCGGAAGTCGCCCAGGTCGTACAGGTTCATGAACTCGTGCAGGTCGAACAGGTCGCACGCCCCATCGTGGTTGACGTCGCTGCGGTCCGCCCGCACCAGTTCCACCGCGGCCCCGGCCTGCACCAGCCCCCAGCCGTACAGCGCGTCCCACCCCGGCGTCCCGAGATCCGCCGCCGTGTAGCGCAGGGCCCAGCGGACCTGATCCGCCGTCAGATCGCGCTCAGCGAGCATGCGCGCAATCACGCCGGCGACGTGCGGCGAGGCCATGGAGGTGCCGCTCAGCGAGCGATAGCCGGGCGCGGCCGGGTAGGTGCTCAGAATGTCCACGCCCGGCGCCACGAAGTCGGGCCGGCGGTTGCTGAACGACGCCAGCAGCCCGCTGCGCTCGATTGCCCCCACCGCGATCACCTCCGGATACCGGGCCGGCCAGGCCGGCTCCGCCTCGCTCCAGTTGCCCGCCGCGGCGACCATGATCACGCCGCGCTCGGCCGCCATGGCAACCGCCTCATCCATCATCTCGTTGGTGGCCCGGGCCTGCAGGCTCAGATTCACGACGCGGTGACCCTCCTGAGCCGACCACGCCAAGCCCTCGGCCATCATGCTCACCGTGCCCCAGCAGAACTGCAGCACCTTCACCGACGAGACATCGCTTGGCGCCACGCCCGTGATCCCCACGCCATTGCCGCTGATCGCCGCGGCGATCCCGGCCACGTGCGTCCCGTGACGGCACCAGTCGGCGTCGGGCGGGTCTGCGAGCCCTTCGATCGAGTAGCTGCGCGCCGCGGCGAGCAGGTCCGCGTGCCGCGCAACGCCCGAGTCGATCACGCCGACGGTCGGCGCCGGACGCTCCGCCGGACGTTCCCAGAGATCGGCGGCCCCGAGCACGTGCAGGCCCCACTGTCGGCTCCAGAGCGGATCCGGCCCGTCCGGTGGGGCCAGCGCCGGCTCGATCTCCGGGTCGGGGACGACCACTGCGCCAGCGGGAACGCTCGCCGCATCGCAGCGCCACCAGTTGCGCCAGATGTGCGTTGCATCCGCCGGCGCCTCTATGCCCGGACCGAGTTGCACCAGAACGCCGAGAGTCTGAGCCAGCATGGCGAGCCTCCTGGCCCGCGCGCAGAACCGCGCGGGCGCCTGGGCGCGTCGTACCGCCTCCGGCCAACCGGAAGGACGCGCGCCCGTGGATATCCGCTGAGTCGCTCGCTCGCCTCGTGAAGGCGGCGGCCCGGGCGAGACGCCCGGCGCTGGTGCGCGAGCGTCGATCCGGGTCGCCATGGTCTGCCCATGGACGGTCCGGATCGGGCAGGCGGGCGCCGGAGCGTCAAAAGTTTGTTAAAATGGGGAAAGGAAACACCCCGGATCGGCGCAGCAACTGCGCTCACGAAGAGGCCGACGCGCCGCCGCTAGGATGCGCCAGTGGCCGGGTTGCCTGCCAGGAGCGGAAACAGATGAGAGTCCTGATCGACCTGTGCGTAGTGCCCATGGGCGTGGGCGTTTCGGTTTCGAAGTACGTCGCGGCGTGCGAGCGTGTCGTGCAGGAGGCGGGCCTGAAGCGCGCGCTGCACGCCTACGGCACGAACATCGAGGGCGAGTGGGACGACGTCATGGCCGCGGTCAAGCGCTGCCACGAGGTGATCCACGAGATGGGGGCGCCGCGCATCACCACGACGATCAAGCTCGGCACGCGCATCGACCGCGAACAGTCGATGGAAGACAAGGTCGCCAGCGTGCAGGCGAAGATGTGACTGGAACTCAAGGGGCCCGGGGTCCAGACTCGGGGAGCGACACCTCTTGGGGCCCCGCCGCTGCTGGTGACCGCGCCATCAGAACGGCACGCCGCGCCACCACCAGCCGAGGCGACGCTTCCAGACATCGCGGATCTCGCGCGGGGGCGTGGGGTCGCCGCATTCGGGGCATCGGTCGCCGGCGCGTCCGTCGGCCGGGTATCCGCACCCCGGGCATGGACCTGGCCCGGCGCTCTTGAGTTGCCGGATCACCGGCCCCTCCAGCGCCGCACGAATGAGCAGATCGAGCGCCGAAACAACCGCGGCGCCGAGCAGGATGGCAACGATCGCGAGGATCGAGCCGCTGGCCGCGGCAACGATCACGCCGGTGAGGGCCGCCCCGGCGATCGCCATGCCAGTCAGCGGCAGCGCGATGTTCAGCAGGCGCAGGCGGTCGACAAGGCGCACAGGCGAGGATAGGGACACGGGTTTCGCATCGGTCGCGCCGCTCAGACGCGCTCGTGCGAGGCCTCGGACAACTGGCGCAGCAGCGGCAGGACGCTGGCGCCGCGCGCGGTCATCTCGGCGATCGACTCCAGCAGTGCGAACACGCGACCGCCGTCGAGCCGGGCGCCCGCACCATCCCGATCGACCAGCGAGAGCGTCTGGACGGCCAGACCGAGGTTCAGCGCGTTGAAGGCCACGGCCCCGCCGGCGCCACGGCGCTGCAGCAGATCGATGTACTCGATCGCCTTGTCGAGGTTGCTCCCGGCCCGCTCGATCAACTGGTCGCGGGACACCGACCGCGGCACAAAGTGCCGCGCGTGCAGCGCATCGACCTGCGCATCGCGGAGGATGTTGACAAGCTGCAGGCCCTCCCCAAACGGCGCCGCCCGGGCCATCAGCTCCGCGCGCACCGGGCCAAGCTGCGGGCTGTGCAGCACGAACAGCTCGGTGCACAGCTCGCCGACGATCCCCGCGACCGCATAGCAGTAGCGGCGCAGTTCATCCATGCTTGACGGGCGATCGAGCAGGAACTCGCACATGCCCGCGGCGGAGCGCTGCAGGTGGGCGCAGATCACGCCCCGCGCCGCCGGATCGAGGGCGCCGAACTCGGCGGCCAGTTGCGGCCAGCTTTGCAGCAACCGCCGGTACCCGGCGTGGTCGACCTCGGCCGCGGCGCAGTGGCGCGCAAACTCGGCCGCCTCGGCGCCATCGGGCTGGAGCAGGGCCGGGCCGATCAGGCGCAGCGCGGCGATGCGCTGCGCGACCGGCCAGTCGCCCTCATCCTCGAATGTATCGGCGACGCGAAAGACGAGATAGCCGAGGCCGATCTGCCGGCGCAGCGGCTCTGGCAGCAGGGGGATCGACAGCGCAAAGGTGCGGCTGGTCTCTTCGAGCAGGGCGTCAAGGTCGATCACGACATCGCCCCCACCGGCGCCGGCTCGCGCCGGGATGCGGGCCCTGGAGCGGCGGGCCGCAGCCGCCGGCGGGGGGCCGGTGGCGACTGCGAACGCAGCATCATACCGGCGGTGATCTGGGCCGAGAGGAAGATGACCGGCAGCCCAGAGCCCGGATGCGTGCCCCCGCCCACCAGCCAGCCGTTGCGGACGTAAGGCAGCTTGTGCTGCGGCCGGCGATGCAACATCTGATCCAGCGAATGCGCCAGGTTGAAGGTCGCCCCATGGTTGATGTTCATGGCGGCCCAGTCGGCCGGCGTCACGCTGTGCTCGGTCCTGATGCGCCCGGCCAGGTCGACGCCGAGCACCTCGCTGATGCGCCCGAGGATGCGATGGCGCATCGCATCGCGCTCGGCCTGCCAGTCGATGGGCGCCCGCGTGTTGGGCGTCGGCACGAGGATGTACAGCGAACTTGCCCCGGGCGGCGCCAGTGACGGATCGATCGGCGACGGATTGCAGATGTAGAAGCTCGGATCCTCCGACAGCGACCCGCCGGCGCCGCCGGCCCGGCCGATGTCCTCCAGATTGCCGCGGTAGTCCGGCGCGGTGCGGATGGTGTGGTGCGGCAGATCAACCGCCCCGTCCACGCCGAGGTAGAGCATGTACGTCGAGCAGGAGTACCGCTTGCCATCAAGCCCGGCGTCGGTATCGCCCCGGCGCATGGACTCGGGGAAGAACTTCTTGATCGCCCAGGTCGCATCCGCGTTGATTACGAGCTGATCGCACGGTTCGAACGCTCCGTCGCGCCGGCCACCGAGTTCGACACCCGCGATGCGATCGCCGTCGAAGCGCAGGCGCTCGACCGGCGTGTCGGTCTCGATGCGACCTCCGAGTTCCACGAGCACATCGGCGAGCGCGCGCATCAGGGCGCTGCACCCGCCGATCGGATGCCACACGCCGTATTCGTACTCGATGAACGGCAGGATCGTGAACAAACTCGGGCACTCGTACGGGCTCATGCCGAGGTACTTGCTCTGGAAGCCGACGGCGAGCCGGACGGCCGGATGCTCGAAATACCGCCCGTTGAGGTCATCGACGCTCTGGCCGAGCTTCAGCGACGAGAGGGCGCGCACCGCATCCGGCCTGACGAGGTCCAGCGGCGAGCGGATGGGCCGGCGCAGGATCGGCTCCATCCGGTCCAGCTTGCGCCGGTTGTCGGCGATGAAGCGCCCGAAGGCGGCGCCATCGGGCCCGTGGACGCTCCCCAGGCGCTGGCGCATCTGCTCGACATCCTGCGTGGCGTCGATCGTGATGTCTTGGCCCCCCGGCTGGCCGATCACGAGCCGGTACATGGGATCGAGCCGGCGCAGGTCGACGTAGTCAGCCAGCCGGCGCCCGACGGCGCTGAAGATCTCGTCGAGCACGTGCGGCATGAGGAAGAAGGTCGGGCCCAGGTCGAACGAGAACCCGTCCTGCTGGATGCGGGAGGTCCGCCCGCCGATGACCGGCTGGCGCTCATATATGGTGACATCCAGCCCCCGCCCGGCCAGCAGCACGGCGGCCGCGAGGCCACCGGGCCCCGCCCCCACCACTGCGACCCGGCCTGACGAGTGTGAAGCGTGCATTGGAAGCCCGCTTCGCCGCGGGCCACCTGTGGATGCACCGGGGCGAGCGTCGCCCCGCGTAGTCTTTCCGGTGCCACTTCCCCTGCCGGAGGATCTCGCCTGGGTTCGCAGGTTCCGGCGACTGATCGCCGGGTCCGGTGATCTGCTTTCCACCCTGGCGGGCGAGGAAATCGGCAAGCCCCCCTTTCAGACACTCACCAGCGACATCATCCCGCTGCTGAGTTCCTGCCGCTGGCATGAGCGGCACGCCCGGCGGGTGCTGGCGGCGCGCCGGCCGATCGGCGGGTCCATCTGGCAGGTCGGCCAGCGACACCGCATCCAGCGGGCGCCGCTGGGGCGGGTGGCGATCCTCGCGACCTGGAACTACCCCATCCAGCTTCTGGGCGTCCAGCTCGTTCAGGCGCTGGTCGGGGGCAACTCGGTTGTGGTCAAGCCGAGCGAGCGCACGCCGCGCACGCAGCGCGCCCTGCTCGAAATGGCCCGGGAGGCGGGGGTCTGCGAGGACCGGCTGCGCTGGACCGGCGCCGAGCGCGAGGCCGGGGCCCGGCTGCTGGCCGACGAGCGGTTCGACCATGTCGTCTTCACGGGAGCAACGGCGACCGGCCGGGCGATCGCGGCGACGCTGGCGCGGGCGCTTACGCCGAGCACGCTGGAACTGTCCGGCCGGGACACGGCCCTCGTCCTCAGCGACGCCGATCCCGGCCTGGCGATCCGCTCAATTGCGTATGCCGCGACGCTGAACAGCGGCCAGACGTGCATGGCGCCGCGACGCGTGATCGTCCAGCGCGAGCTTTCGCAGGCGATCGAGGACGGACTGCGCGAGGCGATGGCCTCGCTCGCGCTCGCTCTGGACCCGGCCGAGCGGGATCGCTGCCGCGCTCTCGTCGCCGACGCGGTCGCCCGCGGCGGGCGGTTGGTGGCGTCGCTGGAGGACGCTGCGGCGGGGGTGCGACCGGCGATCGTGGCCGACTGCCCGGCGACGGCCGCCCTGGCCGCGGGCGAGCATTTTGGGCCCGCTATCGGCATTCTCACCGCCGCATCCGACGCCGAGGCGATCGAGCTTGCCGGCCGTTTCGGCCAGCGGCTGGCCACATCCATCTTTACACGTGATGTCGGTAAGGCCCGGCGGATCGCCGGCGCCTTGGGGGCGACGACCGTGACGATCAACGACTGCCTGATTCCGACCGCGCACCCGGGTGTGAGCATCGGCGGGCGCGGCGACAGCGGCTGGGGGCTCAGCCGCGGCGAGGCGGGCCTGCTGGCCATGACGCGCCCGGTCTTTGTTTCCTGGACGAGCCGCCGGCTGCGGACACCGACGGCGCCCCCCACCGAACGGGCTGCCGCGGCACTCGGGCGGTTCGTCCGGTGGAGGTATGGACGGTGATGGCCGGTTTTTTGACTCCAGCGGGCGGTGGGGAGCGAACCGGGCGCTTCAGATGAACAGGCCTGCACACATCGTCGTCATCGGAGGAGGCCTCGCGGGCCTGGCCGCCGCCGTGGAACTGCGCGGGGCCGGGGCCAGCGTGACGCTGGTCGAGGCCAACAGGCATCTCGGCGGCAAGATGAACGTCCTGGAGGACCGCGGCTTCTCCTTCGACATGGGGCCGACGATCCTGACGCTGCAGGAGGTGCTTTCGGGGATCATCCGGCGGGCCGGCCGCCGGGTCGCCGACGAGATCGAACTGGTGCGCCTCGATCCGCAGTGGCGATGTCACTACGAGGATGGCGTCACGCTCGACCTTCGCGACGGGGCGGGCAGCGCGGCCGCGCTTGGCGACCAGCTTCCGGGAACGGACGCCGCGGCCGGGTTCGGCTCGCTGCTGGAGTTCAGCCGGCGGATGAACCGGCTCAGCCGCAACGTCTTCTTCTACCGCGATGTCGGCGGCGTGGTGGATGTGATGCGCGGGACGCCCCTGGGCGACCGGCAGGTCCTCCTCGACGCGCTGGCGATGCGCCTGCATTCGACCTTGAGCCGCACGATCGAGTCGCACGTGCAGGAGTCGCACGTGCGGCAGATGGCCGAGCACTTCCTGCAGTACGTCGGATCGAGTCCGTTCCTCGGGCCATCGGTGCTCGGCATGATCGCCTCGGCCCAGACCGACCAGGGCTGCTGGTACGCCATGGGGGGGACGCGGATGGTGGCCCGCGCCCTGGAGCGCATCGCGCGGGATCAGGGCGTGGTCGTGCGCCTCGGAACCGCTGTTACGAGCATCCGTCAGCAGCAGGGCCGCGTTGCCGGTGTCACGCTGGACAGCGGCGAAGCCATTGACGCCGACGCGGTCATCTCGAACATGGATGTGCAGCGAACGCTGCGCGACCTGGTGGGCACGGCCCCGGCCCGGCGGGCTCAGGAGAGCATCGCCCGGAAGTACGAGCCAGCGTGCAGCGGCATCGTGCTCTATCTCGGGCTCGACCGGCAGTACGAGCATCTGGCCCATCACAACTTCGTCTTCAGCGCTGACTCCAGGGCCGAGTTCGACGACATCTACGCCCGCGGCCAGCCCGCGCGCGATCCGACGCTGTACATCGCCGCCCCGTCGCGGACCGATCCGGCCCAGGCGCCTGCCGGCAGCGAGGCCCTGTATATCCTGGTGCACACGCCGTACATACGGGATGGATCGATCCAGGGCGATCGCGACCGGTTCATCGCGTCCTACCGCCCGGTCATCATGCAGAAGCTCGCGCGGTTCGGCATGGAGGACATCGAACAGCACATCGTCGTCGAGCACGCGCTGACGCCCGGCGGCATCGAGCGCATGTACCGCGCCGAGGGCGGCGCCATCTACGGGCTGGCCTCGCACGGCCGGTTCCGAGGCGGGTTCAAGCCGCGCAATACCTCGAGCGTGCTGCGCGGGCTGTACCTCGCAGGCGGCAGCGTCAATCCGGGCCCCGGAACGCCGATGGCGCTGATGAGCGGCGTGACCGCGGCGCTCTGCGCCGCCCGCGACCTCGGACTGCCCCATCCCGACATCGCCGCAACCAGCCACGAGCCGGCCGAAGGAGAGTTTCATTGGGCACAGCCCCAGCCAGCCCTGGCGACGGCCTGATCCCCGGCCGGCCATCGCCCATGGTGCGCCGCTGGTTCACGCGGCATGCGCGTCGCCTGCTGCGCAGACAGTTTGCCAGCGTGCGCCTGATGCGCTGCAGCCGCGATGCGCTGGAGGGCGTCTCACACTCCGACGGGCCGGTGATCATGGCGATGAACCACGCGTCGTGGTGGGATCCGATCGTCGGCGCCGCACTGGTCGAGGGCTTCTTCGCCGATCGTCCCGCGATGACGCCGATCGACAGCGCTCAACTCCAGCGATTCCGCTTCATGCGCCGGCTCGGCATGTTCGGGATCGATCCTGCCCAGCCCGGGTCCCTGCGCCAGTTGACCGACTACGTGCTGGAGCGCTTCGCGGCCGAGCCGCGCTCGCTGCTGTGCATCACGCCGCAGGGGGCCTTTACAGATGTGCGGGCCCACGTGCGGGTTCGCCCGGGCGGCGCGGCGGTGGCGGCCCGGGCCCGGGGCGCTCGGGTGGTCCTGATCGCCTGCGAGTACACGTTCTGGCAGCAGCGGCGGCCCGAGATCTTCCTGCGGGCGATCGAAGCGCGCCGCCCGGCCAGCTGTTCGACCGGGGCCTGGCGCCGGGCCATCGAGGAGGGCATGCGCGACAACGGCGCAGCGCTGGCCGAGGCCGTCATCGCGCGGGACGACAGCGCCTTCGAGCCGCTGCTGGCCGGACGCGGCGCCGACGTGCACCCGGTCTATGACCTGGCCCTGCGCCTGCGCGGGCAGTCTGCACGCATCGAGCCGCCCGCCAGGGGCGCCGGCAACGGTGGGACGCCATGATGGCGGCGCTGACGATTGCCTGCGCGCTCGGCGCACTCGGCGCCGCGGCCACGCTCGCGATGACGCTGATCAACCTCCGCGCCCTGCGGCGCACGGCGCCCGACAGCCTCGAGGTCGACGTGCCCGTCAGCGTCTGCATCCCCGCACGCAACGAGGCAGCCAACATCGAGCACTGCCTGCGCCACGTTCTTGCCAGCGACCACGCCGGCCTCGAGGCGCTTGTCTACGACGACGACAGCGAGGACGATACCGCTGCGATCGTAACGCACATGGCGCAGCAGGATGAGCGCGTGCGCCTCGTGCCCGGCGAGCCGCTCCCCGGCGGCTGGAACGGCAAGCAGCACGCCTGCCACCGGCTGTCGCGGGCGGCCCGCGCCGAGTGGCTGCTGTTCATCGACGCCGATGTGCGTCTGGAGGCCGGCGCCATCCGGCGCGCCCTGCGATTCGCCCGCAGCGCCCGGGCCGACCTGGTCTCGACCTTCCCGCGCCAGATCACCGCCACGATGGGCGAAGCGCTGCAGGTCCCCATGATGTTCTTCCTGCTGCTGAGCTACCTGCCGCTGGGGCGCATGCGCCGCACGAGAGATCCGGCGACCAGCGCCGGCTGCGGCCAGTTCCTGCTCGTGCGGGCCGAGGCGTACCGGGCCGCCGGTGGGCACGCGGCCCTGCGCAGCTCCATGCACGATGGCGTCAAGCTGCCGCGGAACCTGCGCCGCGCCGGCTTCCGCACTGACCTGTTCGACGGGACGGATCTGGCGTCGGTCCGCATGTACCGCGGCTTCGCCGACACCTGGCGCGGCTTTGCCAAGAACGCCTACGAGGGCCTGGGATCGGTCGCGGCGCTGGCGCTGCTGACGGTGTTCCACCTGCTGGCGCACGTGGCGCCCTGGCTCCTGCTGCCGTGGCTCGTGGTCGAGGCTTCGTGGCTTGCCGCGGGGCTGTGTGCCGTCGCCGTCGGCTGCGCCATGATCCAGCGCTGGCTGCTCAGCAAGCGCTTCGGCCACACCCGCATTCTCGCCATGCTGCATCCGGTGACGGTGGCGCTCATGATCGGGGTGCAGTGGTACAGCTTCGTACTGCATGTGCGGGGCGCGCGGCAGTGGCGCGGACGCGCCGCAGGCGCCGCCGTCGCGCCGGTCGAGCGGGTCGTGCTCGTCGACGAACTGGACCGGGAGATCGGCCAGGCCGAGAAGCTGGAGGCCCATCGCGACGGCGGGCGGCTGCACCGCGCCTTCAGCGTCTTTCTCTTCGATGGCCACGGGCGCACCCTGCTGCAGCGACGGGCCGAGGGCAAATACCACTTCGGCGGCCTCTGGACCAACACCTGCTGCGGCCATCCCCGCCCGGGCGAGACCCCGCTGGCCGGCGCAACCCGCCGCCTGCGCGAGGAGATGGGCATCGAGGCGCCGCTTTCGCCGATCGGTCGGTTCCTCTACCGGGCCGCCGACGAGCGCAGCGGCCTGGTCGAGCACGAACTCGATCACGTCTTCACCGGTCGCTTCGACGGCGACCCGGCGCCCGATCCGAGCGAGGCCTCCGGCTGGCGCTGGGTCACGCTCGCCGAGCTTGACGCCGAGCTTCGGGCCCGGCCCGATCGATTCACTCCCTGGTTTGCCCTGGCCCTCGCCGAGGCCCGCAGCTTCCTGGACGCCGCGCAGGCGGAAGCGGCGGGCGCCCGATGATCCGATCACGCCCCGCTGCGTTCCGCCAGGCGCTGCACCACGCGCCGGTGCGGCGCCAGGCGGAAGTCGGCCATGGCCGCGTCGGCGATCCGCATGTCCGGCCCGACGACGAACGTCGCCCGCCGCACCGCGCCCAGAGCGCCGGCCACGCCCCAGGCTCGCGCGATGGCGCGATCCGGATCCGACACCAGGACGGCCTCCAGCCCGAACAGCCGCGCGAACGCGTTGTGGCTGCGCTGGCCCTGCGGGCTGACGCCGATCGCCGGGATGTGCGCCTCGCCGCGGCGGCGCCGCCGGTCGATCATGCACGCCTGCGCTGCGCACAGTGGCGAGAAATCGGCCGGGTAGAAGTACACCAGCACTGGCTGGCCGGCCGCGGCGACAAGTTCCGCCAGGCTGGTGGCGCCGGCGCCCGGCGGCAGTGGGATGTCCGGGGCAGGCTGCCCGGCGGTGAGCATGTGCCGAACTCCGTGCGGTGGATGGATCGTTCGCTCTTTCGCCGCGAGGCCGCCCCGGGATTCAACCAGGAGAACGCATGGGCCGTCCCAGACGCATGATGATCGCCGGCATTGGACTGACCGGCGGCCTGCTCGCCCTGGTCGCCTTCTACGGCTGCCGGTCGCTGGCGGTGGCAGTCTATCCCGCGCCACAGACGTCGCTTCAGGCCGTCGAACTGACGCAGCGCGAGTCGGGGCTGCGCGTCGGTCCGCTGGCCGAACAAGGCTCGCTCAGCGCCGAGGCGATGTGGGCCCCGAGGCCGCGCCGTGACCAGTTCCTTCGTTTCCGCTCCGGCGACAGCGAGCCCGACACGGTCCTGCGCCGGACCACGATCCCCCAGCCCGCTGACCCTCCGCTGCGCCGCATCGACCTCTTCGTCGACACTGAACAGCCGGAGACGACCAGCGCGCTGCAGCGCAGCGCCGATGGCGCCATCGAGATCACCGCCAGCAACGGCGCCGGCATCGCCAGCACCTTCGAGCCGGCGGCGCTGCTGCTGCCGGCCGAACTGCGCGCCGGCGAGACCATCGAGCGCGACTTCGAAGTGTCATCCAGGGGCAAGCCTTTCGGCCGCGGCGCCGGCGCGGGCGTCGCGACCGTCCGCGGCATGGGCCGGCAGGTGATTCAGGTTCCCGCGGGGGTCTACAGCGCCTTCGTGTTCGAGTCCGAGATCGCCTTCAAGATCGGCCCGGCCCACATCACGCTGGGCCAGCGGGCCTGGGTGGCGCCGGATACCGACGGTCCCGGCCTGGTTGCCGAGGAAGGCTGGGAGCGCGTCACCGTCTTCGGCCTCGGCGTGCACGACACCAAGCGCGTCTCCGTACTGGAAGCGGCCGACGTCGCCGAACCCGCTCCGGCTTCAGAGGACCCGCAGTAACCGGTGGCCGGTCGAGGGCCCGGATGCGGCCCTCGACCG
>JBICIE010000311.1:0-8997 GCA_043101635.1 Phycisphaerales bacterium JB039 | reverse complement strand
GGGCGCCCGGATCTCGCCGGCGCCGCCCTCCCGCGCGCCAGCGCCCCCCCCCTGCTCATCGTCGGGGGGCGCGACGAAACCGTCCTCGAACTCAACCGCCAGGCCCTGGAGCGACTCGGCGCCGACTGCGAACTGGAAATCATCCCCGGCGCCACCCACCTCTTCGAGGAGCCCGGGGCCCTCCAGCGCGTCGCCCAACTCGCGCGCGACTGGTTCGTCCGGCGCCTTGGTCCCGGAGATGAGCCCGAGATTCCCGCCCACGGCTTCCGCGACCGCGCCCACGCCGGAGCGCTGCTGGCGCGCGCGCTGCGCGACTATCGCGACACCGACTGCGTCATCCTCGGACTGCCCCGAGGCGGCGTCGAGGTCGGCGCCGTCGTCGCGCGCGCCCTCGCCGCCCCGCTCGATGTCCTGCTGGTCCGCAAGCTCCCCGCCCCCGGTCAGCCCGAACTCGCCCTTGGCGCCATCGCCGACGGCGACCGGCCCGTTCGCGTCGTCGATGACCAGCGCGCCCGCGCCCTCGGCGTTACGCCCGACCAGATCGAAGCCATCGCCCGCAGACAGCTCGCCGAGATCCAGCGCAGGGCCCAGCTCTACCGCGGCGCCCGCCCCGCCACCACCGTCGCCGGGCGCACCGCCATCGTCGTCGACGATGGCGTCGCCACCGGCTCCACCGCCGAGGCCGCCCTCCGCATCCTGCGGGCCCAGAACCCCGCCCGGCTCATCCTCGCCGTCCCCGTCGGCGCCCCCGACTCCATCGAGAGCCTCGCCCGCTACTGCGATCGCGTCGTCTGCCTGCTCGCCCCGGAGAGCTTCCACGCCGTCGGCCTCTTCTACGGCCGTTTCGATCAGACCTCCGACCAGCGCGTCATCGAACTGCTCCAGGGCGCGTGAACTGCTCGCAATCCGCACGCTCGATCAAGCCCCCGGCCCCCCGGCCGGCGATACTCAGTGCGTCCGCCTTGCTCCCCGGAGGCCGCCCATGCGACACGATACCGCCCTCGACTACCGGCGCCGCCTGCAGGCCGTCCTCAGACACATCCAGGCGCATCTCGATGACGACCTGACGCCGCAGACGCTTGCGCCGGTCGCCCACTTCAGCCCGTTCCACTTCAGCCGCATCTTCAGCGCCATGGTCGGCGAATCGATCGGCGCGCACATACGCCGCCTGCGCCTGGAGCGCGCGGCCGACGCACTGCGCCGCAGCGACGACCAGATCCTCGAGATCGCACTGCGCAGCGGCTACCAGTCCCACGAGGCCTTCACCCGCGCCTTCCGGGCCCACTTCGGCTGCGCCCCGCGCGACTACCGCGACGCCATCGAACCGCCCGGGCGCCCCCGAGCGCCCTGTGCGGTGCACTGGGGGACCGCTGACCCCGTCGAGCGCTTCATCCCCATCGTGCGCGAGAATCCCATGCAGTCGATCGAGGTGCGCAGCCTGCCGGCCCAGCGTCTCGCCGCGCTTCGCCATCTCGGCCCGTACATGGAGATCGGCAGCGCCTTCGAGCGGCTCGCCTGCTGGGCCGCCCCGCGCGGCCTCTTCGGCCCGACCACACGCATGGCCGGCATCTACTACGACGACCCGCAGACCACCGAACCCGGCGCCCTGCGGGCCGACGCCTGCATGACCGTCGCCGCGGGCTTCCAGCCCGAGCCCAAAGCCCCGGTGCGCACGATCGACCTGCCCGACCGGCGCTGCGCCTGCGCGACGTTCAAGGGCCCCTACGAGCGACTCGGCGAGGCCTACAACTGGCTCTTCGGCGTGTGGCTGCCCGCCTCCGGCTGCGAACCGGCCGATCAGCCGTGTGTCGAGTTCTACCTCAACAGCCCGCAGACCACAGCGCCGGGCGACCTGCGCACCGAGATCTGCGTGCCGCTGGCGGCAGGTGCGAACCAGCGGAACAGCCAATGAGTGATCGGGGCCTTTCTCGCGTCAGCCTCGCCGTGCCGGAATCCGTCGGCGCGCCGGCTACTTCGCAAACCGCACGACCACCAGCGTGATGTCATCCGCCTGCGCCCCATCCCCGCGGAACGCCGTCAGCGCCTCCAGCACTGCCCGCGCAATCGCCTCCACCGGATCGGCCGCGTGCGCCCGCACCAGATCGCGCAGGCGCTGTTTGCCGAACATCACCCCCTCCGGGCTGCGCGCCTCCCATACGCCATCGGTCCCGATCACCAGCAGGTCACCCGCCTCGAAGCCGCCGCGCGCGAACTCCTGGAACTCCTGCTCGGCGATGATCCCCAGCGGAATGTCGCCACCCTCCAGTTCTTCGAACGCTCCGCTCGACGCACGGTACCAGATCGCCGGGTCGTGCCCGGCGCTGGCCCAGCGCACCTTCCGCTGCCGCCCGTCGACGATCATGTACAGCATCGTCATGAACCGCCCGTCGGATGTGTCGCCGCACAGGCGCGCGTTGACATCGGTCAGCAGTTGCCCCACCGGCCCCGGCGGCGTCGCCCGGCTGCGCAGCATGCCCCGCGCCGTCGCCATCAGCAGCGCCGGCGCAACGCCGTGCCCCGTCACGTCCCCCACCACGATCGCCACCGACTGCGCCGCCCACTGCGACAGATCCAGATAGTCGTAGTAATCGCCGCCCGTCTCGTCGGCGCTCTGGCTCAGCCCGGCGATCTCCAGCCCCCGCACCTGCGGCGCCCCCTCCGGCAGCAGCCGCTGCTGCACCTCCCGCGCCAGCTCCAGCGACTCGCGCAGCTTCAGCCGCTCGCGCAGCTTCGGCGCCATCGCGTTGAACGCCCGCGCCAGGGCGCCAAGCTCATCTTGCGTGTTGACCTCGACCCGCGCGTCCAGATCCCCCGCCGCAATGCGCTCCGCCGTCAGCGTCACCCGCCGGATCGGCGCGATGATCCGCCTCGTCAGCCACAGCGCCAGGATCACCGCCAGCAGCGCCAGCACCAGGGCGCCCTCGCGCGTCGTGGCGATGTACGTCTGCATGCGCCGGGCGAACTGCGCCTGCGGCTCGATCACGCTCAGACGCCACTGCGGCTTGGCGCTGATCGTCGCGTACGCCCCGATCCACGGCGCCCCCGCCGGATCCCGGAACCGCCGCACCCGCGGGCGCGCAGGATCCTGCAGCGCGTCCTCCAGTCCCACCAGGCCCAGCGGACGCACCTCGTCGACGTTCCACAGCGTCTGCGTATCAACCGTTTCCGCGAAGTCCGCCGGCAGCGGCGCAATCGACCTGTACAGCGCCCCCGGCGACGCGTGCGCCAGGATCACGCCGTGCTCGTCGGTCAGGACTGCGTGGCCAACGGTGAAGAAGTCCCGCGCTGTCACCGGCGCCTGGTTCCCCGTCGCCAGCCGCCTGCCCTCCTCGTCCCGCGCCACCCGCACGGCCCGCACGATGTCCTGGATGGCCCGCCCGTCCAGCTTCAGCACCGCCACGCCCACGATCTCCGGCCCCGCCCGCACCGGGCTGGAGAAATACATCCCCTGCTCGCCCGACCGACTGCCCACCAGCAGATCCGAGACATACAGCTCGCCGCCCCGGGCCCGGCGCCAGTACTCCCGGAACGTCAGATCCTGCCCCACGTTGCGCTCGTGCGTGGAGACCAGCCCGATCCCCGCCGCGTCCGTCACGAACGCGCTGGCGTGATACTCCGGATCCGCCTCGATCAGCAGATCGACCTGGCGCTGCGCCCCCGCCAGCAGCGCCCCGCGATCCTCCGGCGCAGCAGCGCACAGCGCGATCACGGCGTCCTGCAGCGCCAGCACCCGGATCGATGTCTGCGTGTCATCGATGAGCTGGTCCAGCCGCGCCGCCGTGATCTCCGCCAGGTCCAGCAGACCCACCGTCGACCCCGCCTGAATCTCGCGGGCCGCCCGGCGCACGCCGATGAACGACGCCAGCGCCACCGGGATCAGCCCGATCAGCAGCAGCGCCGCCGTGATCCGGAACGTCAGCGACTTGCCGCGCCTGGCGCGGTGCGTCGGGCGGGATGAGGCGGAAGGTGTCATCGCCGCGCAGGGTAGCCGGCCAGTCGCCGCCCCCTACGGCAGAACCTCGTCGCAGATCGCCATTGCCTGCGGGGCGCTGGCCTCGATGGCGGCGACCTCGACCAGCCATGGATCCGGGATCGCCCACCGCCCGTACTCGGCCGCCAGCCCCGGACGCACCGGCGCGTTGTGCGAGTCGCTCTCGGCCAGCATGCGCTCGACATCAGGACTCAGAATGAACCGCAGCAGGTCGAGCCCGCCGGCGCGGTTCGGCGCCCCCGCGATCAAACCGGCGGTATTGGGAATCAGCAGCGCCCCGCGGCTGATGGCGCCATGCGGCGCTTCGTACACCAGGTCCACCGGCCACCCGTTGCGCTGCCCGGCCCAGACATCGTCAGTGTCGGTCAGGCACAGGTCGATCTGCCCCTGCGCCACAGCGCGCACGACGGTGGAGTTGCCGTCGAACAGGCGCATGCCGTTGGCCTCCATGGCTCGCAGCCACGCCTCGAAGGCCTCGGCGCCGTGCGCGCCGACCAGCGCCGCCATGTGCGTGCGCGTCGTGCCGAACTGCGGCCGGGCCAGTCCCACGCGCCCGCGCCACTTCGGGTCGGTCAGCTCCGCCAGGTCGCGTGGCACATCTTCGGGCCGCACGCGCTCTGTGTTGAAGCAGATCACGCGGGCCCGCGCGGCAAACCCCCGCCACGACCGGTCCGGCGCCCGCAGATGCTCCGGCCATCCATCCGGGAAGCCCAGCGCCGCCTCATCGAGTTCCACCGGTTCCAGCGCGCCCTCCGACGCCAGCCGCGCTGAGCCGAGCGCCTCGCTGGACCACCACACATCGCCGCGCGGGCGGACCCGCTCCGCCAGCACGCGCTCGACGAGTCCAGTCGTCTTCGTCGCCTCGGTGTCACCGATGATGTTCACCCGCACACCGGTGCGCCGCTCGTACTCGGCGACCACCTCGCGCAGAAACTCGCCATCGACGCTGCTGTACAGCGTCACCGGCGCCGGCCCCCGCTCGCCGCAGGCGCCGAGCAGCGCCGCCATCAGCAGTCCGATCAAGATCCGCGCCCCGATCATCTTCTGGCCCTCGTCGCCTGGCCCTCGCCCCCTGGCCTCTTGGCCAAGCGGCCCCGGACCAGCCGGGGCCGCGTCGAAACCGTACTCATCCGCACGCTCAGTTGCCGCCGCCGCTCCCGCCGGACTCCTCCGCCGCCGGATCGCCGGCGCCGCGCTCGATCTCCGCCAGCTTCTCCAGCCGGCCGAAGTAGCGCTGCACCGCCTCGTGATACTCCTTCGGGATCACGCCGCTCTGCACTTCCTCGGCCGCGGCGCTGCGGGCCGCCACCGCCGCCTCGCCGAACTGTGCCCGCGACTCGCCTCTGATCTGGCTGCCGTACACCAGACGCTCGCCGACGATCTGCCCGCTCTTGAGGCGCGTCGTCTCGCGCACCTTGCGCTGCGTCGCGTCCGCGTCGTTGCCCTCGACATTGGCGCCGCCCTGCGATCGCCCCGGGCCGCCGGAGCCCCAGCCCATCGACTTGTTCTCGCCCGCCTTCCACGGGCTGATCCTGTTGGGATCGCCGTATGGCGACGGCGGACCGCCGCCCATGCACTGGCTCAGCGACGCCATCTGCATCTCGGCGCTCTGCATCGCAGCGCTCAGGCCGTCAAGCTCTGCCTCCATCATCTCCATGCTGCTGAGCATGCCGGCGAGCCCTTCCATGCCCTCGCCCGGCTGTCCCTGCTGGCCCTGCCCGCTGCCCATGGCCTGCGCCATCTGCATCATCTGCGAGCCCATGCCCGAGCAGGTCTCCGACGCCTGCTGCGCCGCCTCAGCCATCTCCTGAAGCTGCTGCTTCTGCTCCTCCGTCAGGTTCTGCATGTTCTGGATCGCCTGCTGAAGCTGCTCGGGTGTCATGCCCGCGGCCTTCTTGGCCTCCTCGGCGCTCATGCCGGCGTCCTGCAGCGTCTTCTCCAGTTCGGCCCGCTGCTCGGCCAGCTTCTGGAGCTGCTGGCCAAGATTCTCGAGCTGCTCCTTGAGCTGCTCCTTCTCCGCCTCGCCGAGGTCGCCCGACTCCAGCTTCTCCTGCGCCTCCTTGAGCGCCTCCTGAGCCGCCTTGAAGTCGCCGCGCTGGAGCTGACGCGCAAAGTTGTCCAGCGGGCCCGGGCCCGGCTGCTTCAGCTTGCGCATCTGCTCCTTGGCCGCATCCAGGCGCGACTTGGTCTGCTCCTCCGACGACTTGAGCTGGTCCTTCAGATCCGTCAGCTTCTTCATGGCGCCGCGCAGCAGCGCATCCGGATCCGTCTCGTTCGGCTTGACGCCATCGTTCGGCTCGCCCGGATCGTCCTTCACCTCGAGGTTCGCCTGCCGAGCGATGTCGCGCACCAGGTCCTCGGCCGTCTTCGCCTCGATCTTGGCCTGCTGAAGCTGCTGCTCGCGCGCCTGCTCCTGTTCCTTGGCCGCGAGCATGCCCAGCAGGTCCAGCCCCTTGCCCGGCAGGGCCACCCAGACCACCGCCAGCGCCATCGCCATCGCCACCGGCGCCGGCCACAGGCGCGGCGCCTCGATCGGCGTCACCTCGCGCACGTTCAGCGAAGCCGCCTTCTTGCGGGCCATCTCGACCACGATCTTCGCCCAGCCGTCCGGCCGGTCGCCGACCCACACCGCCGTGCTCAGCGCCTCGCGCAGGTCACCCCGCTCATCGACCTCGCGGGCCAGATCCAGCCCGCGGGCCCGGCGCGCCAGGCTCCAGATCACCGACGTCACCACCGCCGCCGCGGCAAGCCCGAGGGTCACCGGCGCCCAGTCGACCGGCGTCGACAGCACCCAGGTGACGATCCGCGCCAGCAGCAGCAGCCCCAGCGCCACCGTGCTCGTCACCGCGAAGGTCCGCAGCAGATCGATCACCAGCAGCCGCCGGGCCGCCGTCCGTAGCACGCGCTGAATCTCGGTCATCGGGCGTTCCCTTCCATTGCCCCGGCCCACGCCGAGGCGCAGCATCCCCATAGGTATACATGGGAAGATCGGCCCGGGATCTTCCCGCGCCGCCCCGCCAGCCGAAAAACTCTGAGACCAAAGGCCCGATAATCCAGACACAACCCGAACATCCCGGCCGGCCTTCCCTCCGCGCCGCCGCGGCGTGGCTGCTGCTCGGCCCGCGCGTCTCCCCCGAGCGCCTGGACCGCGCCCTGCTGCCGCGCTCGACGTGGGAGCGGTGGACGGAGTGGATCGCGCTGGCGGGCGCCTGCCTGTGGATGGCCTTCGTGTGCGCCCCGATGAGCTTCGTCGAGTTCGCAGGGGCGCCGCTGGCGCTGGCCAGCGTCATCCGGCCGCGGGCGACCCTCCGCGCCCTCGCCCTCTTCTTCCAGACTCCGACCTGGTGGCTTCTGCTCGCCTGGGCCGCGTGGCGCGCCCTCTCGCTGACATGGTCCCCCGAGCCCGCCGAGGGCTTTGACCAACTCGGCGCCATGCGCTGGGCCTGGTCGCCGCTGCTGATCTTCCCGATGCTGCGCCACCGGCGCACGCTCATCTGCGCGATGGTCATCGGCTTCCTGTGCGCCAACCTCGCGCAGGTCGCCCACGCGCTCGGCGTGACCTTCGACATCGACTGGCTCACCTTCGACCGCGAGCCACGGCGCAACAGCGGCTGGTGGGCCGCGGTCGTCGGCGGCACGATGCTCACGGCAGCGCTCGGCCTGCACCTGCCGGGCGCGCTGCTGGGGCGCGGGCGCATCCGCATCCTCGGCCTCGCCGGCAGCGCCATCACGCTGGTGGCCATCCTCGCCACCGGCACGCGCGGCGCCTGGCTGGCCGCGGCAGGCCTGATCGCGATCGGCGCCATCGTCGCCGTTGCGCGCGCACCGCGCGCCCTTGCGCAGGTCACGCCGAAGCGCATCCTGATCGCCGGGGCCTGCATCGTCCTCGTCGCTGCCGCGGCGTGGGCCTTCGCCGGCAAGGCCATCAGCGGACGAGTCCAGGAGACCCGCATGGAGATCGCCCGCGCGATCGAGGGCGATCTGTCCACCTTCACCGGCCGGCGCATCCTGATGGCCCGCTGGGCCGGCGAGGCCATGCTCGCCCACCCCATCCGCGGCGTCGGCATGGGCGGCTACGCGGCCTGGGCCGATGCGCGCCAGGCTGCCGCGGATGTCCCGCCCGAGCAGCGCGATGTGCGCAGCCACGCCCACAACATGCTGCTGCACGAAGGCGCCTCCACCGGCCTCGTCGGCCTGGCCCTCTTCGGCGCCATCTGGTTCGCCGCGATCCGCAGCGCCTTCGCCTGGACCGCCGGCGCCCTGGGAACCTACAGCGCCGGCCCCGCCTTCGCCCTGATCGGCCTCCTGCTCGTCGGCGCCACCGATGTCGTCCACATCAACGCCCAGACCGCGGCGCTGTGGCTCGCGCTGCTCTCGCTGACCCCCATCATGCGCCTCGGCTCAAGCGGAAGCGGCGCCCCTTCCACAGGTGGCACAGGCGTCCCGCCTGTGTGACACACGCGCCCGTTCCAAGGGTGGCACAGGCGTCCCGCCTGTGCTGACACACGCCCCCTTTCCACAGGGCACAGGCGCCGGTATAAAGCACGGCGCTCCTACTTCCCCCCCAGCCGCCGCGCCAGTTCCTCCTCACTCACCCCCGCAACCTCCACCGTCTTCTCCGGCGAGGTCTGCCCGCTGACGATCGTCACATCCCGCGCCCGCACGCCCGCGGCCTTCGCAATCACCGCGCAGATCGCCTTGTTCGCCTTCCCACCCTCCGCCGGCGCGCTCACCCGCACCTTCAGCCGATCCCCGAGCCACCCGGCGATCTCATCCCGCCGCGCCCCCGGCACAGCCTTGACATCAATCCGCGCCATTCGTCAGCTCCAAGCCTGCAAAGTTTCTATTCGATGCGCCTCGTCGGCGCCAAGGCCATTGCCCATTGCCTACTCCACATCCCCGCTCCACACAGGCGGCACGGCCCTTCGCCTCTTGAGCCCGACGGGCTCGGCGTTCATAGCGGGGGGTCGAGCGAGCCTGCGGCGAGCGACAACCCCCGGTACGCG
>JBICIE010000310.1:0-17428 GCA_043101635.1 Phycisphaerales bacterium JB039 | reverse complement strand
TTTCGCTGTTCGCTTTTCGCTCTTTGCTTTGCGATTACGGGCAGCCGGCCGCGAACTCGTTCTGGAAGCAGAGGAAGTCGAAGAAGTCCAGGACACCGGTCCCGTCGCAGTCGGCGTATGGATCGCCGGTGGCGAAGGCGTTCTGGAAGCAGAGGAAGTCGAAGAAGTCGAGTTCGCCGGAGCCGTCGCAGTCGGCGTAGCAGCCGCTGTCGACAGCGAACTTGTAGATGCTGCCGAGGCCGACGGCCGTATCGCGCCCGCTGCCGACCCAGACGCTGCCATCGGCATCAATGGCGGCGCTGTTGTTGCCGAACAGCGAGGGGATCATGGTGTCACCGAGGGTGGTCTCGAGGATCACCTCGAAGTCGGCGCCGTTGTCCTTGAGCACCAGGAACTGGGCCGGCTCGAAGGCGGCCGGGTCCGGGTTGCCCTGACGGACGGCGTAGACGTAGGTGTCGCCGCCGGGGGTGACGGCGACGGAGCCGGCGGTGTACTCGCCGACGCCGCTGCGATACTCCCAGCCCGGTGTATAGCTGGAGCCGTTGTCATCGAAGGTCGCCACCACGCCGAAGCCGCCGAAGCAGTAGACGCGGTTGCCGACGGCGGCGGGACGGCTGAAGAAGTTCAGCTCTTCCGGCGTGCCGCGCAGGCCGGGGACGGACCAGAGGACGTCGCCGGTGGCGGCGTCGATGGACCACAGGCTCTCGACATCGCCATCGTTGAAGGTGGTGACGTAGATGTTGTCGCCATCTTCGCTGAGCACGCCGGAGCCGTACCAGTTGAAGCTCTCGGGGCCGGCGGCGTCCCAGACGATGTCGAAGGTGCCGTCGCCGTTATCCTCGAGCACAGCGCCCGGGCCGAGGGCGCCGTTGCCGAAGTAGGCAATGCGGTCGCGACCGGTACCGGCGTCAACCCACTGCGGGCCGATCATGCCGAAGGGCGTGTCATAAATGACCGAGTAGGTCCACTCCAGGTCGCCGGTGACCGAGTCGATGGCGTGGATCGCCGCGCCGTTACGATCTGAAACGTACAGGTTCACGTTGCCGCGGGCGTTGGGCACGCTGCCGATGAGCGGCGTACCACGGAGGCCGATGAAGGCGTCGAGGTCCCACTCGGCGATGATGGCGAGCGTGTCCTTGTCGAGCTTGAGGACGCTGGAGGCTTCGGCGCCGTTGTACAGGCAGGTGTACAGCGCATCGGTCCCGACGGCCACGCCGGCGTAGGCGCCGCCGTTGGAGGGGAGGACGGCGGTCGAAGCCAGGACCGCGCCGGTGGCGGGGTCGAGGCGGAAGACCTGCACGCCGGCATCCGCCCGGCTCTTGTAGTAAACATCGCCATCGGTGTCGAAGGTGAAGCCACCGACGGCCGCCATGGGCACATCGGCCACCTCGAAGGCGAGGCTGGTGGCGGGGCCGGGGGCCTCGACGGAGGCCCGGTTCTCGGGCCCGCCGCGCCAGCTCGGCCAGGCGCTGTCGGCGTACTGGGCCATGGCGGGCGCCGCGAGTCCGGCGGCCGCCGCGGTAATCAGCAATCTCTTCATTCTCGTGCTCCTGTATGTGTGATGCAACAAATCGGTGACGGTTCTCCCGCGGCCACAACGAATGGTCCACGGGCGCGTGTCCTCCCGTGCGGATCGCGCCTCACGCTCTGTCCTGACTCTCCCGGCGGGCCTTCGCCCGCCGCCTCCAACAACGTAATTGTACGGGCGCAATGATGCAGTGACAACCCGCCGGGGCCCGAGTTCGGGGCCCGTACAGGTTGCGAATCGGGCTTCCATCGGCGGGTTGTTGCGGGTATAATTGGGGTGATGAAAACCGCGGCCCGCGGGCCAGCGAAGATCGTCCCAAAGGAGGGCGCCAAGCCATGACAACCCCCCCGAGTTTCCGCCGCGCCTTTACCCTGATCGAGCTGCTGGTGGTGATCGCGATCATCGCCCTGCTGATCGGGATCCTGCTGCCGGCCCTGGGCAAGGCCCGGGACGCCGCCCGGGGCGCCGTGTGCATGAACTCCATCCGTAGCTCCGTTCAGCTCGCGACAGCCTATGCCAACGACCGCGGTGGGCAGATGCCGATCGCCGGCGAGATGTGGGGCATCCCCGAGCGCGCACTGGTCAGGGGCCACCCGGACTTCCCCGGCAAGTGGAACAGCACGCTGACCTTCTGGCGCGATGACCGGCTGAAGCGCGAGTTCCCGATGCCCTTCTTCCTCACGCTGGCCGACTACTCCGGCCTGGAGTGGGAGCAGAACAACCGCGACGCCATGATGAACGCCGCCGGCACCGGCCCGGATCCCATAGGCGGGGCGTTCCTCGAGTACTACCAGTGCAAGGCGGACGAGACCTTCGAACTGGGGGGCCAGTTGGATGCCGGCCTCACGCTGGTGCACCAGGGCGCCTCGGCGAGCTGGTTCCGGGCGCCTGGCCTGGTGCCGGAGATGTCCTCGTACATCTTCAATGAGGCGATCCTCGGCCGGTCGCCGGACCTGTCGCACCCGAATGCGGCACTGCAGGGGTTGATCGACCGGGTAGCGTATCCCAGTGAGATGTTCCTGCTGGCTGATGGTGAGCCTCGAATTGAGTATCCCGACCACCAGATGACCGTTTGGCACCCGGTTACACGGCGCAACTGGAACATGCGGGAGTACTACGACGCGATGGCCGCGGCAGGGAAGGCGAGTGGCCCGGGGCATCGTTCGGTTCCTGACGATGTCGCCAGTCAGTTGTACTTCCAGCGGCACAACAACACGATCAACGCAGGATTCGTCGACACGCACGTCGAGTCGTTCCCGCTGAACAACTCGGGGCTGGAGCAGATCGACATCTTCAAGGGTGGCATTGTCGGCGCGCCCTGAGGCTGAATCATGCAACTGGATCGCGACGCCCTGCGTCAGAAGCTCGAGGATGCCCGCTACCGCGTCGAGGGCGTGTTCGGGGGCATGGATCCGGAGAGGCGCAAACTCGCGATCCGCTTGGGGATCATGGGGTCGCTACTGGTGGTGCTGCTGCTGGTCGGCGTGACCTTTGCCTGGCGCGGCGCCGGCGGTGGCGGGCGTTTCGAGCGAGCCGTCGCGGCCAGCGATCAGACGCAATCGCTGGCCGAAACCGTGCGCGGACGCCTCGCGGGCCGGCCGGAGTTCGCCGAGATCTCGGTCAACGCGGTTGCCATTGGCGGCGATTCGGCCGACCGGCTGATGGTCTACGGCGGTGTACCTTCGACGGAGGCGATGGAGGAGCTTCGGGCCACGATCGAGTCTGCCGCGCCGGGGACGGCGGTCGACTGGCGCGTCGGCGTCGTGCGACCCGGCGACCGGCTGGAGCCGGAAGGCGGGTGAGGGAGTTGGGGCGGAGTCGGGAATCGGGATCGGCGTGGGGGTGGTGTCTGTTTCGAGCGTGAGAGAGTCCCCCAGCGGCCTGAGGCCTGATTGACCGAATCATGTTGCATCTGAAGACCCTGCTGTGCGCCATCTGTGTCATCTGTGGTTGCTGTCTTGGGGCGCGCGCCGAGATCATCCCGGTGCGTGAGCTGGAACTCGCCGGCAAGGCGACGGTCACCGCCTCGACCTGGGACATCGGGCACAAGGACCACCTGTTCGATCAGGACTGGTCGAGCCTGTACCGCTCCGCCGCGGTGAACCCGGCGGTGATCACGGTCGCCTTCGACGCCCCCACCGCCGTGGGCGCCGCCCGGGCCCAGTTCTCGGCGGGTGACATCCACGAGTGGACGCTGGAGGCGGCCGACACGCTGGCGGACCTGGACTCGAAGAGCGGCAGCTACGCGCTGGTCTTCGGGCCGATCTGGACCGACTTTCCCGGTGTGCAGTGGACCGAGTTCAACGACACGCCGGTGGAGCGCCGGATCTTCCGTTTCAGCGTCAAGCGGCTGACGCGGGATGATTTCGTGCACATCTACGAACTGGAACTGCAGAGCCCCGAGCCGGTCGAGGAGATCCAGATCGGCGGCGAGACGGTGCGGATCAACATCATCGAGACGAAGCCCGAGACGGTGCGCCTGCCGGTGGGCGACAGCGCCCAGCTTTCGGCCGAGGCGTCGCTGAGCTACGGGCCGGATCGGTATGACGTCACGAGCCTGGTCGAGTGGCGCACGCTGGATCCCTTCACGGCGACGGTGACGCGCACGGGGCGGGTGACGGGCGTGCGCGCCGGGCAGACGCGGATCGCAGCATCCATCGGGCTGGCGCGGGGCGAGACGACGGCGCTGGTGCGCAGCCGGCGGCCGGTGGATCTCGATGTCGGCTGGATCGGGCGCGACCCGGCGTACAACCGCTTCAAGGTGGATTACACGGGCGATCAGAAGATCCACGCGGCGTACCTCGATGAGCAGAAGTGGCCGGCGCCCGGCGAACTGGTCACGTGGCGGGCCCACGTGTTCAACAAGGGCGATGATGCCGCGGCGGATGTCGCCTACCGCTGGCTGGTCAACGGGGCGGTAGTGGACTCCGGCGTGATTGCGAATCTTGGCGGCGGCGAGGGGCAGGTGGTCGAGCTTGCGCGCCCGTGGCCGGCCGATGAGGTGCAGACGATCGCGCCGCCGCCGGGGGCGCAGGAGTTCGACCCGCCGCAGCTTGAGCGGGCGATCGGCGGGAATGTCGTGCGCTTCGAGCTTGATCCGGCGGACCAGATCGCCGAGATCACCGAACTGAACAACGCGGTGGACCGGCCTATGGGCGCGGTCGCCTTCTGGTTCTTCATGGAAGAGAGCACCTACGAGCGCTTCAGCAACACGCTGAACTTCCTGGAGACGTATTCGCCGGAGGACTGGCTGCGCATGCAGCTTGTGGGGCTCCAGCGGCGGCTTCGGGTGGCGGGGGCGATGCAGCAGCTTGCGGTGGACAACGTGGTCGTCGTGCCCGATGGCGAGCTGAGCCCCGGCGGGACGCACGCGCCCAAGAGTGACCCCGAGGTGCGCCCGGCGGACGGGGTGTGGGGGTTCGTGTGGCCGCAGGATTACATCGACCGGTACGTGAAGGTGGTCGAGAACGCGCTGGCGCACGAACTGGGGCACCAGATCGGGATGATCGATGTCTACCAGTACGACATCGCGACCGACAACTGCCTGATCACGCGCGGGGGCTCGCGCGTGGCGGGCTCAGCGCTGATGCCGCTGGTGAGCCCGTGGAACGTGTACTACGGGAACCTGGACATCTTCCACGCCGGTGGGCAGGCGTTCGTGGATGACACGCGGCGCGGGCTGATGGCGGGGCCGGGGGCGCGGTACGTCGGGCCGGGCAGCGCGGCGGGGATGCAGCGCAACCTGGGCCTGCGGCGCGGCTTCTTCGGCGACTATCTCGCGGCGATCCCGCAGGGGGACATCACGCTGCGGGTAGTCGAGCAGGGCGGGGCGCCGGTGGCGAACTGCGCGGTGCGTGTTTTCCAGCGCGACCTCAACGGGACCGTGCCGGATGTGGTGAAGTTCAGCGGCACGACCGACGCCGGCGGGCAGTGGCTGTTCCCGCCGGTGACGCGTCCGGAGTGGAAGGGCGGCGTGGTGGTGAACAACCCGTGGTCGTGGAAGGATGGGGCGATCATCCGCGATACGCCGGACGCCGTCGGGCGCAACGCGCCGTTGATCATCGAGTTGGAGTTCGGCGGGACCGTCGAGTACCACTTCGTGGATGTGGATACGGCGAACCTGGCGGTGGCGGGTGGGATCACGGGCGACTGGACGCTGACGCTGACGACGTACGCCTCGCGAGCGGGCAACCGGCTGCCGGAGATCTCGCTGGGCGGGGCGCCGGATGTGGTGGTGATCAGCGAGGATGAGGTCTTCGAGACGACGATCAGCGCGGTCGATCCGGATGGGGATGACGTGACGCTCGGGGCCACGCCGCTGTACGGGTCCACCTTCGACCCGGCGACGGGGCGGTTCACGTTCCGTCCGGATTCGCTGCAGGTGAACGTGCACCCGTTCGGCGTCGAGGGATTGAGCGTGACGTTCACGGCCGACGATGGCAAGTTCCGGTCGCTGCGGCGGATCGAGTTCCAGGTGCGGGATGTGCCGGGGTTTGCCGTGGTGCGCGAGCCGGAGTTGAGCCGGTGCTTCGCCGACTGCGACGGGGACGGGTCGCTGACGTTCTTCGACTTCCTGTGCTTTCAGAACCAGTTCGGGCTGGGGGAACCGGCGGCGGACTGCGACGGGGACGGGTCGCTGACTTTCTTTGACTTCCTGTGCTTTCAAAATGAGTTTGCGGCGGGGTGCGGGTAGGACTGGATCCACAGATTACACAGATGGAGACAGATGGACGAAGATGGACAAGATAGCAAAGCAGAACAGACCCTGGTCTGGTCTGTGTTCATCGGCGCCATCTGTAGATCATCCCCGTTTGGAGCGGCGGCGTTTGGTGGCGCGGACGCCGGGGCTGCCGGCCTTGCGCGCGCGGCGTGAGCCGCTGCCGGCGGCGGCCTTCTCGACCTCTGAGCGGCGGATGGGGCTGTCGTCGCCTTCGTCGATGCGCTGGCGCAGGAGTTTGGCCTGATCGCGCAGGCGGGCGGCGGTCTCGAAGTCGAGGGCCTCGGCGGCGTCGAGCATCTCGCCTTCCAGATCGCGGACCAGCTCAAGGGCGTCGTACTGCTCTTCGGTCGTGGCGACGGCTTCGCGGGCCTTCTTGCGCGCGCGCAGCTCGGACTCCATGCCGCGGCGGATGGCCTTCTCGATGGTCTTCGGCGTGATGCCGTGGGCCTCGTTGTAGGCGGTCTGTTTGGCGCGACGGCGGTCAGTCTCGCCGATGGCGTCCGCCATCGCGGGCGTCATCTCGTCGGCGTACATGATGACGCGACCGTTGACGTTGCGGGCCGCCCGCCCGATGAGCTGGATGAGACTGGTCGGGCTGCGCAGGAAGCCCTCCTTGTCGGCATCCAGAATCGCGACCAGCGAGACCTCGGGCAGGTCGAGGCCCTCGCGCAGCAGGTTCACGCCGACGAGGACATCGAACTCGCCGCGGCGGAGGTCGGCGAGGATCTCCAGGCGGTCGAGCGTCTCGATCTCGCTGTGCAGGTAGCGGACGCGGAGGCCCTGCTGGTCGAGATATGCCGCCAGATCCTCGCACAGGCGCTTGGTGAGGGCGGTGACGAGGGCCCGCTCGCCGCGGGCGATGACGGCCTGGCACTGCTCCAGCAGATCGCCGACCTGGCCCTGCGCCGGCTTGACTTCGATCTGCGGGTCGAGCAGGCCGGTCGGGCGGATGACCTGCTCGGCGATCTCGCCGCCGGATCGCTTGAGTTCGTACGGGCCGGGGGTGGCGCTGACGAACATGATCTGGGGGACGATTGCCTCGAACTCCTCGAAGCGCAGCGGCCGGTTGTCGAGGCAGCTTGGCAGGCGGAAGCCGTGGTCGACCAGCACCTGCTTGCGCTGGCGGTCGCCGTTGAACATGGCGTGGATCTGCGGGATGGTGACATGGCTCTCGTCGATGATGACGAGCCAGTCCTTGTAGTTGGTGCGGGCGGAGGGCGTTGATGGGGCGGGCGGCTGGCGGAGGGGTTCGCCATCTGGGGCGATCTGGCGCACGTGCCGCCCTTCGTCGCTGCGTCGCTTCGTCGCCTCGTCGCGCGGCGAGTCGGCACGGAGTGCCGACCTACCCGGGGCGTAATCAAAGTAGTCCAGCAGAGTGAAGGGGCGCTCGCCGGGCTGGCGGCCATCCATGAAGCGGGAGTAGTTCTCGATGCCGGGGCAGAAGCCAGCCTCCTGGATCATCTCCAGGTCGTACTTGGTGCGGGCGAGCAGGCGTTGGGCCTCGAGGAGTTTGCCCTCGGAGCGAAGCTGGAGGACGCGGGCTTCCAGTTCGGCGTTGATGGCCTTGACGATCTCGGCGAGGCGGTCCTCCGGCATGACGTAGTGGACGGCGGGGAAGAGGAAGAACTGGCGCTCTTCGGCGAGGATCTCGCCGCTGGTTGGGTTGACCAGCTCCATCCGCTCGATCTCATCCCCGAACAGGTCGATGCGGACGGCGAAACGCTCGTAGGCGGGCCAGATCTCGATGGCGTCGCCGCGGATGCGGTAGGTTCCGCGCTTGAATTCGTAGTCGCCGCGCTTGTACTGCATGCCATCCAGCGACAGCAGGAAGCTGCGGCGCTCGATGCGCGTGCCGCGGGTGATGGTGAGCACCTTGTCGCCATAGGCCTCGGGCGAGCCGAGCCCGAAGATGCAGGAGACGCTGGCGATGACGACGGTATCGCGCCGGCTGAGGATGTTGCTGGTGGCGGCGAGACGGAGCTGGTCGAGATCGTCGTTGCGGCTGGCATCCTTCTCGATGTAGATGTCCCGCTGGGGGATGTACGCCTCGGGCTGGTAGTAGTCGTAGTAGCTGACGAAGTAGTTGACGCTGTTGGCGGGGAAGAATTCGCGCAGCTCTTCGTAGAGTTGGGCGGCGAGCGTCTTGTTGTGGCTGATGATCAGCGTGGGCTTGCGGACCTGCTCGATGACCTTGGCCATGGTGAAGGTCTTGCCGGTGCCGGTGGCGCCGAGGAGCGTCGTGGCCTGGCGCCCGGCGCGGAGATCGGCGGCGAGCTGCTCGATGGCGTGCGGCTGGTCGCCGGTGGGAGCAAACGGACTGACCACCTGGAACCGATGTGGCATACGAGATCCTAGGGGCCAAGCGCTACGGCGCAGCACGACCGAGGGCGCAGGCGGAACCAGTGTCAAGCGGGTTCGTCGACCCGTCAGAACCGGTATCGCATTTCTCTGACCCGAACGTGTGACTACGTCGAGATTTGTGCGCTTGAAGAACCTGAAGTCGGCAACGCCTCGCCGACCAAGGAGATACGTTATGCTGTACCAGAGTTCAGTTCATTGGTTTCGCCGTCCGGCCCTGATTGCAATTGCCGGCCTGCTGGGATGCCAAGCCCCCATCGCACACGCTGACACCATCGAGGTGAAGAACAAGCAACTCAAGGGGACGGTGACGCTTTCGGACCTGATCGTCTATAATGCGGCAGGCGACAGCGAGACCATTCTGGCGACCGGCGACGCTACAGATGATGTGGAGATCGAAGCCGGCAAGACCAAGCGGTTCACCACGAAGGAACTGGACGGGGCGGTCGTGAGCTACGAGATCTCGATCACGACAGCGAAGGGCGAGCACGAGTGGGACAAGCGGGGCCGCGAGGTACGCATCATCGTGCCCGAGCCCGTGACGTACTTCGACGAGGCGGGCGGTGACCGGCCGGTGCATTGTGCCATTGACCCCGGCGCGCCCAATCCCGTGCTCGAACCGGGTGAGGTCTACTTCATCGAGAATGGCGGCACGCCTGAGCTGCCCGGCCTGTTCTTCGGCCTCACGTATGACGTCAAGGCTGGCGAGATCGTGGATCCCTTCACTGGCCAGGTGCAGGTGCGCGAGGAGCAGTTCGACGTGCTCATCGAGCCTGACGCCGCCTGCTATGCCGACTGCGACGCTTCGGGCGACCTGGATGTCTTCGACTTCCTGTGCTTCCAGAACGCCTTCGCCGCCGGCGAGGCATACGCCGACTGTGACGCCTCAGGCGACCTTGACATCTTCGACTTCCTGTGCTTCCAGAACGCGATGACGACGGGATGCCCCTGAGCAGCGGATCTGACAACGTACTGCACGGACAACGGAAGGGGGGGCGGCCGGGCCGCCCCCCTCTTCATGCCTGAGTCCCATTCTCTGCTGGGTCGTCCCCTACGGGCAACCCATCGCGAACTCGTTCTGGAAGCAGAGGAAGTCGAAGAAGTCCAGCACGCCGGTGCCGTCGCAGTCGGCGTAGGGGTCGCCGGTTGCGAAGGCGTTCTGGAAGCAGAGGAAGTCGAAGAAGTCGAGCACGCCCGTACCGTCGCAGTCGGCGTAGCAGCCGACGGCTTCAACGGTGACGCTGACATTGTCGAGGAACGCAACATTGATCGGCTCGGCGCCGCCGAAGTGCGCGAAGGTGAAGCGGTCGAGGAAGTTCTGCGTGCCGGAGCGGAAGCCGAAGCCCGAGGTCACGAGGACGGGATCCACGGTGATGTCGTTGGTGTGGTACATGTCGAAGGTGTCGGCGACCAGGTCGATCTCCAGGACCACGCGCTGCCAGGTCTCCTGCTTGTAGTCGGTGATCGCCTCGGCGGCGGGCTGGTAGCCATTGATCTGGCCCGCGGCGGTCCAGAGGATCTGGGGGCCGCGGTCGGTGGTGTTGCTGAAACCGCCGCCGCCATGATCCCCGCCGACGTAGACGGCCGCGCCGCCGAAGCCGCCGGTGACGAAAAGGTCGAACTGCACGACCGCGATGCCGGCGCCCTCCATGATCGTCTCGGTGAAGAGATTGGTCAGATGGATGTTCAGCGCGGCGCCGTCGATCTTCATGAGCAGGCTGTTCCCACCCGTCGGCCCCGGCTCGATGCGGGTGTCTTCGGGCAGAGCCTCACAGAGCCCGGCCGTGGCATAGGCGTCCGGGTAGATCCAGGCCCCGGCGGGCGCCCCACAGTCCGGCGCTGTGCCGAGCGCCAGCGCCTCCATGTCACCGTCGAGCAGAATCTGCCCCGAAGCGCCGCCTGCGAGCGCTGCGACCACCATGGCGCTGATCGCGCCGAATCCGACTGAACGCATTGTGCGTCCTCCCTCACGAGTTGCGGGCTGCGGAGGCGGAGCCACGCGGCCGCGCCCCCCGTCCCGGGTCCGAGCAGAGCCTACCACAGACCGTCGCGGGCCGCAAGGGCCGCCGCGAGGTTCCGGGCGGGGCTATGGGCAACCGGCGCCGAAGGCGTTCTGGAAGCACAGGAAGTCAAAGAAGTCCAGCGTCCCCGTGCCGTCGCAGTCGGCGTAGCAACTGTCCGCCAGGCCGAGGCGGATATTGTCCAATGACGTATCATCCGGACCGGTCCGGTACTCGGTGTCAATGTAGAAGCCGCGGATGTCTGCGAGGGCCTCGCGGATGTCGGCCTCGGTGGCGGCGGCGCCGATGGCGTAGTGATCGACAACCCACGGCCCGGGTGCGAGGGGAATGTCCCACGCGGTCCACTGGTCGAGCACGATCTCGCTGACCTCGATGGAGTAGTAGAGTGTGATCCTCGCTCCTGCGATCGCCAACACGGGATACAGCGAACTGGCGTCGGCGAAGCGAACCTTCATGTCGAAGCCGACACTGCTGCCATAGGCGCCGGAATGATCGCCCAGGAACGGCGCTGGGGCCGACACGAATGTCCAGGCGGCCGCGTCGCCGATTCGGATGCTCCCGGGCGGGCGCCCGTCGGACGGATCGAACGGCGCATCAGGGGGCGCTGTTGCAGCCCCGGCGTGCTGTGTCGGATCGAGCCCGACGACGCCCCAGCCTTCGCTGGAGGTTTCGAACGTGCTGTGCTGCGCTGCGGTGATCGGCGCGAGTGCACCAAGGGCGACGAAAACTGTCAATGCAGTCCTGAACACGGGCTTTCTCCGGGCGCGGGGGGCTACGGGCACCCGGCGCCGAACTCATTCTGGAAGCAAAGGAAGTCGAAGAGGTCGAGCACGCCGGTACCGTCGCAGTCGGCATAGGGATCGCCAGTCCCGAATGCGTTCTGGAAGCACAGGAAGTCGAAGATGTCCAGCGTCCCGGTGCCGTCGCAGTCGGCGTAACACTCGCACTCGTCCGGGACGCCGTTGCCGTTGGCGTCCTTGCTGGTCCCGAGACGGATGTCGCAGTCGTCGGGGACGCCGTTGGTGTTGCAGTCCTGGGCCAGGCCCGTGGCGATGTCGCAGTTGTCGGGGATGAAGTTGCCGTTGCAGTCGGTGGCGTCGCCGGGGACGAAGTCGAAGCCGGAGGGGTGGTACAGCCCGGTGTCGTTGCCCAGCACGAAGGCGCGGATGAAGAAGCCGCTGCTGGGGTCGTAGTGATAGATCCGCGCGTTGGTCAGGTGCAGGGCGCCGGTCGGGGCAAACGGGTGGACATGGCTGGTGGAAACGTACACGCCGCCATCGGGCCCGAGCCGGATGCCCCAGGGCTCTTCCAGCACGAGGCGATCGACTGTGCCGCCGCGCTGGAACTGATCGATGAAGGCGCCCGTGTCGCCGTCGAAGGCGAGTACGTTGTCGGTGTTGTAGCTGGTGACCAGCAGGCGGCCATCGGGCATGACGAGGATGGCGCGCGGGACATCCAGCCCGCCGTTGTCGGACTGGCTGACGAAGACGCCGGAGAACGCGCCGGTGGCGCCGTCGTATTCGAGCACCTGATTGTCGGCGCTGGTGACCAGCAGCGATCCGGCCTTGCTGAAGGCAAGCCCGAACGGGCCGGTCAGCCCGCCGGCGCCCGGCTCGACGAAGTCGCGGATGTAGGCGCCGGTTGTGAGGTCATAGAGCTTGACGCTGCCGGTCCGCTCGCTGGCGACGAGCAGGCCATCGGGGTGGATGAGCATCGTCCCGGGTCCGTCCAGGCCACCGGCGCCGGCGGCGACGAGGTCGCCGATGTGCGTCCCGCTCATGTCGAACTCGGCGATGCGGCTGTCAGTGGCGCTGGAGATGAGGATCCGCCGGTCCGGTGTGATGAGCAGATCGGCGCCCATGTTGATGGCGGTCTCCTCGGTGATGCGGGTGCGCACGCCAGTTGCGCCGTAGAACTCGTAGAGTTCCGGATCCTCGAGGCTCGTGACCCAGACGTTGTGAGCGTGGTCGAGGGCGATGAGATCGATCTCGCCATCGCTGTCGCAGTCCTGGCAGCCATCGAGGATGAGATCGCGGGTGATGTCAAGGTACATATCCGCCAGGATCTGGAGGTAGTCGGCCCGGCCGTCGCCATCGCAATCCGGCTCGCACTCGTCGGGAACCTCGTTGAAGTTCTCATCGACGCTCACGGGCGGGATGTAGCGGGCGAGGATGAAGGCGTCGAGGCCGGCTTCGACGATGCTCTGGGCATCATCATCGTTGGCGGTGAAGCGGATGCGCATGGTCGAGGTCATCGAGGCGCCGGCGGCGATAATGTCGGCCTCCGAGATCACGTGGGTACGCCAGTTCAGCCCGCCATCGGTGTCGTGGGCGATGACCGGCTGCCATGAGGCGCCATCATCATCGGAGATCTCGACCAGCAGCCGGTCCTCCGCGGCCGAGCGTGTTAGGCGCAAGAAGTAGTCGTAGGCGATGGCGGCGTCGCCGAAGGTCAGGTCGAACATCGGTGACGTCAGGCGGACCGCCCCACCATCGACATCGGTGTTGCCCAGTTCGTTCTGTGTCAGCCAGCACTGGCCGCTGCCATCGGAATCGCTGGCCGGGTCGTACTCCCAGCCCGGGTCATCCACGGGCACGCCGCGCTGCCAGTCGCCGCTGGTGGCGCCGAGGTTCTCGGCAGTCCAGCCGTTGTCCATCTCGAAGTTGTCGAAGAAGAGGATGTCGACCGACGGCAACAGGTCGACATCGTCCGGGATTCCGTTGCCGTTGCAATCGGTCTCGCACTCGTCCGGGATGCCGTTGCGGTTGCGGTCGAGGCTGGCGCCGGCGGCGATCTGCTCGGGATCGAGCACGCCGTCGCCATCGCAGTCCTGACACTCATCCGGAACGCCGTCGGTGTTGACGTCGAGGCTGGTCCCGGTGGAGATGTCAACATCATCGGCAACACCGTTCTGATTGCAATCCGGGATCAGGCAGGGACGGTCGGCCAGGTAGCCACGCATCACGTCCCGCACGACGGCGTGAAAGGTCATGTCGGTATTGCCCGCCCCGCCGCTGTAGGTCTGGCCGCAGTAGCTCATGATCGTGCCGCGCCGGGCCACGAGGGTGGCGTCATCGCAGTCATCGAGGCCGAGGTCGTGCGTATGCGGCGTGCCGCAGTTGTGCCCGATCTCGTGGGCGGTGACCGTAATGTCCCGATTGAATCCGCTGGGTCGGTCGGGGTCGGCGAACCTGCCGATGACGTACCCGGCCCACGAATACCCGTTGTTGTTGCAGACGCCCCGGAGGTAGGCGACGCCACCGGCGCTCAGATCGCGCCTTCCCGTGAAGAACTGGGCCAGGTCGCGCTGCACATGCCCCATCTGCGCATTCCAGTAGTCGCGGAACGGGCCAAGCGGCTCGGGCTCGTTGAACAGGTCGTCCGGCTCATCCCAGAGGCGCACGAAGGTCAGGTCGATGCGGGTGTTGATGGCGCGCACGTAGATGTCGCTGACCAGCGCGTAGACCTGCACGACGTAATCGCCAGCGGCATCCAGATCGTTGAACAGCGTGTAGTACTCGTAATCGGTCTCGACGGCGAGCTCAAGCTGGCGCAGGCCGGGGATGGGGTCGGCGTCCGGCTCTGGCGCCGACCCGGGATCGCCCGTGTCGATCACGCGGCACATGTCGACGCCGGGCAGCGGCCAGCCGCCGAGCGTGGTAGGAAAGACGCTGAGCTGACCGGCGGGCAGATCGACCCCGCCGCTTCCCTTCGAGGAGATCGCGTAGCTGGATCCGGAGGGCATGTTGATCAGGCCGACGACGCTCCGCGGCGAGGCGGCGAGGACGGCCGTGGCGCCCTCCACACCGTCCACCACGCCGCGGTAGAGCTTGATTGATGACGGGTCGTAGGGAAGTGGCACATCGGGCCCTCCGCGACGGCCGAGCACGAACCTGGTCCGCGGCGTGGTGACCGCGAACCGCTCCAGCAGCAGCGTGGCGTCGCCATCTTCCCCGCCGAGGTCGGCCAGCGGCAGCACGGGCAGTTCGAGGCGCTGCGGGCCGGCCATCAGGCGGTCCCAGCCGCCCGGCTCGGCCTGGAGCACCACGGCGGTCCCCTCAGCGCCGATCGGGTCGAAGAGTACGGACTCGGCGGGCTCTGCCAGCGCGGCGGCGGAGAGCCCGAGCGTGAAGCACGTGACAACGAGAGCGCGGAACGCGGTCATTCGGTGGAGCCTCCCTCGCCGGGCGGGGCTGCCCGGCTTGAGGGCCAGAATACCGGGCCGCCGGGCGACTCACAAGGGCAAATTACCGATCACGGCCGGACGACAGGCGGCAGGCCCCGGGCGGCCCGGTCGCGGTCGATGTGGTCGTGGACGGCCCGGGCGACGGCTTCCAGGCGCTGGCGGGCCCGCTCGGGGGTGAACTGGTCGGCTTCCCGGATCTGGTCGCGGAACATCTCGCCAATCTGGCGCTCCAGGTAGGTCTGATAGAGCGTGGCGGGGATGGTCGCCCGCGCCTCGCCGGTCGCCGGATCGGGCAGAAGCTGGACGAGCAGCCAGGCGGCCTGATCGTCGAAGTCCTCGGGGCGCATGGGGGGCACGAGGTACTCGCCGGGGCGACCGGGCGCCGGAACGCCGGAGGTGGACCGGAAGGCGTCGGAGGCGATCACGCCGGTGTGGGCGGGCGGCGCCACGCGCAGGGTGTCCCAGTAGGCCAGGGCCTGGGGCTCCTGCACCAGCCAGCGGATCATGTCCCATCCGGCGTCCTTGTTGGGCGCCTGGCTGCTCATGCCCCAGAGCACCGAGCCGGCGATGCAGCGGTCGCTGACGCCCCGGGGCGGCGGGGCAACGGCGAAGTCGAGGTCGGGGTTGTGCAACTGGAAGTTCGCGACCCACCACGAGCCGCTGAGGAGCATGGCGGTGTGCCCGGTGACGAAGCGGACATCCGGGCCGACCATGCCCATGCGCCCGAAGAAGGGCTGCCAGGAGCCGTCGTTGACGAGTCCGGCGAGGAACTCGAGGGCGGCCACGCCGGCATCCGAGTTGATGCGGGTGGTGGTCTCGTCCTCATCCCACAGTTCGCCGCCGGCCTGCAGGAAGAAGTGCATGAAGGGCCATTCCCACAGGAACAGGTCGATGCCGGAGACCTCCTGCTCGACGCCATCGCCGCGCTGCGTGAGCTTGCGGGCCGCGGTGCGCAGATCGTCCCACGTCCACCGCTCTGATGGATAGTCAATCGGGTCGTCGGGATGCGCGGCGTTGTAGGCGTCGAAGATGGCGCGGTTGTAGTACAGGCCGAACTGGGCCGAATCCTCCGGCAGGGCGTACAGCTTGCCGTCGACCGTGAGCGTCTCCATGATGCCCTGCGGGAACGCGGCCAACTCCGCGGCCGACAGCCCGCGCTCGGGATCGTTGATGTATGGCGTCAGCGGCTCGAGCATGCCGCGCTGCACCATCATGTGGTAGTCGGTGATGCGCAGGCGCATGACCTCGGCGCCGAGGCCGCGGGCGTGCCAGGCGTTGTACTTCATGTTGACATCGGCGTGGCGCTGGTAGTCCACGCTGACCTCGGGCGTCATGGCGTCGTAGCCCTCGGCGTAGATGTCCTTGAAGAGGCGGTCCTCGAACGGGGCGCCCCAGACGGTGAACGTGATCTCGTCGGCCACGATGCGCTTGTTGCCCGGCGCCAGCAGCAGGCCGACGGTGCCAAGGAGCAGCAGGATGGCAAAGAGCATGGCGCCGCGAGTCATGGCTACTCCTTCATCCCGGTGAGGGCCACGCCGCGGACGAAGGCCCGCTGGAGCAGGAAGAAGACAATGACCAGCGGCAGCACGAGGATCGTCGCCGCGGCCATCTGCACCGGCCACGACTGCACGTACAGGCCAGCCGAGAGGTCGGCGATGGCGAGCGGCAGCGTCTTGAACTGCTCGCTGTCGACCACGATCAGCGGCCAGAAGAAGTTGTTCCAGGAGTTGACGAACGTGAAGATGGCAAGGGCGCTGATGGCGGGCCAGACGATCGGCCGGGCCACGAGCCAGAAGAGGTCGATCTCGCGCATGCCATCGAGCCGGCCGGCCTCCAGCAGGGCCTCGGGCACGGTGGTGATCGCCTGGCGGAGGTAGAAGACGCCGAAACCGGATGCGAGGAAGGGCACGATCATCGATTGCAGATTGTCCACGTAGCCGAGCCGCCCCGCGATGATGTAGGCGAAGATGAAGAAGACCTGGGCGGGCAGCATCATCGTCAGGAGTGTGGCGCCGAAGAGGATGCGCTTGCCGCGGAAGCGCAGCTTGGCGAAGGCGTAGCCCGCCAGCGCGTTGTGGGCGACGGCGAGGAACATCGTGGCCAGCGCCACGATCAGGCTGTTGGCATAGAAGCGGCCGAGTTCGGCCTCGCGCATGGCCCGGGCGTAGTTGCCCCAGACTGGCGTGTCGGGCAGGAGGGTGGAGAAGGAGAGGGCCGCCTGGGCCTCGGCATCCGTCTTCAGCGAGGTGATGACCATCCAGGCAAACGGCGCCAGCATGGTCAGGGCCAGCAGCCAGACAATGGCGTGGATGACGAGCACGACCGGAAGGGGCGGGCGGCGGGTGGAGCGCCTCATGGCTTGCCCCCCCGGAACGTCGGCCCGCGCGCGGGCCGCGGGGCGCGGCGGTCGATCCAGCGCACGGCGCCGAGCTGGAGGAAGGTCGCCACCAGCGTCAGGGCGAAGATCACGGCGCCGATCGCCGCGGCGTAGCCGAGCTGCCCGTAGGTGAACTCGCGGTAGGTCATGAGGTTCAGCACGTTGGTGTACGAGTTCTCCTGCTGGCCGGTCATGATGAAGACGATGTCGAAGACCTGGAAGGCGGAGATCACGCCGG
>JBICIE010000309.1:0-2749 GCA_043101635.1 Phycisphaerales bacterium JB039 | reverse complement strand
ACGAGCTGCAGGCGCTGTGCTTTCTTGCCGGGGCGAACTCGATCTTCGTGGGCGACCAGTTGCTGACCACCGGCAACCCGGCAGCGTGGAAGGACCAGGATCTGCTGACCCGGCTTGGCATGCACATCGCCCCCGCGCAGGCCCGGCCCCGGGTCGCGGCGGAATAGGCTCAGCCCGGAACGCTCCGGGCGAAGATCTCAACCGCCCGGGCGATCTGCCCTTCGTCCAGCGCCGCATAGCCCAGCCGGAAGGCTTGCGGCGCCGGACCCTCCAGCGCAAAGCGCGTACCCGGCAGCAGCGCCAGACCCGCCTGCCCCGCGGCTTTGGCCCAGGCCTCGGCGGACCTCCCCTCGCAACGCAGCCACAGCGCGAGGCCCCCGGCGGGCAGATCGAATGTCGCCCGCCCGACCAGATGCTCCCCCAGCAGCCCCGCCAGCAGATCCCGCCGCGCCCGGTAGACCCGCCGCGCCTTACGGGCGTGGCGGCCGAGATCGCCATCGCGGATCAGCTCCGCCAGCGCCGCCTCGAGCGGTGCGTCGCCCTGCCGGTCGATGGCGGCGCGCGCCTCGGCCATGCGGGTCAACAACGGCTCGGGCGCCAGCGCATAGCCTAGCCGGATCCCCGGTGAGAGCAGCTTCGACAGCGAGCCCACGTAGATCAACGGCAGGTCTTCGGGCGCACGGGCGGCGAGCGGCAGCACCGGGCGGCCATCGAAGCGGTACTCGTGGTCGAAATCGTCCTCGATCAGCGTGACCCCATGGCGCTGCGCCAGCGCCAACAGTTGCAACCGCCGCGCCGCGCCCATGGTCACCGTGGTCGGATACTGGTGATGGGGCGTGACATAGACCGCCCGGATGCGCGGATCGCGAGCCAGCACAGCCTCCAACGCGTCGATACGCAGGCCGCCGCCATCCACCGGCACGCCCCGCACCTCTGCCCCCGCCGCGCGGAACGCCTCCCAGGCGAGCGGATAGCCCGGCTCCTCCACTGCGATGACCTCGCCCGCAGACAGCGCCGCCCGCACGGCCAGGAACAGCGCCATCTGGCTGCCCCGCGCGATCAGCAGCCGCGAAGGGTCCGCCACCACGCCCCGATCCGTGGCGAGATAGCCCGACAGTGCTTCGCGCAGCGAGGACGTGCCGCGCGCATCGCCGTAATCCGCCACGGCGCGGAAGACCGGCGACAGCAGCGCCCGATGAAAGGCCCGGGCCAGCGCCTTGTCGGGCACCAGCTTGGGGTCCGGCGCGCCGTCGGTAAACGCGAGCCCCGCGCGTGGCGCCACCGGGTCCATCGGCGTGGGCACGGGTCTGCGGACCAGCATCCCTTGCGGCAGATCCTGCGCCACGAAGGTGCCCCGCGCCGGTTCCGCGTGCAGCCAGCCCTGGGTCAGCAGCTCCTGATAGGCGGCATCCACCGTATTGCGATGGACCCCCAGCTCGCGCGCCAGCGCCCGAGTGCCGGGCAGGCGCGCTCCGGGCTTCAGGCGTCTGCGGGTGATGTCACGGGTGATCGCCTCGGCAATGGCGAGGAAAAGCGGGCCGTCATGGCTCCGCTCGATCTCGAGGGCAAGAAGCTCGCGCATGTCGAAAACCGGCCTATCTAAATCTTTCATACTGGCACTTTTGAATAGGCCAGTGTTTTGCCACAGAGGCGAAAACGCAAGAGGCTTCGACGATGAAATCCGCCCTGATCCTGCGCCACCTGGCCTTTGAAGATCTCGGGACCTTTGCCCCGGCTCTGAGGGACGTCGGCTACCAGCTCCGAGACATCGAGGCGGCGGTGGAGCCACTGCCCGACCCGCTGGAACCGGATCTGGTCGTGGTGCTGGGTGGCCCGATCGGCGTGAATGACAGCGCCGCCTTTCCCTGTATGACGGAGGAGCGGGACTGGCTGGCGATGAGGCTGGCGGCGGACTGTCCAACCCTCGGCATTTGCCTCGGCGCACAGCTCATGGCCGCGGCCCTCGGAACCCGTGTCGCACCCATCGCCAAAAAGGAGATCGGCTTCGCGCCCCTGACCCTAACAGCGCCTGGCCGGGCCGGCCCGCTTGCCCACCTCTCGGACATCCCGGTGCTGCACTGGCATGGCGAGGGCTTCGACCTGCCCGCCGGAACCGAGCGCCTAGCCGCGACCCCCGGCTGCGAAACACAGGGCTTCGCCCGGGGCCGCAATATTCTCGGCCTGCAATTCCACCCCGAGGCAGGGATTCTGTCCGACTTCGAACGCTGGCTGATCGGCCACAGCGCAGAGCTGGCACAGGCGGGGATTGCCCCCGAGGCTCTGCGGCAGGATGCCAAGGCACATGGCCCGGCCCTGCGGACCGCCGGTCAGGCCATGCTGAAACAATGGCTGCTGGAGCTGAACGAATGAGTACCATCACCCTTCTGACCGGCCTCGCCGCCCCCCTGCCCGGCAGCGCGGCGCTGAGCGGCATCGACAAGACGCCGGTCACCCACCCGCTGACGCTTGGCCCCGAGGGGTTCCAAGGCGACGAACAGGCCGACCGGCGGGTGCATGGCGGTATCGAGAAGGCTGTCCATCATTATCCGCTCGATCACTACAGCGACTGGCGTGCGGAACTCGGTGACCTTCCGGCGCTGACCGCTCCCGGCGGGTTCGGCGAGAACATCTCGACCCGCGGGCCAACCGAAATGACCGTCGCCGTGGGGGACGTGTTCCGCTTGGGCACCGCGCTGATCCAGGTCTCGCAGGGGCGCCAGCCCTGCTGGAAGCTCAACCACCGCTTCGG
>JBICIE010000308.1:0-3309 GCA_043101635.1 Phycisphaerales bacterium JB039 | reverse complement strand
CCGGCATCCATCGTGGGACGGCACCGTGGATCGCCGGGTCAAGCCCGGCGATGACAGTGGAGAACGCTAGGATACGGTCGGAACAGTAGGACGGCCTGCCGATCGGGACAAGCATAGGTCAGGGCAGCTTTAAGCGGGCTCCAGCCCCGTGATCTCGCGCTTGAAGGGCACGGCGTCGCTTTCCGGCAGCTCGAGCTCGCGGGCGGCGCGGTGGCCGGACCAGACGGCGGCGGCGATGGTGCCTGGCGCCAGGCAGTCGCCGATCCGCGCCAGGCTTTTGATCCCAGCTTGGGCGAGGCGATCCGGATCGCTCGCGAGTTCGCGGTAGAGCGCGTCTTTGGGCAGGCGCGACGTGACCATGACGACGCTACCGGCCTCTCGTTCATCGATCCGGTCGGTGTAGATGCAGGCAAGCTTCACGGCGTTGCTGCCGATCTCGGCCAGCTTGTGCTGCACGACGATTTCGACGCCAAGCTCGAGCAGTCGCTTCTGGATTCGCTCCTGCTCCAAAGTGTAGGTCGTCCACTGCGATACGAGGGGCGCCGGCGTGACCAGGCAGACGCTGTGGCCGTCGCCGCGCAGCTTCTCGGCGAGAACGCCGCCCATGTAGAAGTGATCGTCGTCGTAGATCACGACCGGGCCGGTCGGGCTCGCGCCGGCCATGATGTCGTTCGGTGTCAGTACGTGGTCCTGCGATGCGCCCGGAATTGCCTTGTGGTGCTGGCGGCCGACGCCGACGCGACGCCAGCGCGAACCCGTCGCCAGCACGACACGGTCGAAGCCGAACTCGAGCACCTGGTCGGCGGTCAAAGAACTGGCGCGGTAGATCTCGACGTGGGCCAGCTTGTTGAGCTGGCCGACGCGGTAGTCGCGCACGCGGCCCCAGGAGGAGAGGCCGGGCAGGCGGCATTCCGCCGCGACGCGGCCGCCCAGTTCCTCCGTTGCCTCGGCCAGCGTCACGGTATAGCCGCGCGCGCCCAAGGCGCGGGCGCATTCGAGGCCGGCCGGGCCGGCGCCGACAACCAGGACGCTGTCCTGCGAGTCCGGCGGGGGCAGCAGCTCCGGGTGCCAGCCGCGGCGCCATTCCTCGCTCATGGTCGGGTTCTGAGTGCAGCGGATCGGCACGCCGGTGGTATCGCCGGACACGCAGATGTTGCAGCCGATGCATTCGCGGATGTCGTCGAGGCGGCCCTCCTCGATCTTCTTCGGCAGGAAGGGATCGGCGATGGAGGGCCGCGCGGCGCCGATGAAGTCGAGGATGCCGCGCTTGATTTGCGAGACCATGGCATCCGGCGAGGTGAAACGGCCGACGCCCACAACCGGCTTGCTGGTGACCTGCTTGACGAAGGCGATGTAGGGCTCCTGCGCGCCTTCCTCGGCGAAGCGGGCGGTCGCCGAATCGTTCGACCAGTCGGACACGTTGACGTCCCAGAGGTCGGGCAGTTCCGCCAGCATCTCGACAACCTCGCGGCCTTCGCCCTCCGAGGTGAGGCCGTCGTCGCCCATGAGCTCGTCGACGGCGAGGCGCACGGCCACGGCGCAGCGGTCGCCCACTGCTTCCTTGGTGTCCTCGATCAGCTCGCGCAGCAGGCGGGCGCGGTTTTCCAGGCTGCCGCCGTATTCGTCGCTGCGGTCGTTGTAGCGACGGCACAGGAAGTGCATTGGGATCGCCAGGTCGTGGCCGGCATAGCAGTAGACGATGTCGAAGCCGGCCTTGAGCGCACGCAGCGCGGCGTCGCGGTGCCAGCGGCGCAGGGCGCGGATGTCGCTCAGGTCCATGGCGCGGGCCTGCACCGGGTCGTAGGTCTGCACCGGCTGATGCGAGACGCTGATCGGCACGTCGCGACTGTAGCGATTCGGGGCCGCATGGGCGTTGTGCACTAGCTCGATGGCGGCGAGCGAGCCGTGGGCGTGCACCGCCTCGGTCATGCGCGCCAGGCCGGGCACGTCGCGATCGTCCCACAGGCGGCCCTCGGCAAAGGGGTCGACCTCGGCGCTGTGGTGGATTTCGATCTCCTCGGTGCTGACCACGGCCCAGCCGCCCTCGGCCTTCATGCCGCGCATGGCGGCGAGGCTGACCGGGCGGCGATGGCCCATGCCGTTGCAGTGCGGCACCTGGTAGAAGCGGTTGCGGGCCGTCACGGGCCCGATCTTCACGGGCTCGAAAAGAACGTCGTAACGCGGATCTCGGGACAAGCTGGATCTCCCCTGGCGAAGGCACGCCGTTGGCCGGCGTGTCGGGCTGCATTCTCACTCGGCAGCGAGGGGGCGCAAGAGCCTGTCGATGGATTCTTGCTCGCGGAGCAGCAGATCGTAGCGCCGCGCCGTGGCTAGCCACTGGCGGCGGCGCGCCTGGGCGGCCAGGATCCAGGCCCGGCGTGCGCCTGAGCGCTGCCCACCCAAGAGCGGCAGCGCGCAAAGCTCGTCGCGGATCAGGCGGGTCAGGAGATCGGCGTTGGCGCGGGCTTCGTGCCGACGCTTGTGCAATGGCGCGCGGAAGCAGGGCTCGGCCTGCGAGTCCCGACCCTCGATCATGCGGTCGTCCAGTGCGGGGAAGTCTAGATCAAGAACTGATACAATACGTATCGTAATTTGTCAATACGTATTGTATCGAAACGGGCAATCAGACGCCCATCAACTCGCTCGGCGTCAGGATGCGGTAGAGCACGCGGATCTGCTCGAGCCCGAACTCGATGTCGTCGCGCGGCGGGTTGAACTGGCGCAGCACCAGCTTGGTCGGCGTCCGCCGCAGCAGCCGCTTGATGTAGCAGGCACCCGGCTGACCGTCGTGGCCGTGCAGCTCGACCAGAACGTCGCAGCCGCTGACCGGCGGCCGGTCGGGGTGGACGAAGACCAGTTCGCCGGCCTCGAAGCGCGGCGCCATGGAGTCGCCGGTGACGTAGATGGCGAAGATGTTGCGGGCGGCGGCGATGCCGGGCGGGCGGCGCACATAGTCGACGACCTCTCCGTTGAACTCGAAATCGCCGTCGTCGCCGCAAACCGCGGTGCCACGCACCGGAACGCTGCGCGGCATGGCCCCGGCCGCCGGCAGGTCGAGCGCCTCGCCCTCGGCGTTGGGTGGCGGCGCGCCCAGGGCGCCGTCGGACGGGGCGGCGGCGTTGGGTTCGCCGGCGCCGGTCAGGAGCCAGGCCCAATCGACCCCGAGCAGGCGGGCATAGGCGCGGGCCGCCTCTTCCGACAGGCCGCGGCCGCCGCTGGCGCGGGGTCGATTGGGCCTGGCTCCTGACCGGCGCCGGCGAACCCAACGCCGCCGCCCCGTCCGACGGCGCCCTGGGCGCGCCGCCACCC
>JBICIE010000307.1:0-6711 GCA_043101635.1 Phycisphaerales bacterium JB039 | reverse complement strand
AGGCATTAGGCATTAGGAAGACGGGATTTGGCAGAAGGAGAGGCACTGGGCACTAGGCATTAGGCATTAGGAAGACGGGATTTGGCCCCGTTTTGGTCCGGTGGCCTCGCCCCAGTGCCTAGTGCCCAGTGCCTAGTGCCTAGTGCCTGCCGGCTCCGCCGGCCTCACCCCTCCTGCTCCCGCAGCAGGTCGTAGATGGCCTCGGCCGACGCGGCCGCGTAGATCCGCTCGCGGAACTCATCCATCGTCATCAGCCGGCTGATGCGGGCCAGGGCCTGGATGTGGTCGCTGGTGCGGTCCGGCGGGCTGGCCAGCAGCACAACGAGCTGCACCGGCTGCCCATCGATCGCCTCGAAATCCATCGGCGCCGGCGGCTTGCCGATCGCCATGGCAAGCTGCTTCATCGCCGGGCTCTTGCCGTGCGGGATCGCCAGCCCGTGGCCGATGCCCGTGGTCCGCGTCTGCTCCCGCGTCCACACGGCATCCTTGAGCGGGCCGGGCGACTCGACCTTGCCGGCCTCGGCCAGCAGATCGACCAGCTCATCGATGACGCTCTTCTTGTCGGTGGCGCGCAGCGGGGCCCGCACGCATTCGAGGCTGAGGATGTCCAGCAGGTTCATGCGAGCGTCCGGTGGTGCGGGGACGGGGTCGTCGATGGGATCGGCCATGGGCGGCTGCGCCGCGCGTGGCCATGAGTGTACCCCCGGCGGCGGGAGCGGCGTGAGTGGCGGGTTGCCGCCGCTCACCCAAACCCGCCAAGGGCCACGGCATAGGCGCCATCGCGATACCCGGCGGCCGCCTCGCCCGGCAGGCCCGCCGGCTCAACCGACACCACCGGGGCCACCGAGCAGCGATGCCACTGGCGCACCCAGGCCGCCTGCCGCTCGTTCTCCTCCGGCTCCAGGCTGCAGGTGGCGTAGAGGATCACGCCGCCCCCGCGAGAAGCGGGGGCGAGCAGCGGGATGGCGTCGGCGATGATCTGCCGCTGGATGCCGCACAGCCGCTCGAGCTGCGACTGGCCGGCCCGGTAGCGGGCCTCCGGCCGCCGCCCCAGCACGCCCGTGTTGGTGCACGGGACATCCAGCAGCACGAGATCCGCCCGGCCGAGCGCCGCAGCGCGAGCCTCATCGGGCGCCATGACCCGGACCCGCGCTGCGCCCGCGAAGATGCGCCCGAGCGCAGCGCTGCGGGCCGAATCAGGGTCGCTGGCGATGATCTCAGCCTCCGGGAACCGCGCAGCAAGCTGGCGCGTCTTGGTGCCCGAGCCGGCGCAGACATCGGCGATCAGGCGCGGCGGGCGGGCCGGCTGGAACTGCGCGATCGGGGCTGCGGATGCGGCATCCTGCACCCAGATGTCCGGATGCTCGGCCAGCAGCCCGGTCAGTTCCGCCCGCGAGCCGGTGAAGATCGCGCTGCCCGGCGCCGCATGCGCCTGGATGTGCGTGCCCTGCGGCAGCGCGGCGGCGTGGGCGACATTGAGCGTGATGGGGGCGTCCGCCAGCGTGTGCAGCATGCGGGCCCGGGCCCGGCGCGGATCCTCCGCCAGCCACCGGCGCACGAGCCATGGCGACAGGCTCACCTGCGCGCTGGTGCGCGCCACTTCCTCCTCCGGCAGCAGGGCCCGGTTGAAGCCGATGGCCCCGGCGCCCAGCGGGAGCTCATCGGGCCGCCACGCGAACGACTCGCGCCGGGCGATGGCGCCGGCGCTGTCCCGCTCCAGCGCCCGGCCCAGGTTCCGCAGCACCCCGTTGACCAGCCCGCCCGCCGACGGGCGCGCTGCCCGCTTGACCCAGCGCACCGACTCATCGATCGCCGCGTGCTCTGGGATCCGGTCCAGCAGGAGCAACTGCGCTGCCCCGCCCAGCAGGGCCGCCTGCGACGCCGGCTCGGCCGCCCGCAGCGGGCGCTTGAGGAAGGCGTTGAGCACGGCCTCCAGGCTCAACCAGCGCTCGCGGACGGCGTCGGCGATGGCGTGGGCCAGGGCCTGCTCCCGCGCCGGGAGCCCGGCGGCGTCCAGCGGCGCGATGTCCAGCGTCGGGAAGCGGGCCGCCTGCATCGCCAGCCAGCGCAGCGCACAGTCGCGGGCGTCGGCGGGGGGCGGCTGCGTGGAGTGGGAACGCGCTGCGGGTCGAGGCATCGCGGAGTTGTAGGATCAGGGCGTGATCGCCGAACCAGCCAGCGCAGTTCCCATCGACAGCGGCCACGACGCCGCGGTGCGCCGGCGCCCGCGCGTGCTGGCCCAGATGCGGATCCGCAAGAAGCTGCTGGTGCTGCACACGCTCTTCTCGCTGACGCTGGCGGTGATCCTGATCCTGGCCCTCCGCCCCGCCATCGGCTCGGTGGTGCGGGCTGCCGAGCAGGACAAGGCCCTGGCCACCCTGCGGGCGGTGGCCGCGGGAGCAGCGCCGCCGCAGGATGTCCGTCTCGAACCGGCCGGCCCGGGCGACATGGCCGAACTGGCCGCCATCCTCGAGCCGGGGACGCCCGTGCTCCTGGGCGCCACCTCCGCAGGCGCCCGGGCCGCGATGCGGCTGCCCGATGGCTCGGTGCAGGTTGCCACCGCCCGCAGCGCATCGGCCCGGGCGCAGGTGCTCCGGCTGTACGGCCTGCTCGTCGTCTCACTGCTGGCGGTGTACGGGCTGATCGCGGTCTCGCTGGAGCTGTTCGTGCTGCCCCAGCACGTCTACGGCCCGATCCGGCGCCTGCTTCAGGCCGACCAGGCGGTCCAGGAAGGCCGGCGCGATGAGGAACTGATCGACGAGCGCGACATCGCCTCCGATGAACTGGGCGAGATCATGCGCTCGCGCAACCACGCGATTCGCTCCATCCGGCGCCACGAGCGCGACCTTGCCGACGCCCTCAGCCGGCTGGAGGCGGTGGCAACCGACCTGCGCCGCAAGAACCACCTGCTGGAGAACGCCCGCCGGAATCTGGCCGAATCCGACCGGCTCGCCAGCCTGGGCATGATGTCCGCCGGCATCAGCCACGAACTGAACACGCCGCTGACGGTGCTCAAGGGCCTGGTGGAGAAGCTGCAGGCCGAGCCCGAGCACCGGGCCCGCCCCGAAGACGCCGCCCTCATGCTGCGTGTGGTCCATCGCCTGGAGCGGCTCGGCGAGAGTCTGCTCGATTTCGCCCGGGCCCGTCCCAGCGTCGCCTCGCCGCACGAGCTGCGCCCCATGGTGGAGGAGGCGATGACGCTGGTCCGCCTCGACCGCGAACTCGACACCGTGCAACTCGTCAATCAGGCCCCCGATCGGCTGGTGGTCGAGTGCGACGGCGACCGCATCCTGCAGGTGCTGGTGAACCTGATCCGCAACGCCGCCGACGCCTTCGCCGCCGCCGGGCGCGCCACAGGCGTCGTGACGGTGGGGGCCTCAACCGTCCGCCGCGAGCACACCGACTGGGTCAGCGTGACCATCAGCGACAATGGCCCGGGCATTGATTCCGAGATCATCTCGACGCTCTTCGAGCCGTTCGTCACGACGCGCCTGGACTCCCGCGGCGCCGGGCTCGGGCTGGCCGTCTCCGACGGCATCATCCGCGAGCACGGCGGCCTGCTGATGGCGCGCAACCGGACCGACGGATCCGGGGCGGTCTTCGAGATCCTGCTCCCGGCCCGGGCCCAGGCGCGGGCCCAGCCGGGCTGACCGCCGTATCCTCGCCCATGGCCGACAAGCCCGGGACCCCGTCGCTCTCGATCGCCGCACTGGATGATGACGAGGACTTCCGGCAGTACATTGCCAGCGCCCTGGAGCAGGAGGGGCACGAGAGCCGCGTCTTCGCCACGCCCGAGGAACTGCTGCGGGCCTGCGAGGAGCGCCGCCCCGACATCATCCTCCTCGACATCAAGATGGGCCGCCACAGCGGCGAGAACGTCCTGGCCGAGATCAAGCAGCGCTGGCCCAGCCAGTGCGTCATCGTGATTACCGGCTACCCCACCATGGACTCCATGCGCGAGATCTTCAAGCGCGACGCCTTTGACTACCTCGCCAAGCCCTTCTCGCTGGAGGAGTTGCGCCGCTCCATCGCCCAGGCCGCCGAGGCCTTCGACCTCGGGCGCCGCCCGCAGGACAAGCTCCGGGCCGAACTCGGCCGCCGGATCCGGCTGGCCCGGGCCGAGAAGGGCTGGACGCTCAAGGACCTCTCCGAAGGCTCCGGCGTCAGCGTCAGCCAGCTCTCCTCCATCGAGCGCGGAGCCCACCTGCCCAGCGTCGAATCGATGCTCGCCATCGCCCTGGCCCTGGAGCACAAGCCGTCGGACTGGTTCGCCGCCGCCGGCTTTTGATTGACACCGGCGGCCCCGCCGGCTTGACTGTCGCCCGTGCCGCCCGGCCCCAGCGACACCCCGACCATCCTGTTCACCGGCTTCGAGCCGAGCGGGGACGACCACGCCTCGGCCGTGATCCGAGAGATCCGGCGCATCGCCCCCCACGTGCGCATGTACGCCTGGGGCGGACCGCGCATGGAGCAGGCCGGCGCCGAGATCGTCGAGCGCACCGGACGCGACGCGGTCATGGGGCTGCCCGGCCTCGCCAAGATCCGCGAGCATCGGGCGATCAACCGGCGCGTCGGCCTGTGGCTTGACGAGCGCACGCCAACGGTGCACGTGCCGGTCGACTCGCCCGCCGCCAATTTCCCGATCTGCTCCATGGCCAAACAGCGCGGCGTGAAAGTCGTGCATCTGGTCGCTCCGCAGATCTGGGCCTGGGGCAGTTGGCGCATCCGGAAGCTCCGCCGTCTCACCGACATGGCCCTCTGCCTGCTGCCGTTCGAAGAGGGCTGGTTTACCACCCGCGGCGTCCCGGCCCGCTTCGTCGGCCACCCGCTCTTCGATGAGCCGCTCGATCTCGACGCGCTCGATCGCGAGGCCGCCGAACTGCCCGGCGGCGACCCGAAGCTTGCGTTGATGCCCGGCTCGCGCCCCAGCGAACTGCGGAAGAACTTCCCGCTGCTGCTGGCGACCTTCCGCGCCCTGCGGGCCGAGCGGCCCGCCCTCTGCGGCGTGGTGGCCGCGGTCAACGACGAGGTCGCCCAGATCCTGCGCCAGATGGCCGAGTCTGCGGGCGGCTGGCCCGACGGCCTGCACATGGTCGCAGGCAAGGCCGACGCCGTCATCCGCTGGTGCGATCTGGCGCTGGTCGTCAGCGGCACCGTCACGCTCCAGATCGCGCGCCAGCACAAGCCCATGGTCACGTTCTACAAGTCCAGCCGGCTGCTGTACTGGCTCATCGCGCGATGGATCGTCTCGACCCGCTACTTCGCGCTGCCCAACCTGATCGCCGGCTCGGCCGTCGTCCCGGAACTGATCCCGCACTTCGGCGGCGCCGGGCCGCTGCTGGCCGCGGCCCGCCGGCTCATGGACGACCCCGAGGCCATGGCGCGCCAGCGGACCGACCTGCGCGACATCTGCTCCCGCTTCCAGGGCCACAACGCGGCAAAATCGGCGGCCCGCATCATCGCCCACATGGCCGGCGCCTTGCCGGATGACGCCTGAGCGTCAGCCCGGCGCCCGCACGCGCACCAGCGCCACCGCGCACCAGCCGTTGCCGATCCGGTCCTGGATCGGCAGACCGTCCAGCAGCGGCTCGGCAAAGGGCAGGTCCTTGTCAAGCCAGCGCATCGCCGCCGCCGCGATATCGTGCCGCGCCACCGCCTCATCAGCGCAGAACAGCACGATCACAACCGCCGCCGATTCGATCCGCCCGTCGCGGGCCAGCTTCCCGATGTCGCGGGCCGGTCCCCCGACCAGTTCGCTGGCGTAGCTCGGGTTGGGCCCGGGCGTCCCATCCCGGAACGCGAACTGCCCCAGCGTCTTGACCTCCAGCCAGAGGGCGTCCTGCGGCGCCACCCCCTCGTCCGGCCCGGCGCCGATCTGGGCGAACAGCGTCCCTTCCATGCGATCCTGCTCCCGCAGGGCCTCGACCGGATCCGCCAGCCTTTGGCCCGGGCCCGGGGTCAGGACCAGGTCGCAGCGTTCCCGTTCCGAGCGCCTGGCCCGGCGCCCGACCGGTCCGGGATACCGAACCTCCCGCAGCACGCCGCAACCGACAGCCTCCAGCCCCGCCGCGATCACCGGATGCAGATCCAGCTCATCAAGGGCGTCCAGCCCGCGCACGGCCTGCTGACAGGCCAGATCCGCCTCGACGCGGGCCAAGTGGGACGCCAGCGCGCCGCTCACCGTCACAAGATCAGGAAGACTTGGGCCCACGCGGTACCGTACCCCGCGCCCGCGGGCCCTCCTGTTGCAAGAATCGCCATCATCGGTCAGAATCCGCAGGGTCCGCAACCTCGTCGGGGGACGGGGCCGGGACACCAGCCTCGAGACGCCAGCCCAGAACGCCAGCCCAGAACGGAGAGCGCATGCAGCAGTTGATGGACGGCCTCAGCGCAGTGAACAGCGTCATCTGGCACGACTACGTGCTGTACATCGTGCTGGCGGTGGGGGTGCTCTTCACGATCTGGAGCGGCTTCTGCCAGTATCGGGCCCTGACGCATGGCACGCAGGTCATTCGCGGCAAGTACGACGACAAACGCGATCCCGGGGCCATCAACCACTTCCAGGCGCTCTCCGCCGCCCTGTCCGCCACCGTCGGGCTCGGCAACATCGCTGGCGCCGGGTCCGCCGAGCATGATGGCGAGGGCGACGCCAGCGATGTTGCCGAGCCCGACGGTGGCGGACAGGGCGGCGGAGAGCGCCTGGAAGTGGTT
>JBICIE010000306.1:0-7710 GCA_043101635.1 Phycisphaerales bacterium JB039 | reverse complement strand
GGTGGGAGGGGGCGGCGCCCGCGCTGGACATCGGGTGCGCGCTGTGCAACGAGGCTTGGAGAGGAGGTAGGACTGGAAGCCCCTCACCGGCCTCGCTGCGCGAGGCCACCTCTCCCCGCTGCGCGGGGCGAGGGCGGGAGGGACGGGCGCCCGCGCGGGACCTCGGGTGCGCGCTGTGCAATGTGGCTTGGAGAGGGGGTAGATTGGGACGCCCCTCCCCGACCCGACTTCGTCGGGCCACCTCTCCCCGCTGGGCGGGGCGAGGGTGGGAGGGGCGGGCGCTGAAAGTTATCTTTGGCGTGGTGTGGCAGTTCGCGGCGTTGGACGTCGGAGGCGGCGAGGGCGGCGCGCCTCACGAACCGGCCCCACAATGTTGCCGGGGCCGGGCCGGAGGATCGCACAGATCTGTGGCGATTCTGCCGGTTTCGGACCTGGAATCACCCAGATCTGCGCGGCGCGGCGTCGAATCCGTGGCAGGCGGTCTGCGCCCGCTGCGCCGCTGTGGTATCACAGGCCGATGCAACGGCCCTCGGGTACCACGGTGCGAAGCAGTCGATCCGTCCAGAACGACCCCGTCGTCGCCGAGGCGATGCGCCTCGGCGCCCGGATCGCGCGCCTGCCGACGCTGCCGGTGCACGACTGGCTGGACCGGGCGGCGGAGGCGATGGCGCCGCTGGCGCCGCACGGACGGATCATCAGCCTGCTGGGCAGCTTCGGGCTCAACACGTCGATCGAGCGGATCGGGGCGTGGGGCGCCGGGGCGGACCTGGTGGATCGCTCCGGGGAGGCGATCGGGCGGCGGGCCCAGCGGCTGGCCTCGCCGGCGCCGGGCGTGTTCGTCACCGAGCCGGGGGCGGCGATGCGCACGGCGCTGGGGCCGCTGCTGAACGGGGCGGACCGGACGCTGGTGGCGTCGGCGCCGCTGGAAGGCGAGAGCGGGCGGCGGATCACGCTGGTGGTCTCGGGGTGCGCGGGGGCGGGGGCGGGCAAGCTGCTGCGCAGCAGCGCTCCGGCGCTGGCGTACCGGGCGCTGGTGGCGCTCGGCCCGGCGCCGCGCTCGGCTTCGGAGTGGCTGGCGCCGAGCGATGTGGAGTTGCTCAGCGCGCTGGTGGCGGGGCAGACGATTCCGGAGATCGCGGCGGCGACGCGGCGCAGCGCGCACAACGTGCAGGACGCCATCAAGGCGATGTACAAGCGCCTGGGGCGCAACCGGCGCACGGAACTGGTGGCCAGGGCGGTCGGGCACATCCCGGCGGACATCGCGGCGGAGCTGGAGGCAAAGGGCTGCGCCCAGGGCGCGCTGTAGTCAGCCGCCGGCGTCGGCCTCGGCGCCGCCGGCGCGCTGGCGGATCTGGTCGGCGAGGCGCCGGGCCAGCAGGCCATCCTGGCCGACGGGCTCGGTGTAGCGGGGCGTCATGGCGCGCCGGGCGTCGTCGGGGTTGAAGCTGGTGGTGCTGAGGCCGACACCGGAGGGCTCGGGGCGCCAGCCGGGGCGGCGGGTGCGCTCCAGGGCGACGCGGACCTCGACGACGATCGGGTCGTTCTGGATGCGCATGTCGGGCGCTGGCTCGGGCGCGGCGGGGGCGGCGCGTCCGGGCGGGTCGGGCGCCAGGCGCTCGGCCAGCGGCTCGAAGGTGATGCGCACGGAGCGGCTGGTGGTGTTGAGGAAGTCCTCGAGTTCCTGGCGGAGCGTGGTCTGCTCGGTGTCCCAGGGCGTCGCGAGGCCGGCCGACGGCTTGGAGCCGGTGGTGAGCACGCCGGCGCGGGCGTCGATGCGCTCCATGGGGAAGCGTGCGTCGATGAGGGTTTCGCGGGCGGCGTTGAAGACGGCGTCGTAGCTGGCCGGCTCGATCTGGAAGACGGCGGCGGAGGCGTCGGGATCGCTGGCGCAGGCGCCGAGCAGCGCCATGTTCGCTGCCATCAGGCCTGCTGCGATGATCCGGGCGTGCCGCACGCGCGAGCGTATGCGCGCGCGGGCCGATACGCTTGGGCGTGCTGAGCCTTGCTGACATCACCGCGATCCTGCGGGCCACGCCGGGGACGCTTGACGCCATGCTGGGGTCGCTGCCGGAGGACGTGGCGGGCGCGAACTACGGGGCCGGCACGTTCAGCCCGTACAACGTGGTGGGGCATCTGATCATCGGGGAGCGGGAGGACTGGATCCCGCGGGCGCGCATCATCCTGGAGCGGGGGACGGGGCGCCCGTTCGATCCGTTCCCGCACGATGGGACGATCGGCCCGGAGAGCGGGCGCACGCTGCGGTCGCTGCTGGACGAGTTTGCGCGCCTGCGCCGGGAGAACCTCGGGGCGCTGGCGGCGCTGGCGCTGACGGCGGAGGACCTGGCCCGTCGCGGCACGCATCCGGCGCTGGGCGAGGTAACGCTCGGGCAGCTTCTGGCCACGTGGGCGGCGCACGACCTGCACCACACCGCGCAGGTTGCCAAGGGGCTGAGCTACCAGCTTCGCGAGCAGGTGGGGCCGTGGCGCGAGTACATCGGACTGCTGCGGGGGGATCAGCGAGTGAGCCAGTGAGCACAGGCCACCCGAGCTTGCGCTCGGGGCTCTTTCGGCGGCGGCGCGGCCGGGGCGACTTCAGTAGAGGAAGCGCAGGCGTCCGAAGTCGGGCGCGACCAGCGGGCCGCCTTCCTTGTGCAGGGAGGGGAAGTACACGAAGAAGGCGCGTCCCACCAGCAGGTCGCGCGGCACGACGCCGGGGGTCGGATCGACCTGGGCGACCCAGGGATCGACCTCTTCCCACATGCGCCCGTCGCTGCTGGCGGGGCTGTTGTCGCCGCAGGTGAAGAACTGATCCTGGTTGAGGATCACGAGGCGGTTGCGCGGGTGGGCGGCGCGCAGCGGGTCGGGGCGGTTGCCGGAGCCGGGCTGGTAGTAGATGTCGCGATCGACGGCGACGCGGTGCAGCGCAGCGGGGCCGCTGAGGCGGATCTCGGGCTCGGCGGGCGTGTCGTAGGCGCTGGGGATGCGCAGGCGGCTGTCGAGGCCGGCCTCCTCGCGCTGCAGTATCTGATCGACGCCCATGCCGGTGGCCTGCTCGATGCGCTGCGCCGGATTCCAGTAGTACGGCTTGTAAGCGATGCGCCGGCCATCGATGAACAGTGACAGAGCCTGGTCGGCGTGCCAGAACTCGACCTCGTAGATGTGATCGGTCTTGAGGGGGCGGCCGAGGCGCACGGTCTCGAGCGTTTCCCACGCCGGGTCGGTGGCTTCGGGATGGGGCTGGGGGCGCATCTGGAGCGTGACCTGCTCGGGCTCGACCAGGGCGCGGAACTGATGGCGGCGGGTGGTGAGCGCGGTCGTCAGCGTGAGGCCATCGGCCTGCGGCTCGTAGCCGAAGCGGATGCGCACATCCCCGACCGGAAAGCGGAGCATGCGGCCCAGTGCGCGGAAGTCGCCGGTGGTTTCGTTGTATGGATACCAGTCGTCGATGGGCCACTCGGCGCTGTTCCAGCGCAGGATGGCGGCGCCGGCGCCGGCGTAGTGATAGCTGCGCCCGTCGAGGCCGGTCCAGCCGGCGCCGGAGGGCTCCCAGGGGCCCTCGAACCAGCGGGCGCCATCCTGGCCGGTTGCGAAGCGCGGGGCGTAGTCGGCGTCGTAGACCGGCTGCCATACCTCGCGCTGGACGCGTTCGGGCTTGCGGGCGATCTCCCAGCCGGTGAGGTCCCACGTGCCGCCGGGCAGGGCCAGTTCCTCGGGGGCCGGGGCCCAGATCTCCTTGCCATCGGGGCCGGCGCGCGGCGCGAGCTTGCGGACGAAGACGTCGCCATCGACGAGGGCGATCTGCTCGCCGGGCAGGCCGATGAGGCGCTTGATGTAGGCCTCCTGCGGCCCGCCGGGGTACTTGAAGACGACGATGTCGAAGCGCTGGGGGCTGAGCAGGGGCGGGAGGTACTTGAAGACCAGGATGCGGTCGCCCGAGAGCAGCGGCTTGGTCGCGGCCCGGACCTGGCTGGCGAGCACGCGCCGGCGGTCGATGGAGGGATCGGGGAAGCCGACGAGATTGGGGTCGTGCACCTCGATCTCGGTCTGCACCGGATCGGGGGTGCGGCTGGCGCCGCGCTGGCTCTCATCCCAGGGGCCGACCTGCCAGGTGGTGGCGGTCTGGGGGGCGCGGAAGCGCATGTGGGCGCCCATGAGCGTCGGCGCCATGGAGCCGGTGGGGATGACGAAGGCCTCGATCACGAAGGCGCGGAAGACGAACGCCATCACGAAGGCGATGGTGATCGAGGTGAGGGTTTCCTTGATCGAGGTCTGGCGGCGCTGCGTGGGGTTCTGCTCTGGGCTGCTGGGCATGGGCCCCAAGAGTATCGGTCCGGGCGCCGGCGGGTTCGGGCAAATCGACGCGGCGGCGGGCCGACCTGCCACCGGCGCGCGCCGTTTTCGGTCGGTCGGTCGCCGCGGGCTTGCGTGGCGGGATGGATCGGTTAGGCTTGCGGTGGCCCCCCAGCCGGCCTGGAGCCTCCGGGCGTCGCATCGGCGCATCAGCGCCTCGGACTGGGGATCTGCCATGACTCGCGTAACGACCATCTTCCTGCTCGTGGTAATGCTGGCGGGCAGCGCAGGCTGCATCGGGGAGGCCGACCTGGTGGCGGCCCGCGACCGGGCCGGCGCCCTCGCGGGCGCGCTGCGGGCGCAGGAGCGGGCCCTGCAGCGGCAACATGGACAGGCGGGCGGCGAATTGGAGCGCCGGCGCATTGAGGAGGATCTGGCCATCACCCAGGCCCAGCGGACAGCGCTTGAGGCAGCGATCACGCAGGTCGATCACGCGCTGGAGCGTTCGGCCGATGGCGGCGATCCGCTGGGCGCCATCGTCGGGGCGGTGGCGGCGTGGCTGCCGGCCGGGACGCGTCTGCCGGCGCTGCTGGGGGCGGGGCTGGCGCTGAGCGCGCTGCGCCTGGTGCGGATGCAGCGGGCGGCCGAATCCATCGTGGACAGCGTGGCGAAGGCGGCGCGTCAGGATCCGGGCTTCCGCGACCGGCTGGAGGCCAACGCCGACACGCTGCGGGCGATCCAGACGCCGGCGGCGGCGGCCCTGGTGGACCGGCGGCAGCGCCGGGGCGCATAGAGTTCCGGGGGAGATGTGATGCGACGGGCCGCGTTCACACTGATCGAGCTGCTGGTGGTGATCTCGATCATCGCGCTGCTGATCGGGATCACCATCCCGGCTTTGGGGGCGGCCCGGGAGGCGGCGCGGAGCGTCAAGTGCAAGACGAACCTGCGCTCCATCGGCCAGGGGCTGCAGATGTACCTGGACGCCGAGTCGCGCGGCACGCTGCCGGAGGTGCGCCCGCTGCACGGCAGCGATCCGGGCGGGGGCAACGACAAGTCGCTGCTGGAACTGCTGGAGGCGTATCTCGGCACCGCCGTGCCGCGCAAGCCCGCGGGCGAGGATCTGTTCATCCTCGACAAGGACTCGCCGTACCGCTGCCCGTCGGACCGGGTCGGCACGGATCCGGACACCGCCTTTGCGCCGGTATGGGCGACGGCGGGGGTGAGCTATGAGTACGTCGCGGCGGGGCCGATGCTGTTTGCCGAGTCGTTCTTCGACATCGACGGATGGCGCTCGGCGGAGGTCGTGACGACGGCGTACCGGCTGCGGGCCGAGCAGTCGAGCGGCTGGCCGCTGCTGCAGGATTTGGACGACTGGCACGACAGCCCGACGAAGCGCAACGCGCTGTACTACCCGGATATGCGGGCGGATGATCTGCGCTCGATCGACCAGGAGGAACTGCTCGGCATGTTCCGGGACATGGCTCGCGTCGGGGCGCCGGGGCGTTGACATGGCGCTACCCACCGGAGACAACGCGCTGCAGCGGATCGCCGAGCGGATCGCGGCCCGTGATCGACATGATGTGCTGCGCGAGTGGCTCGGGGCGATGCGGGACCGCTACCTCGGCACGGACGATCAGCGCCGGCGGGCAGCGCGCATCGGGATCGGCGCCGGGGCTGCGGCGGTGATCGCGGGCGGGCTGGGGCTGTATTTCCTGCTGCGTCCGACGCCGGAGCCGGACTATCTGAACGACGACCTGCTGCTGGTGCTGGACTTCACCTTCCTGCAGGAGGAGTTCAACAAGCTGCCGATCGAGCGGCGGATGGAGCTGATCGGGAAGTTCGTGGACCGGGTCGAGAACATGTCGGCGGGCGAGAGCGTGCTGATGGCGGCGTTTGCCGGTTCGATCGCGGGCAAGGCCCGGGAGCAGTTCGAGGAGAACGTCAGCCGCTTCATGATCGACCTGTGGGACGAGCAGGCGGTGCAGTACGAATCGGTCCCTCCGGAGCAGCGCGAGACGTTCCTTGCCGATGCGCTGGCGCAGATGGAACGATCGATGGAGGCGATGGGCGGGGAGGTGCGCGACAAGCCCGATCACGAGCGCATCGCGGACATGAAGCGGCAGGCCCGGCGCGACCAGGAGGCGTTTCGCAGCGGTCGCGGGCCGCCCGCCACCGCCATGGGGCGGATGTTCGACATCGTGAACAACGACATCGGCGGGCACGCCAACCCGCAGGAGCGGCTGCGCGGCCAGCAGATGCTGCGCGACACGATCCGCTTCCTTCGCGGGCAGGATATCGCGACGGGCAAGCCGAAGGGCGGGGGCTGATGCGCGACCACTACACTCCCGCATGCCCGATGACACCCTGACTCCCGAGGAAGTCCGCAAGGTTGCCCGTCTCGCCAAGCTGCGCCTGACCGAGGACGAGGTCGAAGCGGAGCGGCAGCGGCTCGGGGCGGTGCTGGAGCACGCGCGGCGCCTGCAGTCGCTGGACCTGACCGATGTCGAGCCGATGGCGCAGGTGGGCGACCGGCCGGCGGCGCTGCGGGAGGATCGGCCGGGGCCGACGCTGCCGGTGGATGAGTCGCTGCGCATGGCGCCGCGGAGCGCCGGCCCATTCCTGGTCGTGCCGCGGACGATCGGACCTGGAGGCGGGGCGTGAGCGGCGCCGGGCAATCTGCAACCGAGATCGCCAGCGCGGTGCGCCGCGGGGCGATGAGCGCCGAGGAGGCGGTGCGCAGCGCACTGGACCGCATCGAGGCCGGCGACGAGGCGATCGGCGCGTTCCTGCGGACGTTTCCCGAGCGGGCGCTGGACGCGGCCCGCGCCATCGACGCCCGCATCGGGCGCGGGGAGGATCCGGGGCCGCTCGCCGGGGCGCCGGTTGCCATCAAGGACAACATCTGCCTCGACTACGGGCGGACGACCGCGGGCAGCAGGATGCTGGAGGAGTATGAGTCGCCGTTTTGCGCCACTGCCGCGGCACGGCTCGCCAGCGCGGGCGCGGTGATCGTCGGCAAGACGAACATGGACGAGTTCGGCATGGGCTCGAGTTGCGAGCATTCGGCGTTCGGGCCGACGCGCAATCCGTGGGACCATTCGCGCACGCCGGGCGGATCCTCGGGGGGCAGCGCCGCGGCGGTTGCGGCGCAGATGGTTCCGCTGGCGCTGGGCACGGATACGGGCGGATCGATCCGCCAGCCGGCGGCGATGTGCGGGGTGGTGGGCCTGAAGCCGACGTACGGGCGGGTGAGCCGCTGGGGGCTGGTGGCGTTTGCCAGCAGCCTGGACCAGATCGGGCCGATCGGGCGCAGCGTGGCGGATTGTGCGGCGTGCCTGGAGGCGATCGGCGGCGGCGACGCCCGTGACGCGACCTGCGCCGATGAGCCGGCGCCGCGCCTGCTCGACTCGCTTGAAGAGC
>JBICIE010000305.1:0-5362 GCA_043101635.1 Phycisphaerales bacterium JB039 | reverse complement strand
CGACGCTCTTCCGATCTCTCGGCGGGATCTGCTTCATCGAGGTGGACACCGATCCGGTCACGCTGGGCGCCGCCCGGCTGTACGCCAAGAACGACGGAGTTGCGGCCTTCTTCCGTCGCGCGATGCAGGGCTTCAAGCTGCTGGCCGACACCGACGGCGATGGTGTGTTCGAGACGACGCTGGTGGACAAGCAGATCGATCCCGATTACGACCTCGAGCCGGACAACCTCGCGACGCAGTCGGAGTTTCTCGAACTCGCCTTCGAGTTTGCGCCCGTGACATCCTCAGCGTGGCGGCTGGAGTTCGAGCAGGGCGCCAGCGTGCCGCCGTTCGAGGGGATGCGGATCATCGAGGTCGACGGCTTCCCGGCCGACGCCTGCTATCCGGACTGCGACGGCAGCGGAACGCTGGACTTCTTCGACTTCCTGTGCTTCCAGAACGCCTTTGCGCTCGGCGATCCGTACGCCGATTGCGATGGCACGGGCGCGCTGGACTTCTTCGATTTCCTGTGCTTCCAGAACGAGTTCGCCGCGGGCTGTCCGTAGGAACGCAAAGAGCGAAGACAGCACAGAGCACAAAGCGCGCTGAACACAGATTCGGGCTGCGGCGGGGCTGAACGCTCTCAGCCGCCTTCGCCCTGGGCGGGCGGCGGCAGTTCTTCAAGCGGGCGCAGCATGCGCGCGCGGAATCGGTCTTCCAGTGTCACGAATTCCGGGTTGCCCTGGGTGTAGGCGTAATCCGTCTGGAGCTTCTCGGCGATCTCCTCGATGCGGTCCTCGGGGTGCGGGTGGCTGGAGAGGAACGTCGGCGGGCGCGGGCCCTCGCTGGCGTCGCGCAGGATCTGCATCACCTCGAGCTGGCCGCGCGGGTTGTAGCCGGCCCGGGCCATGTAGCGCATGCCCAATTCGTCCGACTGCTTCTCCTCATCCCGCCCGTACTTGAGCACCACGAGCTGGCCGCCGACGGCCAGGGCCGGCACGAGGCCGGCGCCGACAGCGCGGATGTCCTCATCCTCGCTGACGCCCGTGAGGATGGCCGTCGCCGCGACGGCGCCGACGACCACGCCCTGCTTGGCCATCCGCTGGGCCGCGTGGCGGGCCGTCACATGGCCGATCTCGTGACCGAGCACGCCGGCGAGTTGGGCCTCGCTGGTCATGCGGCTGGTCAGGCCGCGCGTGATGAAGACCTTGCCGCCCGGCAGCGCAAAGGCGTTGATGATCGCCGAGTCCAGCAGCGTGAACTCCCAGTCGAGGTTCCGATAGTCCTCATCTTCGATCTGCGCCACCAGCTTCGTGCCGACCTCGGTCACGTACTCCCGCAAGCCGGGGTCCTTGACGGCGCCGCCGTACTGCTGGGTCAGCTCCGGCGCCGCCTCCTCCCCGAGCTGACGCTCCTGGGACTCGGACATGCCGACGAAGATGGTCTTTCCGGTCGCCGGGCTGGTGGCGCAGCCGCCGGGCAGCGCAATCAGCCCAAAGCTCGCCAGCAGCGTGATGAGCAGCCTTCTCATGGGATCTCCCCTGCGGGTCCACCTGTGCGGAACGTAGAATCGGGGCAAGATGACCAGTGCAGGCAATCCTAAGGCGGCGGCGTGGGGCCCGGCAGAACTCCGCAGCGTGCACGACCGGGCCGATAAGGCCGGGCGTGTCCGGGCGATGTTCGCGGCGATCGCGCCCAGCTACGACCTCAACAACCGGCTTCATTCCTTCGGGCAGGACCAGGCCTGGCGGCGCCGGGCCGTCCGCGAGGCGCAGCTCGGCGATGGCGAGGTGGTCGTCGACGTCGCCTGCGGCACGGGCGACCTGGCCGAGGCCTTCGCCCGCGCGGGCGCCGGGCGCGTCATCGGCGTGGACTTCACGCAGGAGATGCTGGACATCGCCGAGCACAAGCGCGACCGGATGCCGCCCGGAGCGCGGGCCCGCATCGAGTACGTGCGCGGCGACGCCATGGCGCTCGACCTTCCCGACGCCAGCGCCGACGTCGTCTCCATCGCCTTCGGCATCCGCAACGTGACCGATCCTGCGCGCGCACTGGCGGAGTTCCATCGCGTGCTGCGCCCCGGCGGGCGCCTGGTGATCCTGGAGTTCGACCGCCCTCGCGCTGCGCCGCTGCGCGCCCTCAACGACTTCTACTGCTCGACCATCATGCCGCGCACCGCCACGCTGCTGAGCCGCGACCGTTCCGGCGCCTACCGCTACCTGCCGCGCTCGGTCCAGACCTTCCTGGACCGCGACCAGCTCGCGGCCATGGTGGCCGGCGCGGGGTTCCAGACGCCCCGGTCGATCCCGCTGACATTCGGCGTCTGCATCTGCACGGTGGCGCGCCGGGCCTGAAGCGCAGAAGCTGCGCGGCGGTTATCAGACGCGCAAAGACAGGTCCGAGAGCCCGCGCCGAGGTGGAAAGCCTGACTGTTCTTTCACGGCCTCTTCCGGCCGGGGGCGATACTCGACCCACCGGCGGGGGATCACGCGCCGGGGACGGGCGGAGCCCGCTGTCACACCCGCCCTCGGCGCTGGCGGAGCTTGCGTCCCGGCTCAGCGAGGATCACGTAATGAACTTGGAACGGTACGTGGAGCGGTTGTTTGAGTCGCTCGTGGCGGGCGACCGTCCCGCGGCGAGGAGCCTGGTGCAGGAGATGCAGCAGGCCGGCGTCGGCCCGGTCGAACTCATCGGCGACGTCTTCTGGCCCACCTATGAACTGATCGAGCGCCTGCACCGGCACGACCAGCTCAGCAGGATGGCCCATCATCTGGCGACCCGACTGCTCCGGGCCCTGGTCGATCAGGCCTCGGGCCTGCTGGTTGCCGAGCCGTCGCGCGGGCGTTCCATCATGGCCGTCTGTGGGCCCGAGGAGGCGGATGAGCTTGGCGCCCAGATGGCCGTCGATCTGCTGGAGGGCGCCGGCTACGCGGTCGCCTTTGCCGGCGGCGGCATCCCCAACGACGAGATCCTCGCCCAGATCCACGCGACGCGGCCGGATGTGCTGCTGATGTTCGCCTCGGCCGCCTCCGACCTGCCCAGCATCCGCTCCCTGGTGGACACGCTGCGGGAGATCGGGGCCCACAGCGACGTGCAGATCGTCGTCGGCGGGGGCGTCTTCAACCGGGCCGATGGCCTGGCCGAGGAGATCGGGGCTGACCTGTGGGCCAACGATCCGATCGATGTGGTCCGCGAGATCACAAATCACCCCGCCCACCGGGCCGCGGCAGAACAGCGGACCGTGGGCCGGAAGCGCAAGAAAGCCGCCTAGGGTCGATTCGTCGAGACCATCCACCGCCCCGCCAGGGGCGGTTTTTGTTTGGGCGGCGGAAATTGCGCGCTGGCCCGGATCCGGGGTGCAACCCGCCGCGGGGCTGCCGGTATATTCGACTGGAGCATGAAGCGAGCCGAGGAGCTGAGCCTGATCAACCGGGCCCGGGCCGGAGACCGTCTGGCGTCGGAGGCTCTGGTGCGCGCCCAGCAGCAGTCGCTGTACGCCTACATGCTCCGGATGTGCGGGCGGCATGATGTCGCCGAGGATGTCACCCAGGAGGCCTTCGTGCGGGCCCTGACCAGCCTTGACCGGTTCGACACGCGGTACCGCTTCTCGACGTGGCTGTTCACGATCGCCAAGCGCCTGTACCTGAACATGTGCGACCGGCGCCGCCCCCTGTACGACACCGACATCGTCGAGTCGCGCCGAGGGGCCAGCCGCCCGGACCGCCTGAGCATCGGCGCAGTCGAAGAACGGGCCCTGATGCGTGATGAGATCCAGATCGCCCTCGACCAGGTGCCCGAGCGCCAGCGGGAAGTGCTGATCCTGTTCCACCAGCAGAACTGGCCGATCGCGCTGATCGCCGAGCACCTGGGCATTCCCGAGGGCACGGTCAAAAGTCATCTGCACCGCGGGCGCAGGCGCCTGCGGGCAGCGCTGGCAAGCGGGCGTGAGTCACTCGTGCGGGAGGTGTACCTTGAGGCCTGAGGATCGAGACATCCTCTTTCCGGACGGGCGCGGGCGCAAGAGCGAGCGCATCGTCGAGGATGCCGATGTCGACGCCCTGATGGACGCGTACTTCGACGGAGACATCTCCGACGATGATCGCGATCTGCTGTTCGAGGCCCTGCGCCGGGATCTGCACCGCTGCCGCGCGTTCGTTGAGATGCAGCGGGCCACGCTGCTGCTCCAGCGCGCGCCGATGGGGCCGGACATGACCGATGACATCCTGTCGCGCATCGGGCGCCGGTCGCGCTGGCGGGCCGGGGCCGTGCTGGGTCGGCTGGCGATCGCCGCGGCAGTGCTTGGCGCCGGCGCCGGTGTCGTGATCGTGGGGCAGTACCGGCCGCTGGGCGGCAAGGCGCCTGTCCAGGTGGCGCATCAGTCGGGCGAGCAGCGCGCCCAGCCCGGGCAGGTTCAGCAGGATCAGTTCCCGGCGCCGCGCATGGCGGACGCCACCGCAGCGCCCTCCGCGGCACTCGCCCCCGGGCGCCTGCACGCGACCGAGACGGGTCAGTTCAGCGGCGAGCACGTGCGCATCGGCGGCGAACTGCCGGGACTGGCGGATGGCGCTGCGAGCTACCCGGGCAACGTGATCATCGCATCCAGCCGGCCGCAGGGCCCGCTGGAGATGGCGCCGCTCCTGATCGATCCGGAGGCGGTGATCGGCGCCGGCATGCGTGAACTGGAGGGCTACAGCGCCACCTCGACGGAGATCGGCCGGCGCATGGGCTTCGCCCTCGGCGGCAACGCCCCCTGGGGCGTGATCGGCATGCTGCAGTCGGCCGAGGCCGGCCCGGTGTCGATCCCGGCGCCGGCGCAGCGCCCAGCGACGCCCGCGAAGGCGTCAGAACACGAGCGCTGAACCGCACAGGACTGAAAGGCGCGAGGGCATTGCCCAGGCCTGTTCTTTCATCGCTTCGTCGCGTCCTACCCCGCCCTCATTTGCCATTTGCCCCTTTGCCATTTGCCCATTTCCCTACGGGCATCCCGCGGCGAAGGCGTTCTGGAAGCAGAGGAAGTCGAAGAGGTCGTGGGCGCCGTTCTGGTCGCAGTCGGAGTAGAGATCCTGCAGCGCGAAGCGGCGCTGGAACTCGAGGAAGTCGTTGATGTCGAGCACGCGCTGACCGGTGGAGTCGTCGCAGTCGGCGTAGCAGAAGGCGGGGATCTGGACGATGTAGGCTTCCCGCACGCCGGCTGGGTTCATCGCCTGGCCGACGATGAAGCGCCCATCGGCCGTGATGTCTATCGCGCGATGGAGGAGCCAGTCGGTCAGGTCGAGCCCGAAGTCGTCCTCCAGCACGGCTTTCAAGCCTCGCATGCCGCGGATGCGGTCCCAGATGACGGCAGTCTCGATGATGGCGCTGCCGGAAACTCGGTTCGAATTGC
>JBICIE010000304.1:0-2752 GCA_043101635.1 Phycisphaerales bacterium JB039 | reverse complement strand
GAGGCGACGCGCAGCACGAACCAGTCCATGCCCGGCTGGCGCAGCTCCTCATCGGCGCCGATCAGGTCGGTGCGGACGGTGGTTGTCTTCTCGATCTGGCCCACGGCAGATCCTCCGGGCAAGTTGACAAGCGTCCCGCGGCCTACGCCGGCCCGGGAAACGCTCCGGGTCATGAGACTGTCTCAACATCACGCCTCCGGCGGAGGCGCCGGCTCAGGTGTCCAGAACGCCGATGAGCCGGAAGAACTCGGAGAAGAGTATATCCACCACGAACAGGCCCGCGGCCAGGACGATGGAGGCGGCGATGACCACCCAAGTCGAGCCGATGACGTCCTTGCGGGTGGACCAGTTGACCTTCTTCATCTCGCCGTCGGTGGCGATCAGGAAGTCGGCGGTCCGGCGGCGGAGGGCCACGAAGTAGTAGATCGCGATGGCCCCGAGCAGGATGACCACCGCCGCCACGCCACCCTGGAGATAGACCGGGTCGAAGGCGGGGACGGCCGAGACACCGGAAACCGGGAGGCTGGCGCCGGCCAGTTGGATGGCCTGGATGGCGTCGAGGCCGACCTCCTCGGTGGTGTCCAGATCGCGGACGACGAGCTGGGCCTGGGTCCGTGCCGCGGGGGCGTAGCTGACCACGGTCGCCGAGCCAACCGGGCGGTACTGCTGGGCATCCGAGGCGGCGGAGGCCTGCAGCGTGACCTGGTCGCCGGTCGCCGGTGGAGGCGTCATGGCGGGGATGGTGAAGTCCCAGTGGCTGATGGGAATCGGGATCAGGGCGGCCTGATTCCAGAGCCATCCGGCTCCGGCGAGGACGACGACACCGGCCATGACGGCGGTCATGACCCTCGTCCAGTACCCGTGCCCCGGCTTGTAGACGCCTATGGCCATCTTCGAGTCCTTGGGCCCGGGGAGGCGGCGGTTTTGCGCGACGCCGTCAATGGGCCTTTCCAACACGGCAGGAGGGAATCGAACCCCCAACCTGCGGATTTGGAATCCGCTGCTCTGCCAATTGAGCTACTGCCGTCCGTGCGAGCCTCGCCGGGCGGCGGCGAGGTCACTTCCGCTTGATCTTGTGGATCGTGTGCTTCCGCAGACGGGGCGAGTACTTCTTGACGCCCTCCTTGAGCCCTTCGGGGAGACCGCCCTTGGTGTTCACCGAGGTCCGGTAGTTGAGATCCCCGCTCTCGGAGCACTGGAGCCAGACATACTCACGGGCCTGCTGCTTCTTCTTGGCCATCTGTTCACCCTTTGCGCCCGCCGCGGCGGGCCAGAAGTCTATGGCCGGCCGCTGGCCGGATCACGCCGATGGGCCGGAGCCCGGGACGAAAGCGGCCCGCCGGCAGGTCGACCGGCGGGCCGGAGGTTCTGGCAAATCGGGCCGCGGGGCCCGGGATCGGGCCCCCTACTCGATGATCTCGGTGACGACGCCGGAGCCGATGGTGCGGCCACCCTCGCGGACGGCGAAGCGGACGCCGTTCTCGATTGCGACGGGCTTGTCCATCAGGTCGATCTCCATCTGGACGTTGTCGCCGGGCATGCACATCTCGGCGCCGCCGAGCAGCTTGACCGAGCCGGTCACGTCCGTGGTGCGGACGTAGAACTGCGGGCGGTAGCCGCTGAAGAACGGGGTGTGGCGGCCGCCCTCTTCCTTGGTGAGGACGTAGACCTCGCCCTTGAACTTGGTGTGCGGCTTGATGGAGCCGGGCTTGCAGATGACCTGGCCGCGCTCGATCTGGTCCTTTTCGATGCCGCGCATCAGGAGGCCGACGTTGTCACCGGCCATGCCCTCATCCAGCGTCTTGTTGAACATCTCGACGCCGGTGATGGTGGTGGAGGTGTTGGCCTTGGCGAGCCCGACGATCTCGGCGGCGTCGCCTACCTTGATCACGCCGCGCTCGATGCGCCCGGTGGCGACGGTGCCGCGACCCTTGATGCTGAAGACGTCCTCGACGGCCATGAGGAAGGGCTTGTCCGCCTCGCGCTGGGGCTCGGGGATGTAGCTGTCGAGGGCCTCGAACAGCTCGTCGATGCCCTTGCCGGCCTCGTCGTCGGCGGGATTCTCCATCGCGGCCTTGGCGTTGACGCGGACGACCGGGGTGTCGTCGCCGGGGAAGTCGTACTTGTTGAGCAGCTCGCGGACTTCCATCTCGACGAGTTCGAGCAGCTCGGGATCGTCGACGAGGTCGACCTTGTTGAGCGCCACCACGATGTACGGCACGCCGACCTGGCGGGCCAGCAGCACGTGCTCGCGGGTCTGGGGCATGGGGCCGTCGGCCGCGGACACGACCAGAATGGCGCCATCCATCTGGGCGGCGCCGGTGATCATGTTCTTGACATAGTCGGCGTGGCCGGGGCAGTCCACGTGCGCGTAGTGGCGGTTGTCCGTCTCGTACTCCGTGTGTGACGAGTGGATCGTCACGGTCTTGGAGGCGTCGCGGACGGTGCCGCCCTTGGTGATGTCGGCATAGCTCTTGATTTCGCCGCCGTGCTTGGCTGCCGAGCGGGCGCTCATGGCCGCGGTCAGCGTGCTCTTGCCGTGGTCGATGTGGCCGATCGTGCCCACGTTCACGTGCGGCTTCGTTCTCTCGAAGACACCCTTCGCCATCGCGATGAACCTCCAAGTGCTGCGCCCGCTGGGCGACTGTCTGCTGTCTGTCCCGGCGGACGCCGGTTCGCTTCACTCCGCCACCGGGCGGGCCTGAACAATACGCCCCGGCTCGGTCCCTGTCGCGGCTCAGGCGGCGCCGAT